>JAAXXR010000041.1 GCA_013334335.1 Chlorobiaceae bacterium
TGGGTCCCCCCATCGCCGAACATGCCCTCCTTCCCGGTTGCGGAGGTCTATCCCGGCATGTGCCTCTTCGAAGGGCTGAACCTCTCGGAAGGCAGGGGCACCACCATGCCGTTCCTGATGAGCGGCGCACCCTTCATCGAGCCCTTCGAACTCGCATCGAGACTTGATACGCTTGGTCTCGAAGGGGTCGTATTCCGGCCGACATGGTTCCGGCCGACCTTCCACAAATATCGCGACGAAGTGATCGGCGGGATCTACCTGCATGTCACGGACCATGAACGTTTCAGGCCCTTCGCGACTGCGGTCGCCATGACCTGCTCGATCAGGGAACTCTGGCCGGAGCAGCTCTCGTTCCTCGACGGGGTGTACGAATTCAACGACACCGTCCCGGCCTTCGACCTGCTGGCAGGCAGCAGCGCCGTCCGTTCGAAAATCCTGCGCGGTGAGCCCGTGCATGCCATCCTCTCCTCCTGGGAGAAGGATGAGGCCGGATTCGCGGCGGTGAAGCCGAACTTCCATCTTTACGACACCTGAGCCCCTGAACCGGCGGAGAACAGCAATTCAACCAAGACGAACCAGCCCATGCAGCCGCTTGACCTATCCATAGTACTGCTCTTCCTTGCTGCCAATACGCTGTTCGGGCTCTGGCACGGCAGGAGCAACAAGAGCACCGGAGACTACTTCCTCGGCGGACACAAGCTTCCCTGGATCGCCTCGATGTTTTCGATCGTGGCCTCGGAGACCTCGATGCTGACCTTCGTGAGCGTGCCCGGCCTCGCCTACCGGGGCGACTGGACCTTCCTCCAGCTGGCGATGGGCTATATTGTCGGCAGGGTCCTGGTCAGCGCGATCCTCCTGCCGCTCTATTTCGCGCATGGGGTCAACTCCATCTACCAGGTGATCGGCATCCGCTTCGGTCCGCAGATGCAGAAGGTCGCCTCGACCGTGTTCCTGGTAACCCGTACGCTCGGCGACGCGCTCAGGCTGTTCGCCGCCGGAGCCATCGTCGAGGTGGTGACCGGATGGTCGCTGCCGGTATCGATCGTCGTCATCGGACTGGTCACCCTCATCTATACCCTGTTCGGCGGAATCAAGGCTGTCGTGTGGCTCGAAAGCTTCCAGTTCGGCCTTTACCTTGCCGGCGGACTCGTGTCGATCGCCTTTATCATGAATACCATGGATGTCCCCATGCCCGAGTTGCTGACGAGGCTCCAGGCAGCGGGGAAATTGCGGATCATCAACCCGGACAGCCACATCTTCACCAACCCGCTTGCCTTCTTCGGAGCATTTTTCGGGGGCGCGCTGCTTTCGCTCTGCTCGCATGGCGTCGACCACATGATGGTCCAGCGGGTCCTCGGTTGCAGGGACCTCTCCGCTGCGCGCAAAGCCATGGTCGGCAGTGGATTCTTCGTCCTGTTCCAGTTCACCGTCTTCCTGCTCGCAGGCTCGATGATCTACCTGTTCATGCAGGCGGCCCCCATGCAGAAAGACCGGGAATTCGCCAACTTCATCGTCCACCAGCTCCCGAGCGGACTCAAGGGGCTGCTTATCGCCGGCGTGCTCTCGGCGGCCATGTCCACGCATAGCTCGGCAATCAACTCGCTGGCCTCCTCGACCGTCAACGACCTCCTCGGGGGAAGGGCGACACTCGGCACCTCCAGATTGATCAGCCTTGCATGGGCGGTTCTGCTGGTAGCGATCGCCCCGCTCTTCGACACGCGCAACGAGGCGATCGTGATGCTCGGACTGGAGATCGCCTCGTTCACCTACGGTGGACTGCTTGGACTTTTCCTGTTCTCAAGGAGTAGCATGAAGTTGCACCCTGTCAGCCTGAGTGTCGGATTGATTGCCAGCATGGCCATCGTTTTCCTGCTGAAATTCCTCGGGCTGGCCTGGACCTGGTACATCTCGGTGTCGGTCCTGGTCAACCTGCTGGTGACCATCGCCATCGAAGCGACCGCGTTCCGGAATAAACAGCTGGAATCACGATAAACGTTTTTTCATACAAACTTGTATCTTCAGAGTAGTGGACTCCGCGTATGCAGTCAGGCCGATCCGGCGGCACGGAGAGAAGGAGCAACCGGTTCACCTGAAAACGACAACGGGTAGGACATGAAAATTCATGACGCCATACTGGTCATCGAGGATGACGAGGACATCCGGCAGATGATTTGTGAAATCCTTGAGGAAGAGGGCTATGACACCCTCCAGGCCGCTAACGGACTTGAAGGCATCGAGATGCTGAGGAAACACCAGGAGATCGGCGTCATCGTCACCGACCTGCTCATGCCGGAAAAGGAGGGGATTGAAACCATCACCGACATCAGGAAAGATTATCCGCGCCTGAGGATTCTTGCCATCTCCGGTGGGGGGATCTGCATCCCGGAGAGCTACCTCAGCCTGGCAAAGGCCATGGGCGCCGACGCCACGCTCAGCAAGCCGTTCGGCACCCAGGAACTTCTCGACGCCATCGAAAACCTCATACACTGAACCCTTGAGTGAAAAACCCGGCCCGGAGGGGTTAATGCCCTGATTTCATTTGTATATTATATGTCGTCCAGATAACCCCGACTGTCGGACAACAGGTCAGGGCCATCTGTTTCAACCCCATCCCCAGAGTTTCAATGGACCAACTTTTCAGCACCGGCAACCTGGAACAGGAGAGTTCTGCGCTCCGGAACAGGCTCAAAGAACTGGAAAGAAAACTTGCCCTCGCCGAGCAGTCTGCCGAAAACCTCTCCATGGCGCTGGACGCGACCGCTGCCGGCACCTGGGATTGGGACATGGTCACCGGTTCGCTCACGGTCAACGCCCATTGGGCAGCCATGATCGGCTATGACCTCAAGGAAATCTCCCCCCTGACCATCCGGTTCTGGCAGGAACACTGCCACCCCGACGACCTTGAGCGTTCGAACGACTTGCTCAGGGAGCACTTCGAGGGCAAAACCGACCATTACGAACTGGAACTGAGAATTCGCCACAAAGAGGGCCACTGGATCTGGGTCCTTGACCGGGGCAAGGTGTTCTCCCGGGACGAGTCGGGCAACCCGACCAGAATGATCGGTTCGCATCAGGAGATCACCGGAAGAAAAACCGCCGAGGAGGCGCTGAAGTGGAGCCGCGCATTCGAACGGCTCACCACCACCATCTCGAACCGCTTCATCAACCTCCCGTCCGATGAAATCGACGGCATGGTCCAGAGCACCCTGCAACTGATCGGAGAACAGGTCCAGGCTGACCGCTGCTACGTGTTCCAGTTTTCGGAAGACCTCACCTTGATGGACAACACCCACGAATGGTGTGCCGAAGGGATCGAACCCCAGATAGACCTGCTCAAGGAGCTTCCGACCGGCACCTTCCCCTGGTGGATGCAGAAAATCAACAACAACGAAGTCATCCACATCCCGATTTTATCAGCCATGCCCGAGGAAGGGTCCGCTGAAAAAGAGATTCTCGAATCGCAGAATATCCAGTCACTCCTGGTCATCCCGCTCGCCGCAGGTCCGTCTCCGTTCGGGTATATCGGGTTTGATGCCGTCAGAGAGGCGCGGAACTGGCCGCCCGAGACGGTCTCGGTACTCAAGCTGGCCGGCGGTGTCATCGCCAACGCCCTCCAGCGGAAAATGGTTGAAACGATCATCCAGGCGGAGCTTGACCTTGCCATCAAACTGAGTGCGACCGCCACCTTCGACCAGACGCTGAACAACATTCTACGTTGTGCGTTCAAGATTTCCGGGATGGAGGCCGGGGGTATCTACCTGGTCGATCACGAAAAACGTACGCTGACCCTTGCCTGTCATGAAGGACTTTCGCAGGAGTTCATCGCATGCACCGGCAGCTACTCGTTCGATACCGAACAGGCCGAACTCATCCTGAAAGGTGAACCGGTCTATGCCGATTACACGACACTCGGCCTCCCGTGCCAGGAAGCGGTCCGCAACGAGAAGCCCCGGGCCATCGCCATTCTTCCGGTCTCTTACCACGGAGAGGTGATCGCCTGCCTGAACGTCACCTCTCACAAGCTTTCGAGGGTGCCTGACCTGGCCTGCAAGGGACTCGAGACCATCGCCTCCCACATCGGGGCGGCCATTGCCCACGCCTGTCAGGAAGAGCAGGTCTCTGCGGCGAAAAACAACCTCGAATCGCTCTTCGACACGATCGACGACTTCCTGTTCATCATCGATCAGGAAGGCAAGGTGATCGCCAGCAACGCCGCAGTCACCTCCAAGCTCGGCTACGAGCCCGGCGATCAGATCGGTCGACATACCCTTGAGTTCCATCCTGAAGAACGTCATCAGGAGGCGTTGACCGCGCTTCAGGAGATGCTGGAGGGGAAATCGGTCACCTGCACGGTGCCGCTGAAAACGCGCACCGGCGAGCTCATCCCTGTCGATACCAAAGTCGCCAGAGGCATCTGGGACAAACAGCCGGTGCTTTTCGGTATCAGCAGGAACATCTCCGACCTGATCAACTCCGAACGGGCCCGCCTTGAAAACGAGCAGCACTTCAGGGGCCTGACCGAACTGCTGCCGTTGCCCCTGTTCGAAGTCGACACCGACCTGAACATCACCTATTCGAACCACATTTGCAGTGAAACGTTCAGCTATTCCCAGTCGGATATGCAGGACAGGATGCAGGCAAGGGATCTCTGCATACCCGAAGATCGCGACAAGTTCGCACTCTGTTGCGGGACCTTCAACGACGCCAGCTGCGCCGTGCCCGAAAACAATGAATACACCTGCCTCAGGAAAGACGGAACCCGTTTCCCGGCGCTCTTCTACAGCATGCCGATCATCAGCAGCGGCAGGATTGTCGGCGCAAGCTGCATGTTCGTGGATCTGACCGAATCGAAAAAAACGGAAGAGGCGCTCCGGAACAGCGCCTTGCAGGAACGGATCGCACAGGAGTTCAAGTCACTGATCGACAACATCCCGGGGGCGGTTTACCGCATCAACAGCAGCGGTGCATCCATGCTCTCGATGTATCCCGACGCCTTGCCCGATTTTACCCGCGAAGAGTTCCAGCATGATTTGCTCGAGACCTACGGGATCATCCACCCCGATGACCGGCAACTGGTCATCGATTCGAACCTCGCCCTGAGAGCCGAGCGGAAATCAGACACCCTCACCTACCGCATTCTTACCCGCAATGGAGAGGTCCGCTGGATCGAAGACCGCAAAACCTCTACATTTTCTCCGAAGGGTGAATTCACCGGCATCGACGGGATCCTGTTCGACATTACGACACGGATCAGGGCGCAGGAAGAGAAGCAGAAACTCGAATCGAGGCTGCGCAAATCCCAGCGGCTTGAAACCATCGGAACCCTTGCCGGTGGCATCGCGCATGACTTCAACAACATCCTGACACCAATCCTCGGCTATGCCGAAATGGGAGTAATGAGCCTCGCCTTCGACGATGTGCTGCATGACTATTTCTCGGAGATCATGCTGGCCGCCGAGCGCGCCCAGAATCTCGTCTCACAGATCCTGACCTTCAGCCGGGCCCAGGAGAGCACTCCCGCACCGATGAGCGTCCAGGCCATCGTCAACGAAGCCCTGAAGCTGCTCCGGCCATCGATTCCATCGAGCATTACCATCGAGCAGCTCATCGACAAGGAGTGCCGGAACATCCTGGCCGACCCTTCGCAGATCCACCAGGTGATCATCAATCTCTGCACCAACGCATTCCAGGCCATGGAGGGCTCCGGGGGAAAGCTGAAGATCGAGCTCAATGAGATCACGCCTGATGCCACGATGCTGAAGGTGTTTCCGAAACTGCGCCATCGCCCCTATCTCCGTCTGAGTGTTTCGGATACCGGAATCGGCATGGACGAGGCCACCATTGAACGTATCTTCGAGCCGTTCTTCACCACCAAATCGGTGGAAAAGGGTACCGGCCTCGGGCTTTCGGTCGTCCACGGCATCATCGTCAGTTGCAACGGAGAAATCACCGTCGAGAGCACCCCCGGCAAGGGCACGACCTTCAGCATCTTCCTGCCGGTCATCGACGAGAAGGTTGCCAGTGCCATCGAGGACGAAAAACCGCTTCAGGGGAGCGGCAGCATCCTCTTCATCGATGACGAGATCGCCACCGTGGAAATGATGACCCTGATGCTCTCCAAGCTGGGGTTTACCATCCATGCGGAAAAATCGCCTATCGAAGCCCTGCGGCTCTACCGGAATGCCCCTGAACGCTTCGATCTGGTGATCACCGACCTCACCATGCCGGAAATGACCGGTATCCAGCTCTCTGAAGAACTGCGTAAAATCAATCCGGGACTGCCGGTCATCCTGATGACCGGATACGGACAGAACTCCGACATTGCCCTTCCCCTCGACCATTACGGCATCAGCAGGCTCCTGAAAAAACCGGTGAAGCTCGCCCAGATGGCATCAACGGTCAATGAACTTCTCATCTCCAACAAAAATTCATCACCAGCACTATCATGAACATACTGGTTATCGACGACGACGCCGCCGTCAGAAAATTTATCGCCACCACCCTGAAACGGGAAAACCACACGATTATCGAGGCTGAAAACGGTACGGAAGGTATTCAGATACTCCAGCAGGAGCGGGATATCGATGTGGTCATCACCGACCTGATCATGCCCGACAAAGAGGGGATCGAAACGATCATGGAGGTCAGAAAAATGAACCCTTCAATTAAAATCGTGGCGATTTCCGGCGGTGGCAAAGTCGGACCCGAAAACTACCTGGTGCTTGCCGACGCACTCGGCGCCAACGCGACCCTGAAAAAACCGTTCAGCGGCCAGGAGTTGCTCATGAGCCTGAAACTGATCGAGTAAAAAACGTGGAGCGTCGATACTATTTTGTGTTGGTGCAGGATTTGTGTAAATTCTCACATATAACAGTGTGAACCACTAATCGGAAAATCATCATGAACAACGCGTCTGGCGCTTTCGTTCAGGGAGCAGAAGCATACGGAAGATTTCTTGAAGTCTTTATTGACGGACACTGGTGGGTTGTGGGTGACGCACTTGAAAATATCGGCAAGACCACCAAGCGGCTTGGAGCAAACGCCTACCCTTACCTTTACGGCGGGGCGGGAGCAGGTTCTGGCCTGAGGGGCGGATCTCCCGAAGTTTCTGGTTACGCCACTCCATCAAAAGAGGTAGGAAGCCGCTTCAGGGATTGACCTGATGTGCGCAGGAGAGTCAGGAGAGGGGCCCATCGGGCCCTTTTCCATTTTTGTCCGGGCGGTTGTTGACGCCGGTACACTGATTGAGTAAATTGAGGGAAGGGAATATCCTTTTTTTCCCGGTTGTTGCATCTCAACATGAACCAAAAGGAGATTTCATCATGGCAAACGAGAAACAACTCGGCGCGTCATCGATCGCCGACGTGACTCAGGGCATGGTTGACCTGGGTATGATTCCAGTAAATGTGGTGGTGAAGGGAGTCCAAACGCTTGCCCCGGTGGCAGGATTGGCCGTCAGGACCCTGACCGATGTGGTTGCCGCTTCGGCAGGCATGATCAGCTCCACTGCAGGATCAGCCCTGGGGGTCATCACCTCGGCAGGCGCTCCGATTCTGAACTCGGCTGGTGCCATTGTCGCCGTCCCGCTCAACTTTATCGGCAACATTGCGGGTTCGGCCCTATCGACCGTCCAGTCTGGGCTGGGGTTGGTGATCAACACTGCCGGCAGCCTGATCCCTACACGGAAAATCTGACCGGTCCGGCGGGCCATAACGGCAAGAGCCTGTCCCATAAGGAGATCCGGGGGAATCAGCATCCCCTGGATCTTCTTGTTCACTTTTTCATCCGCAACCACACCGCATGCGCCGATTCTTGCTCCGATAACAACTTCCACTCTCCCAAAGAGCTTCATCTCTGTTTGAATGCCGGAAGTGATCAACGGAGGAGCGTAACATAGTGCTCTGCGTGTATCATGCCTGGCGCCTGCGGCGCCTTGACCTGGGAGCGCCGAGCTCCCCCCCGGGAAAACATCCTGGGAAGCTCCCTGGCCGGGTCAGTCGTGAAGAAGGTCGTAATATCCCTCCAGCGAGGTCTGTGGCTCCGGGGCCTCGTCGATCACTTCGAAGGTTTTGTTCCTTGCTTTCGGAACCCAGAGCGAAAGGACGGCAAGTTCTGCGACATCCGAACGGTCGATCCCGCCGTTCCAGATCCTGTCGCCCTGATCGACCTGCAGCTTGTGCTGCAGGGGCTCGCCATCCCTCAACCCGCCCGGACGGATGATGGTGTAGGAAAGATCCCGCTGGCCGAACACGTTCCTGAGATGCTCTTCAGCCTCATGTTTCATGGTGAGCACCCGACCGAACAGGTTCAGCGGATGGTACCATTTCGTGACCGCGATCGAACTGACCATGGCTACATGACGGACGCCAGCCTTCTCCGCCGCGTCGATCAGACGTATCGCTCCATCCCGGTCCACCTCCGAGGGAGAGGACTCCCCGGAAACAGAACTGGAACCGAGTGCGGAAATGACGGCGCTGCAACCCTCCACGGCGCGGGCTACATCCCCGAGGCTCTGAATCTTTCCGGTGACGATCTCAACCCCTTCGCCGAACATCTCCCTTGCCTTCTGTTCCGAACGCGCAAGTACCCTTACCGGGATTCCATAATGAAGCAATCGCCTGACAACCCAACTCCCCGTCTTGCCGGTAGCTCCGGCGACGAGCACTTTTCCACTGTAGACCGAATCCATACGTCTGTCCTTTTTCGTTTAATTGATCTTGATGCTACACAAGTCAACGTTACGCCATCGATTTCAGTTTCCTCCGTCTACTCCCCATCTCGTGGCACTGACCCTCTTTTTGCGTAAATTGCCTTTAATGACGGCTTGCAGCACAAGTCGCGACCTCAACGATTATCCAACCCTGACCGGATACCGACCATGACCACCTTCAAGCACACCCTGCCTGCGTTCCTGATAGCGCTTTCGGCAACCGTGGCATCCACAAGCCAGGCGTATGATCGTCAGCAGGCTGACCTGCTGAAAAAAAACGTTGCCGAATGGAACGCCATGAGAAAGGCAAATCCCGATCGGTACATCGATCTTACGAAAGTGAATCTTGAAGGCGCCAACCTCAATGCGGCCAATCTGGAAGGGGCCAACCTGTCGAAATCGGATTTGAGCGGCGCGACGCTTGACCGTGCGAATCTGAAAGGTGCGAACCTGCAGATGGCTTACCTGAAGAAAGCGAACATGAAAGAGGTTGACGCCACGAATGCATGGATGGAAGGCGCCAACCTGAACGGTGCGTTCATGAAGAACGCCCGACTGGAACGGGCGAACCTGGCGCTGGCGAACCTCAGATGGGCGAAACTTTCGGGTTCGAATCTCGAACAGGCAAACCTGAATGGAGCCATTCTGTTCGACACCGATCTTGAATCGGCAAACCTCAAGGGGGCGCAGCTCAACGAGGCCAGGTTCTTTGACAACGCCCTGGTCGGCAACTCCACCGTGTCGAACAACACCATACTTCCATCCGGCCGTCCGGCTGATAGATCCTGGGCGATGCGGAAAGACGCAAGGTTCGTGATGGAGACTCCTGCATCTCCGCCGGTTTTCACTCCGCCGGTCGTGCCCGAGAGAGCCCCCGCCATGGAAGCCATCCCTCAATCGGGACTGAAAACACCCCCGGTCAACGGGCCCGAAATCAGGGAGGTGCAGGCGTGGAACACCATGAGGAAAGAGAACCCCGAGATCAAGATCGACATGCCGGAAGAAAAACTCGAAGACACGGATCTCCAGGGCGTCGATCTCAGGAAGGCAACGCTGTCGAAATCCGTCATGGCCGGAGCCAACCTGAACAACGCGAATCTTGAAGGTGCTTCGCTTGCGGGGGCAAACTTCCATAAATCCGACATGAAACAGGCAAACCTGAAAGGCGCCAACCTCGAGGACGCAAATCTGGACCGCGCTTTCATGAAGGGCGCCGATCTTTCCGGAGCGAACCTCAGCAACGCAATCCTTTTCGGAGCCATGCTCTACGGAGCCAATCTTGACGGGGCAAACCTCTCCAAAGCCTCGCTCTTCGACGCGAACCTCGATCACGCCTCCCTGAAAGGAGCGAACCTGACCGGGGCCAACCTGACCGGCACCAACCTGGCCGGCGCAATCATTTCAGGATCGACCATCCTGCCGTCCGGCAAGAAAGCGACCGCCGAGTGGGCCGGACGCCATGATGCGATTTTTACCGAATAGTACCTTGGTCAGGGACCGCAACGATTCCGAACATTCAATCGAACCGTCATGGCAAACATTCTCGTCGCGAGCTACTACAGCCGCTGGGATCTGGCAGGGCACAAAGGCCGGATCGCCTTTTACGATTCAAGCAACCAGCTGATCGAAAATCACCTGTTCGCCGACCCGGCCGAATTCCAGGTGGTGGCAAGCATGCTTCGCAATGAAAAGCCGCTCTGGTTCGATACCGAGGCGAAACATCTTCGTACCGGTTCAGAACCTGTAGGGGAGGGGGAAAAATAATCCGCAGGGATGAGTTACACGCCCCGGTTAATTGGGGAAGCGTTTTCTGTACAGCAGTTGCTGCAGGGGGCGGGCCTTACTGATGTTGGGGTCATTGACCGGGAGGAGATGCTTCTTTCCGGTTCGGGTGACCACTTCGATCGTACCGTCATTGTTGACGGAAGTCACCTTCCAGAATTTATCCACCACATAATGGTAGTGCTCCCCGGTTGCCAGAGGATAGACAGCTTTGGCCCTTGGGCCTGGAGAAACCGAGCTTTTCGGCTTGTGGTAGACAATGGGCTCTCCAACCCTGAATTGCTTCATCAAGACCTCCTCGTGTCTTTATAGACTTTATATGCAGTGAAACACTAATACTGATTGTAATAAAAAATAAAAATATATAGATCTCATTTTTTGTATCAGGGGGCTAATTCGTCAAAAAAACTGATAATCAGACGATCTCCGCGCTTTTCTGCCCCGCCGGTCCTCAGTGTCGCCAGCGACTGGGGCAGCACCATATTCCTGCGATGATTCCCTATCCTGATGTTCAGTTCGTCTCCGCTCTTGCTGAGCTGGATATTTTCATCGGGAATACCCGGAAGATAGAGTTCCAGGTTGAACCCCTTGTCGACCCGGACAATTTCCATGGTTTTCCGCTTGAAATAGACCTGCGAGGGGTCCTCATCACCGTACAGCAGCTCTTTCAGCTGCTCAAGCGTCGCAAGCCCGCAGATCTCGCGCGTGAACAGGGGAACTTCCCGCACGGGAAGCGGGCTGAAGTTATCGATGATCTCCTGCCGGTAGAGTTTCTGGTTCTCCTTCCAGTACTGAAAGTATGGATCGACGACTTCGTCAGGAATGATCCTGTTCGACACCACCATATCGACCGCAATATTGTAAAGGCTGAGGTATGCCTGTGCGCGAAGCGACTCCTTGATCACCATCTTCTCGGGGTTGGTGATCAGCCGAACTGATGAAACCGTGTGGTCGGTCAGTATCCGGCCCAGCGCATCGATCTGTTCGTAAAATTCATACGGCAGATCCATCATCGCCTTGTCCGGAAGCGAGAATCCTGCAATTGGCTTGAAAAAAGGCTCAACGAGAGGCCGGAGATACACCGCAACCTTTTCAAGAGGTTTGTACAAACGCCTCATATACCAGCCCCCCACCTCGGGAATGCTGAGGAGCCTCAGCGCCGTGCCGGTTGGGGCTGAATCGATGATCAGCACATCGTACTGACCCTCCTTGTGGTGCCGGAACACCCTGACCAGCCCGAAGATCTCATCCATGCCAGGCAATATGGCGAGCTCCTCTGCCTGGACTCCATCAAGCCCTCGAGCCTGAAGCACCTCGGTGATGTATCGTTTGGCGCTACCCCAGTTCAGGGCAAGCTCTTCGAGCACATCGAGTTCCGCGCCCCAAAGGTTGTCGCAGACCTTCGTGGGTTCGTGGCCAAGCCCGATATCGAAACTGTCCGCAAGCGAGTGTGCAGGGTCAGTGCTCAGCACCAGCGTCCTGTAACCGAGCTCTGCACAGCGAAGCCCTGTTGCTGCAGCCACGGATGTTTTGCCGACACCACCCTTTCCGGTCATCAGAATCAGACGCATGGTCGCTACTCCCGTTTAATCTGAACGTTACGAGATTGATAACCGGCTTTAATGAAAATAAGTTTTCAATCATAGCATCTCCTTGAAATACAGGAGTGCAAAAAAAAGCGGCTGGAAAGCCGCTTTTTCTCGAGCAGAGTTCCCCCACGGATCTGCTCATTCTCACTGGCGTGAGAAACCTTTTTATTCGTGTCCGGGATCAATACAAACAGATATTGTTTGTGTCGCCGGCCTATCAAATCGTCTTAATAGAATAAAATTATTATTATCACAAAAAACAACACAAATATCACAAATCAAGAAACAGATACACGGACAGATATAACTTGAGAAGATAATGATATATGATATATATAAATATCAGTGCAAAGAGAATATCACTGAAAATGCATAACCGCCTGAAAATGAACAAAGCCGGCGTTTGACGCCGGCTTTGCTTGAGCACAGGAAAATCCGACGAGGCGGATGTCAGCACACCTTGCATTCGGTCTTGCGAAGAATCATGGCATATTCGTTGAGATCCGACATCGGTTTCCTCTTGACCGACAGGCTCCACTCGACGTTGATGTATGAACCGTCTCCGGCACGGAACCGTGAATAGAACATGAGGACCGCCTCGTCCGGTTTCTGGCGCTGCAGGGCACTCTTGATCTGTGCGTAGTCGTCCGGGTGGATCAGCGTGGAAAGAGAGGCAGAAGAAAGCTCATCCGGCCCGTAACCGAGAAACTTTTCGAGCGATCCGTTCAGGTCGACGACATTTTCGGCATGATCCAGGACCGCGTACGCCTCTATTGCCGGCTTGAGCCGGTCGTCGAACCTGCCGATGTGCAGGCGTACCTGACGAAGAAGGTTGTCGATATCCATACGGTAACGGGAAAGCGCGAGCGCGTCACTGATGGGAGTCACCATCTCTCCGACCGCATGACCGGTGAGAATCCAGTCGACATCCGCACCGTCTTTTTCGAGTCGTTCAAGCATCTTTTTGCCGGGCAGACACTTCCCCTTGAGGTATGGGGTCATCTGTGCAGGATATTTGATGCCCGTGGCACGGCAAAACGCATTGATCGAACCGTGCTTCTTCAGGATATAATCGCGAAGGCGATGATTGAAACCGTTGTGAGATGTCATAATGAAATGCTCTTCTTTAGCTTTTAACGTAACACATATGACCAAAACTATGAAACCCTTTCGTCAGACCGCTCACGAGATGGAAAATTGAACATGATACTCGTCATGACAGGAATGATAAAAATAGCTACGGTCAACCCGGAAGTGATCATGTCTGCCTGGTGACCATCCAGCAACCTGCCGAAAGCCGAACCCGGATAGAGATGTTCGGTTACCGAAAGCGTCAGTTTCAGGCCAAGGATCCCGATCACCAGAAATGCACAGGTTTCAAGGAACCGGTACTGCTCCATGAGGCGGACAAAGCCCTGTGCCACGAACCTCATCGCAAGAATGCCGATAAACACCCCGATACAGATCAGGATGATGTTGTCCGTGAACGCAACGGCAGCAAAAATATTGTCGATGGAAAAGGCAAGATCCATCATCTCTATCAGGATCACCGTTGCCCAGAAACCTCCGATTGAACGGTTGATCGCGCGGTATAACCAGCTCTCCTGCTTATCGTAGTAGTCGTCTGATACCGATTGCGTCTTTCGCCCTTTCCACCACTTGAACACCAGAAAGAGCAGATAGAGCCCCCCGAAGGGTTTGAGCCACCAGATCCGGACCAGCCATGCGGCAAGAAGCAGACAAATCCCCCTGAACAGATAGGCACCGATAATTCCGTACTTCAGGGCTGCGGAGCGCTGCTTTGGCGGCAGATCCATGACCATGGTGGCCAGCACGGCAGCGTTGTCAACTGACAAGAGGCTCTCGATCACCACGAGGTTGAGGATCACCAGCAGCGACGGCAGGGGATTGCCAACAATATTCTGTACCTGCTCGAACATCATGACCACCTCGCATCACTATAGAGCCAATATACATTCATATATATAACTATTCTCTAAAAAAAACAATGTCCCTACGCGTTCAGATCTGAACCTGAACACCGATTTCGATCACCTGCCCGGAGGGAAGATCGTAATAGGCGGTCGCACTCAGGGCATTCCTGGCCATCAGGGCGAACAGCTTCTTTCTCCAGACGCTCATTTTCGACTTCATTCCGCTCACGATCTTTTCACGGTTCAGGAAAAAGCTGATGGCTTCCGGCTTGAAGTTCATCCCCTGCTGGTTTGCGAGCGCAAGCACCTGCCGGATGTTCGGGTACTCCATGAACCCATACCTGGCAACGATCCGGTACAGACCGTTTGCCAGCGGGGTGACTTCGACTTTCCTGCTGTTGGGCACACGGGGCACCCGTTCCGTCGAGAAATTCAACAGGCCGACTTCCGAGTGCAGCATCTTGTTGTGGCGTAAGTTGTGCAGGAGTGCAATCGGCACGATGTCCGGATTGGCCGTCAGAAAGATCGCCTGTCCCTTAACCCTCAGCGGTTGCTGAATGGCGAGGCTCTCCGCGAATTCAGCCAGCGTCAGCGTCCTGTCCTGGATCTGCCTGAGCAGGAGCGAACGCCCCTGCTGCCAGGTCAGCATGATCATGAAGCAGAACAGACCGATGACCAGGGGAAACCAGGCTCCATGGAACAGCTTGCTCATGCTGGCCACGAAAAACGACAGGTCGATGACCATGAAAAAGCCGACCAGGAGATTCACGACGAAACGGTTCCACTTCCACAGGTCACGGGCGACAAAGTAGAAAAGAATCGTGGAAATCAGCATCGTGGCCGTAACGGCAACGCCGTAAGCCGAAGCGAGCCTGCTTGAGGAACCGAACCCTACCACAAGACCGACCGTGGCGAACATCAGCGACCAGTTTGCCGCCGGCACGTAGATCTGCCCGATATGGCTCGCCGAAGTGTGCCTGATCGTCAGCCTTGGCAGGTAGCCGAGCTGTATTGCCTGCTGGGTCAATGAAAAAACGCCGGTGATGAGCGCCTGCGAAGCAATGATGGTCGCCATGGTGGCGAGCACGACCATGGGAATCATTGCCCACGACGGCACCAGCGAATAGAAGGGGTTGTGGGAGGATTCAGGGGAACCGAGCAGCAGGGCCCCCTGCCCGAAATAGTTCAGGAGCAGCGCGGGAAGTACCAGCGACATCCAGATCAGACGGATCGGGCGGCGGCCGAAATGGCCCATATCGGCATACAGTGCCTCGGCACCGGTCACTGAAAGGAAGACTGCGCCGAGGACCATGAATCCGTGCATGTGGTTGTCCAGGAGAAACTCGACAGCGTACCACGGAGAAAGCGCCATGAGTATCCGGGGGTAACGGATGATCTCGTTGAGGCCGAGAATGCCGATAACCAGGAACCACACAAGAATGATCGGGCCGAACAGGGCGCCGACCTTTGCCGTACCGTTGTTCTGGAACAGGAAAAGCGCGACCAGAATCGACACTGTGACCGGGATGGCGAGCGCTCCCAGTTCAGGTGCGATGATCTGCATACCCTCCACAGCGCTGAGCACCGAAATCGCCGGCGTGATCATCCCGTCGCCGTAAAGCAGCGACGCGCCAAACAGGCCGATGCCCACCAGGAACCATCGCTGACCGTTGCTGTTCTTCTTGCTTTTTTTCTTGCTGTGTGAAATGATCAGGGAGGTCAACGCCAGGATCCCCCCTTCACCTTCGTTGTCGGCCTTCATGATGAAGGTGAGATACTTGATGGTCACAATCATGATGATCGCCCAGACCAGGAGGGAAAGCACCCCAAGCACGTTTTGGGTCGTCACCGGAATGCTGTACTCACCATGGAAACATTCACGAATCGCATACAGGGGACTGGTGCCGATATCACCGAACACCACACCCAATGCCGCAAGGGACAACGTGGCGAGTCGTTTGAAATCGGAGTCTTGAGAACGGGAAGATATATGGGGCTCTTCAGCTGTGGTTGACATAAAGCAGAAAATTCTTGTTGCCGCAGATATTAGACGAATCCGTGAGCGGAGGTCCGATGTACATGAATCGCGGAACGAAAAGTCATTTCGGAAACAGTCACGTATCGGCACTTGATTTCGGAATTCTTAACCGTTTGCCAATATACGCAATCAGCAGTAAATGCCAGCACCGTGCAAAACCGGCCCGGAAAAGGGTGTGGACGCTCACTGCTCGAAAGAGTTCAGCACCTCAACCGCCAGGGAGTCTCCCAGGGAAGCCGCCTTTTTCAGATCGGCGATCGCACCGGCACGATCGCCTGAGAGCTTCCTTGCGATCCCCCTGTTATACCAGCCGGAAGAGTTGGCGGGATCGAGCCTGACGATCTGGCCAAGATCCGAAATCGCACCCGGATAGTCGCCAAGATAAATCTTCGAGAAAGCCCTGTTGTTCCATGCTGCGAGCATCCCGGGCTCGAGGACAAGCGCCTTCGAATAGTCCTCGATCGCCCCTTTCGCATCATTGAGCAACCCCTTGGCATTGCCACGGTTGTACCATGCGGCCGCGTAGCGCTGATCAAGACCGACCGATTTGGTGTAGTCGGCAATCGCGCCTTCGATATCCCCGGCGAACCCCCTGGCGAGACCGCGGTTGTTGTAGACGCCAGCGAGTCCCGGATCGAGTTCGATCGCCCGGTTGAAATCGTCGATCGCTCCGCGGTAATCCTTCGTCGAGGTCCTGACCGTTCCCCGGTTGTTGAACAGTTGCGGCATCTCGGGATCGAGTTCAATCGCCTTCGTGATGTCCGCGATGGCTGCAGCGTAATCGCCGAGTGCCGCACGGGTGAAGCCCCGGTTATTGAAGGCGCCGACCGATCGGGGATCGATCCGGATTGCCCTCGTATAATCGGCGATGGCACCGTTCAGGTCCCCGGTAAACCCCCTGGCAAGACCCCGATTGTAAAAAGCGTCGGGATTGTCCGGTTTCAGCTTGATTGAGCGGGAAAAATCGTCAATCGCCCCTGCGTAATCCCCCTCCTGCCCTTTTCTGATTCCGGTTTCGAGCAGCTTTTCAGCATCACCAGCAACAGCCGCCTGGGCGAAAAGGGTCACGGCCATCAGGAAAATAAAAGCCGTAACCATCTGCTTCCGCACTCCGTTCACGATCTGTTTCATCCCCTCCACTTGACGTTTGTCCGAAGACGATCATGGTCATCCGGTCACTCTAACAAAGACATGGCATTAATCGCTTCACGAATGGCCATGATTCCAGGCCAAATTCACCAAGCCTCACAAAACCATGGTTATCATGCCGAAGCCGGACTATTTCAACTGCATTTCATAACAACACCCGAAACCGGAAGGGGGTGTTATCGCCAAGCAATACCTCGCGGCCACGGCGCCCGGAAAGCAAAGAGGAAATCCGTTATGTCCTTAATATTAAATTATATAACAACTCCTCAGCCAGCATCCAAAGGCCCCCCTGAAGGTCCATGGGCACCGATTTCTTCATTTAAAAACCTTTTTGTATATTGAGGTTTCGTGTTTTAAAAACATGAGACAAACCGGCGGGTTACCGAGAAAAGGATGGGACTGGACTTCCAGTACCAGATCGGGCAACAGCGCATAAACCGGGATGCTATTATGCACAAGAAACACCGAGTATCTATCCGCTGCCTGCTTATGGCAGCATCGTTCATTCTCTCACCGTCACTGACGAACCTTTGTGCCGCAGAGTCCGGCACCAACCTCGCGTCACTCGAGGCTGAAAACGGACCCCGTATTCCGACCCTGAACCCTGCAATGGCCAAGTCGTCCGATAAAGACGACGAAGCCCTCAAGGCGAAAAAAATGACCCAGGGGGCCATGTTCCTCGTGGCCGAGGGTAAGGCTTCATACTACTCAAACAGATTCCACGGTCGCAAAACCGCCAGCGGCGAGCATTTCGACCGGAGGGATTTCACAGCGGCCCACCGCTCACTCCCCTTCGGAACAAAAGTGTGGGTCACCAACCTTGAAAACGGGAAACGGGTCGTCGTCAAAATCAACGACCGGGGCCCTTATTTGAGGAACCGGATCATCGACATTTCACAGGCTGCGGCCCGTGAACTCGGCATGATGAACAGCGGTATCAGCAATGTGAGGATCGAAGCCTACAACTGATCAGGGTTTCCCGAACACCATCACCAAACCGCTCCCCGGCACCTGACGGAGCGGAGCGCCACTGAAATCGGCATCGACCTCCAGGCATTCGAACCCTGCGGATTCATGCAGTTGCAGGTACATTTCGGTGCTGAGCGGGTAGAGGCTCGCCTGTTCGCTGTACAGTACCGCACCGGCACGCCGGAGCGATATCGAAAAGACAAGCGACTCGGAAGTGATGGCGTCATAGCGGCGATGGAAGGTCAGCGCTCCGTCGTGCCCTTCGATCGTCCTGACCGGAAACTCGTAACACGTCAACGGCATCAGGGCGTCCCAGTTCATCACCTGCACGACCCAGCGCCCTCCGTGAACGAGCATCGCGTTCACCTTTCCGACGAACCCGGCGAACGCTTCACCGGGAAGGTGCGCCGCGACGTTGCCGATAGCGTAGACGAACCTGAACCCCTCCCCTGCCAACTCCACATTCCGCATGTCGATACAGCTGAATGACGCATCGGGGTAACTCCGTGCAGCCACCTCGATCATGGTGCTGTCCAGATCGATGCCTCGAACCCGGTAGCCGTCGCGGGAGAACATCCCGCAATAGTG
>JAAXXR010000093.1 GCA_013334335.1 Chlorobiaceae bacterium
CCCGGCAGGGACCGGCCTGCCGGACGGGGCTGGTGAATATTTACAGCGGGCGGTGAATCAGCGCCGGGGTATGCTGCACGGTACGCGCATAACGGACCGCAGGTACGCCAAAGGTCATGGCATAACCGAACACGTGATCCTGAGGGATCCCCAGTTTCGTCTTGAGTTCCGGAAGCATCTCGTCGAGGGCCCATTTCACGATACCATTCCACACAGTCCCCACACCGTTCGACTGGGCCAACAGTTCAAAATAGGAGAGCGCGATCAGGCAGTCCTCCCTGGGACATGCGGTCTCCTTCGGGGCTGTGGCAATCAGGAGGTGGGGCGCATTCCTGAAGATAAGGTCGACCTTCTGGCGTTCCCATACCTTGACAAAAAGCGTGAAGTACGACATGCTCTTCGGAATCCGGTTCTCCCTCGAAAGGCGCACCAGTCCCTCCATCACCTCGTCACGAAACCGAATCAACTTCTCGCGGTCATCCAGCACCGTGAATCGCACCTGACGGGAGTTGACTCCGGTCGGGGCATGCCAGGCAACCTCGAGCATCCGCTCGATCAATGCCTTATCCACATTCTCTTCGCGATAGCGACGCACGGAACGACGGCCCTTGATCAAGGTTTCCATCGATGACGGATCGGGAAAATTCCCCTCAACAGGCAAGCTCGCTGCCGGATTGATTCCGAGTATCGAAATCACCCCCGGAGGGCAGACCACCAGGCAATGTTCGCAGCGTATGCATGAGACCTCCTTTTCCGGAGGAATGGCAGGATAGCCATCCTCCCCCACCCCTATGATACGGGCCGGACAATCAAATACACATTCGCCGCACCGGATACAGCCCGGTTTGTTCACCTCGAATTGAAGCATTGCTTACCCTCGACCTTTTATATTCATGAATTTAAATTTTGGTGGGAAGATAGCTGTTTTTCACCATTATCCATACCGGGAATACCGTCGACTGAATTCCCGTCAGGATGAGAACCACGCCTCGGCTCCGAAGTTCGAAAGGATGCTCGATGAGAGCCGATATCTCAGAGAAGCGGACCTCCGGGCAAGATGCGGTATGGCCATACTGACCATCCATGGCGTTTGTCCCGGGTTGGCCAAATCAGGATGATGCATCTGGCACATGATGTGTATTTGCCGGGTTCATCTGTTTCCGGTGACGACAACACGCCGGTAATTTCAAAAGCAGAAGCGGCACATAGCGACTGAACAACCAGCGGGATGGCCAGCTACAGCGACCATACCCTCACCATGACACGCACGGAGATTGGAATTGCCGTGGAGTGGGCCGCACCTGAGGGATGGAATCCCGGGTTGCGGGATGCGGAGTGTTTCCACCGCACCGATCTCGACGGATTTCTCGTGGGCAACGTTGATCGCGAGCCCGTCACCTGCATTTCCGTCGTCAGGTATGGAAAACTCCTTCGTGTTCCTCAGATTCCACATCGTCAAACCCGGTTTCCGGGGCATCGGTTACGGGCTTCGCATCTGGAACGCCGGACTCGCAAGACTCCAAGGAAGAACCGTAGGGCTGTACGGTTTGGGCGGTCGGGATTTGCACTGGACTGGCGAAACATCAGGTTCATGGGAGCGGGTGGTGGAGCGGACGGAAAGACTGAGGGCATCGTTCCCCTCTCGTCAATAGCGATCAATCATCCCGTTTCATACGATCGACCGTTCTTTGCTGACGACCGGCGGCGGTTTCTCGAATGCTGGACCGGAAAGGGGGTGGGCCACACATCACTCGGCGTCATCGGCGCCAACGGGCTCTCCGGATACGTCGTCATACGGGCCTGTCGCAACGGGTTCAAGGTCGGAGCGCTATTTGCTGACTCATCCGACGATGCGGAGCGGCTGTTCGGAGCGTTGCGGCACTCCCATCTTTCTCGATATCCCCGAGGTCAACCCGGCAACCCTGGTGCTCGTCAGGCGACACGGTATGCGTGTCGTCTTCGAGATCGCACGGTTGGACAAGGGCAAGGCCCCTGAACTTCAGTCCGAAAGGATCTTCGGCATCACCACCTTCGAGCTCGGCTGACTGCTGCAGTTCCGTCAAGGCCTGATTTCGGTGAACTCTGGATTCCGACCGGACCTTTCAGCCAGTGAACGGTCAGATAAGCGCCGTGAGACATGGCGTCCTCCGTGGTCGGCGTCCTGATCCCCTGGTACCGATTTCTCTCAGTTTTCGCTGCACAAGACACGGACCTTCGCCGCGACAGCCACCGCCCTACGCACCAAGGCATCGACATCGTTGCCCTCCGGTTCGCTGAGCAGGGCTACGCCCATGCGACGGTAGGGGCGGGTGAGCGGTTTACCGAAAATGCGGATGTCGGCATCCGGCTCTCCGAGAGCATCTTCAAGACCGGCAAACTCTGGATACCGACCAGCCTTTTCGGCCAGGATAACCGCGCTGGCCCCGTTGCGCCTCAGCTCGATGCGAGGTATCGGCAATCCGAGCACAGCGCGGGCGTGCAGCTCAAACTCTGAAAGATTCTGCGTACCCGCCAGCGTCACCATGCCGGTATCGTGCGGACGAGGCGAAAGCTCTGAAAAGTAGAGACCGTCATCGGCAAGAAAAAACTCCACGCCCCAGATACCTGCACCGGTAAGTGCGCCAGTCACCTTTCCGGCTATCTGCCGAGCAAGGCGGAGCTCCTCATCGCCGATCAGGCATGGCTGCCAGCTCTCCTGATAATCACCGCGCTCCTGACGGTGACCGATCGGCGGACAGAAAAGTGTCGGGCCGTTTTTCTGGGTCACGGTCAGGAGCGTGATCTCGGTATGGAAAGGAACAAACGCCTCCACTATCACCTCGGCAATATCGCCCCGCTTACCGCTCTGCGAATAATCCCAGGCCTTTTCGACCTCATCCGGGTGCCTGATGACCGACTGCCCCTTGCCCGAAGAGCTCATCAGTGGTTTGACCACACAGGGCAGACCGAGTTCGTCTGCTGCAGACTCCAGCTCCTGGAGCGAAGCCGCATAGCGATATTTCGCCGTCCGCAGTCCAAGATCCAGGGCTGCCAGATCACGGATGGCCTTTCGGTTCATGGTGAAATTGGCGGCCCGTGCCGAAGGCACCACCTGAATCCCCTGCTTTTCGTAATCGTAAAACCGTTCAGTCCGTATGGCTTCAATTTCGGGCACGATGATATCCGGACGATGCTTCGCAACCACGGCATCAAGCGCATGGCCATCAAGCATGTCGATCACCTCACGCCCGTCGGCCAACTGCTGGGCCGGAGCATCGTTGTAACTGTCCACCGCGATCACCCGTTGGCCAAGACGCTTCGCCGCAATGACCAACTCTTTGCCAAGTTCGCCGCTCCCCAGCAGCATGATTGTTTTCGTCATGTTTTTGAATCGAACCCCTACATGTTGTTTTTGTAGAAACCTTTCGCCTTGATCATGGCAAACCACTCCCGGGCTTTCTCACGGGCGGAATCTTTCGGCATCCAATGGACGAAATTGGCAACGTCCCTCAGTTCCGTTTTGCCGAGCCCCGGAAAATCAACCGTCCTGGGTTCACCGAGCTTCCATGTCGGCGGCTGCCTGACACGCCCCTTTTCCGGATGCTCGAACTCCAGTGGAGCAAACACCTCCTGGAGCGAACGTCGCTGCCACTCGGCAGCCGGAAAGGTGATGCATGATGCCATGTCGCCCGGAGGCTTCATTCGGGAACAGGCGGCGGCCAGCAGCACCGGGCGTCCGAACACTGAGCCGGTGAACTCCTTCGGGGTGCCGGCAAACCCGGTGGCGACAAGTCCGCTGGCGATCCCCATATCGGGGCTGAAAAGCAGTTCATCGTTGTCCCCCATCCAGCGGGCTGTCCGGAGAGCATCAAGGAACGGGTCTTCCGATCCGAACCGCCGGGAAAAGAGCAGCACGATGGCGCTGTCAAGAAACCGTTCGACGACGCATATCCGCTCCCGATCAAGCGAGTTGCGCATCCAGACGAGAAACATGTTCAGGTAGATCAGTATCTCCGGAGCAGAAAGCTCCAGAGACAAGCGGGAAAAGTCGTGCACACCGACGTAGAGGACTGTCGCATCGAACTCCACGCACTTGAGGGGAAAACAGCCGACAGTACCGTCGTCGATCTCGACATCTACCGTCAATGGCTGGGATAGCAGGAAATCGGTTATCGTATTGAAACTGTATGGCGTGTTCACGTGTCCTGGATAGCTATGGGTTCTGCCGGCGGTAGCGATAGCATAAAATAGCAATACCGGCACGATATCCGGCAGCATGAGACGAGGAACAACAGTTGCC
>JAAXXR010000094.1 GCA_013334335.1 Chlorobiaceae bacterium
TGGAGAAGAAAAACCTCGATCTGGTTGCGTTCAACGTTTACGACCGGGTCTCGTCAGGATTCGAGGTCGACACCAACGCCCTGACCCTGATCGACCGGGCGGGCGTCGTGACCGAACTTCCCGTGCTGCCGAAGAACGAGGCCGCCGGTTGCCTCCTGGATGCCATCGAAAAACTTTTCGAATTGCCATGAGTCAGGAGTTGCTGTTCGACAACCAGGATCCGGCCACCGAAAGCTGCAAGCAGGAATATCCAACACGGCAAGACCTTGATGCAGAACGCCAGGTCACGATAACGTGCAGGAAGTGCCGGCTGGCCGAGACGCGCACCAACGTCGTGTTCGGCGAAGGGAACCCCGGAGCCGGCCTTTTCGTTATCGGAGAGGCGCCTGGCGCTGATGAGGACGCTCAGGGACGGCCGTTTGTCGGTCGCTCCGGTCAACTGCTCGACAAGATACTCCTTGCCATCGGGTTTGACCGCCAGGAGGTCTATATCGGAAACATCATCAAGTGCCGGCCTCCGGGAAACCGGAACCCGCTTCCCGACGAGATCGAGTGCTGCATGCCATGGCTGACCGAGCAGCTCGGTCATGTCGAACCGAAGATGCTGCTCCTTCTTGGCAGGGTCGCGGCCAACACCATCCTTGGCAACAATCTGTCGATGGGCGCCATGAGAGGGCGCATCATCCGCTGGAACCGCTTTGACTGCGTGGTCACGTACCACCCGGCGGCCCTGCTGAGGAACCCGAACTGGAAAAAGCCCTGCTGGGAGGATGTGCAGATGCTCAGGGCCCATTATGACAAGGTTTGTGCGAACAGATGAATCATGAACACGCAACAGGATAGATGAGCAAGGTATGAAGCCTCGTGAAGCACAGCTGGATCTGAACAGGGATATCGACTTCAGCAAGGAGAGCCGGGTCCCGCCCTACTCGCTCGAAGTCGAGCAGGAGGTGCTTGCCTGCGTGCTGCTCGAGGACGACCCCATCGAACAGGTCATCCAGATTTTCGGCGACAGCAGCGAAACGGTCTTCTACGAAAAACGCCATCAGATCATCTATCGGGCGATGCTGCAGCTCTACCAGAAGCGGCAGGCCATCGATCTCATCACGGTGAGCGAGGAGCTGGCGAGAATCGGCGAGCTCGAAAACGTCGGTGGTCGATCCTATCTCGGGGAGCTCTCCGCCAAAGTGATCAGCGCGGCGAACATCGAGTACTACGCCCGCCTGGTGAAGGAGAAGTACCTGTACCGGCGCCTCATCTCGATCTCATCGCATATCTCGGGGGCGGCCTACAACACCTCGATGGATGTCTTCGATCTTGTGGAAAATGCGTCGCAGCAGTTCTTCAACATATCGCAGGCTGGCATCAAGAAAAAGGCGACGAGCATCAAGGATCTGCTGAAAACGGCCACCCGGATGATCGAGAACCTGAGTTCGTCCCAGTCCTCGGTCACCGGCATCGGTTCGGGGTTCTCGGACCTGGACGCCTATACGGCGGGATTCCAGCCCTCCGACCTGATCATCATCGCGGCCCGGCCATCCGCCGGAAAAACGGCCTTCTCGCTTGCCCTGGCACGGAATGCGGCTGTGGACTTCAAAACGCCGGTGCTGTTCTTCAGCCTCGAAATGGCTGAAATCCAGCTCGCCGTAAGGTTGATGTGCGCCGAAGCGTTCGTCGAGTCGCAGCTTGTCAGGAGAGGCCAGATCTCCCCGGAGATGATGGGCAAGATCATCAACAGCATGGACTCCCTGGCGGAAGCGAAGCTGTTCATCGACGACACGCCGGGCATCTCGATCATGGAGCTGACAGCCAAGACCCGCCGTATGAAGCAGGAGCACGGTATCGGCATGGTGGTGGTTGACTACCTGCAGCTGGTCAGCCCGGTCAGGGACGGCAAGTCGAACCGCGAGCAGGAGATCGCCCAGATCTCCCGATCGCTCAAGGCACTGGCAAAAGAGTTGAACATCCCGATCATCGCCCTGGCCCAGCTCAACCGGTCGGTTGAGCAGCGCTCCGGCGACCGGAAGCCGCAGCTCAGCGACCTCAGGGAGTCGGGCTCGATCGAGCAGGACGCCGACATGGTGATGTTCCTGTCGAGGCCGGAGATGTACGGAACCAAAAACTTCGAGGACGGTTCGTCGACCAAGGATATCGCCGAAGTGGTCATCGGCAAGCAGCGTAACGGTCCGATCGGCACCATACGGCTGCTCTTTCTCAAAAACTATGGCCGGTTCCAGTCGACGGCCAACAGCTACCTCACCGCAGGTACGGAGCAGCAGCAGGTGCCCTCCGGTGGTGGAGGCGGCTACCAGGAGGCGTTCCTGCCTGAACCGCCCCCCCTGGAGGACAGTTACATCAACAGCTCGGATGCCGCACCATTTTAGCCCCCTGCCGATCATGCCATATAAAAAACTTATGAAGCAGAATCCGGTCCGGACCGCTCCGGAACCCATAGACAAAACCGAAGAGACCCCTTCGCTGGACATGGAGCGTCGCTATATCGGCATCGGCACCTCAAAGGGGTTCGCCATTGGTAACGCATATGAGTTCGTCAAGGAGACGATCGACCACGAGGCTGCGGAACTGACGAGAAAGAACATCGAAAATGAGGTCGACCGTTTTCTTGCGGCACTCCACCGCTCCGAGAAGGAACTGAAAAAGATCGAACGGGTCACCACGCGCAAAATCGGCAAGGTCTATTCGGATCTCTTCCAGGCGCAGATCATGCTCCTGAACGACCCGACACTGATCGACACCATTTCGCTGCGAATCCGCACCGAACTCAAACCGGCCCATCTGGTCATCGAACAGGAGTTCGAGAAGTACCTGGAACACTTCATCAACTCCGACGAGCTGTTTTTCCGCGAACGGGCTTCCGACCTGCACGATATCAAGGACAGGATCATACGGAACCTCCATATACGGAAACTGCACTCTTGGGTGCCTGAAGGCGTGATCGTGGTTTCCCACCACCTCTCTCCGGCGGATATCATCCTGCTGAGCAGGAGCAACATCAAGGGATTTGCCACCGACACCGGAGGCAAGACCTCCCATATATCGCTGATCTGCAAATCGATGAACATCCCCATCGTGGTCGGCCTGGGAAACTTCGCCCAGAAGGTCGTCTCGGGTGGGCCGCTCGTTCTGGACAGCACCAAGGGAATGGTGATCACCGATCCTACCGAGGAGACCATCGAGGAGTACCGCATGAAGCGGGAGACGGCGATCCGCCGTGAAGCCGACGATTCGAGGCACACCCATGTGCAGTCCTGCACGAAGTGCGGGGTGAAGATCATGGTTTTCTCGAACATCGATTTCAAGGAGGAGCTCGAAAACTTCGATTCGACCGGCTCCGACGGTGTCGGGCTTTTCCGGACAGAAAACCTCTTCCTCGACGGCCTCAAGCCACCGAAAGAGGCTGCCCAGTTGGCCTACTACAGCGAAATGGCCGACATCCTCACACCGAAACCTCTGGTGATCCGCCTGTTCGACATCGGTGGCGACAAGCTGATCTACTCACCGGTCAGGGAGCCGAACCCGAACCTCGGATGGCGAGGCATCAGGATCCTGATCGATGTGCCGGAGATTCTCCACTCGCAGCTCCAGGCGGTGATCAAGGCCAACATGCACGGCAACATCGACATCCTCATGCCGATGATCTCTTCGATCGAGGAGATCGAGTTCATCAAGGCGGAGCTCAACAGGCACCACGTACAGATCTGCTCCGAATCCGCTGAAATGCCCGTAAAACCCGGTATCGGCGCGATGATCGAACTGCCTGCGGCCGTTGAACTGATTGAAGAAATCAGCAGGACAGTCGATTTCGTCAGCATCGGCACCAACGACCTTACCCAGTACACGCTTGCCGTAGACCGCAACAACCTGATCGTCCAGGACCTGTTCGAAAAGTTTCATCCGGCAATCATCCGCCAGCTCTACCGGATCATCACGACCGCCCAGAAAAACCACTGCCGGGTGTCGATCTGCGGAGACATGGGATCCGACCCGCTGGCCCTCCCGTTCCTCATCGGTTGTGGACTGAGGGAGTTCAGCATGGTGAGCTCCGATATCCCTTCGATGAAGGCGCAGATCGCCAGCTTCACGGTAGCCGATTGCGAACTCCTCGCAAAAGAGTGCCTGAAGCTGACCAACGCCGCGAGTATCAAAGCTAAAATCGAAGAGTTCAGGAGCGCGAAACTCTGAGGTTTTTTGGAGGGGCTCTCTCTCCCCGGACTGAAGTCCGGGGTTCAAGGGGCATTCGCATGGAAGCGGGTTG
>JAAXXR010000095.1 GCA_013334335.1 Chlorobiaceae bacterium
CTGATGTTATTGCGCTTGCTGTACAACGTCCCCTAAAAGCGAAGCTCGGGAAATAGTTGTTTGGTGTAGATATCTTATATAGATAATTGCGATTAATTTCATATACTTTATATAAGGGCTTTCGGTCCGGAAACGGATGATAGCTTATCGGTGTACTTCCTCCATTTGATCCTCCTTTGACGGTTCCCAACAGATGATCTGTCGGGTTCTGGTTTCCTGCAATTGGCGCAACGTTTTTTGTATTGGTTATCTCCGGTTCCATCGGTCGCCAACCGACAGAAGCGGCGCGTATATCCCGACTCTTTGCGCATCCTTTTTGATTGTTCGTCGCGGGTCGATGCCTGGATGCGAAGAGGCGATTGCGCTATCATGAACCGGTGGCATTGCATGCTTGCAGGCCAGGAAGACCGGGCAGGCAAGCGACGGACTGAGGCAGAATCCCCAAAACAACATGGAGCTATCGCCATGAACTGGATAAAATGGAACGTGCTCAATATCAGCTTGTACCTGAAACGGGTGTTCGGTCTGTTGCGGAAAAAAGCGATGGCCGATGTCTATGAAATCGGTCAGGGCAAGGAAGAGATCATCAGGAAGGGATCGCCGTTCGGTTTTGAAATGCATGTGGCGGACCGGTATTACGAGTTCTGGAATCAGGACTATGGTTCACTGGTGAAAATGAACATCTATTTCGTCATAGTTTTATCGCTTGGGCTCTCCCTTGTCTTGAAGTCGGTCTTCGGTTTCAGTTTTCTTTACGAATATTACATCAGCCTCGTGGCATTCATGCTCTCGTCGGTGTTCGCCGGTCTGTTTGTCTATGAGATGATGATGAAAAGAAGCGAGGCTCCAGTCGACGAAGAGGAATATAAAAATGCCAAAGAGTGGTTGCATTTCATCTGTGAGAAAAGTCGTCGACCGATGCCGAAGTGGCTGCTGGCCATCACCTTCGTCGGTGTCCTCATCGAGGCGATCGCCATCATCATCGTCATCATCTCCTGGTTCGCCAACACCACCAGGACGATCGAGCTGTATTTCGGCATCGCCCTCGGCGCGGCGGTCGCTGCGACCATCGCCCTGACTGTCCACCATGCGGGAGAAGCTTTGTACAAAGAGCATCATCGCAAGGTCATGTGGTCGGCCATCGATCACGAGAGCAAGGATAACCAGGATGCCGAGCGTCGCCTGATCATCAGGGAACTCAAGAAGATCAACCCGTCCATCACGTTCAAGAAACACGGTTTCATCAGGACTTACGGCCCCATGGTCTGGGCGGTCATGATGATCATGTTGCTTGCCGTCTTTGCGTTCTTCTCCCGGGCAAACCTCAATCTCGGCATTATCAACAGCCGGATGCAGGTCCAGCAGGTGGATGACTCCGCCTTTTTCGCCTCGTCCGCCCCGGCTGATGTCGTCAACTCCCCGGAGGTGGCCGAAAGCAACAATAGCCAGGTCATGGAGCAGACCGAGATCAACAGTATGTATGCCTCACTGCTCGCGCTGATGATCATCTTTCTCATCATCAACTACATGGGTGGTTTGAGCGGTTACAAATACAGCTTCTACAACGACACCAGCGAGCAGAGTTTCAAGCTCATCAGGAGATTCGAAAAGCAGCAGGCGAAGAAGGGCAAGAAGAAGGAGGGCGTGACGGCGATGCAGAAAATAGTCGAAGAAAAGGCCAACCAGCTCTTTTCCTACTATTACCCGCTGCTGATCAACACTATTTCCACGGAAGACCTTCGCGACTCATTGAAAGTGTCGTTGAACGAACGTGGGGTCTACCGGATGAAATCTTACATCGACAACAAGGAGCTCCATCAATCATGAGTGCCGTCCAACGAGTGCAGCGACGATTTTTCCTGCTCTTTTTTTTACTCCTGCTCATTCCCAGTGGATTGCTGGCCAATCCGTTTCCCAGGACCTCATACGAAGTGCTTGGCAAAAGAAACCTGCGTCCTTATCCTACCGAGGTCCTGTTCGTGCTGATCGACCAGAGCGTCAACTACGACACCACCATCAGGAACAAGGCCTACGAACTGGTCGGCAACTGGCTTGCTGAAGGGAGAGCCGTTGAAATCTACTCCTTCTCGTCGGCTGTCCCGGGCAAGTACACCATGAGGATCACGGGCGGCAGAATCGACGACGTACCGACCGATTACTTCCTGGACAACCTGAAGCGCAGCGAACGCGAACTTTTCCAGACCATGCATCCGAGGCAGCGGTCGCTCGCCAAGCGGGTCGTGCTCAATTCGATGTACCAAGCCTTCAGCGGGAGCCGGCAACAGATCCAGCGCACCGATATCGTCAGGACCATGAAGGAGCTCTCGGGTTACATCAAGGGGTATCCTGCTTCGAGGAAGAGCGTTCTGCTGGTTTCGGACATGATGGAGAACTCCCAGCTCGCCTCCTTTTATTTCAATGGACGCGTGAGGATGATCGACCCCGAGCGGGAGCTGCAGAAGGTGGCTGCGCGGGGGATGATCGCAGATTTCGGAGGCACCCTCAGGGTCTATGTCCTTGGCCTTGGCTATTTCGGCGAGGACAAGACTCGGCCACAGTCTGAAAACTACCTCGATTCTGACCGGATCAACAGTATCTCTACGTTCTGGTACCACTACTTCGTCAGGTCTCGCGCCGTGGTCGCCGAAATCGGCAAACCCATGATGTTCGGTACGATCTACTGACCGGGAGGCGCGCAGGCTCCGGCCGCTCATTGTCCGGTTTTGCCCGGGCGACAGGCATGGCGACCTTGTGTGGGCTTCTGCCTGACCGGAAGAACCCCGATGTTCCCACCCTGAGTTGGTCCGCTGATCGGGGGCAGGCCAAGCTCTCCACAGACTTGTATTTTATCTTGAGCTCCTGGAACCGTGGATCGGTTTTTTGTCGGGCATGTTCCCCAGTCCCAGATCCCGGATGAGGAGACGTGGTTGGACTTTTTCCTGGGGCGCCTTGAAGCGGGGATAGTCTTCTTCGGAATGCCGCTGCTCATAATTTTCTCATTGATCACTCCTGAGTTGATGAAGCGGCCGCTATCGTCCGACACAGGGGGTGGCGTCATGCGCTCAAAAGACGCTGCCGGGCGGCTTTTGATGGTCGGTGCTCTTCGATTATATTTATTTATAGCAAACTTGTGCTATATCTCTTTATAAGTTCGACGAGATGAACCTTTTTCACGGTTGTCATGGATAAAATCAGGAACCCTTTTTCGCCGGGAGCAGGTGCTCCGCCTCCTGAGCTTGCCGGTCGTGATGGCGTTCTGGAGCAGGCGGCAGTTCTGTTTGCCCGTGTCAGGCACAAGCGGCCGGAGAAAAGTTTTATCATGACCGGTCTTCGCGGTGTCGGCAAAACGGTCCTGCTGAATGAAATGGACCGGATGGCCCGGGAAGAGGGGTACCGTACGATTTTTCTCGAGGCTTCAGATCAAAAGCCACTGGCGCTCCTCCTGGTGCCACAATTGCGTTCGCTGTTGTATGAACTTGACCGGATGGCCGGAGCAGGAAACAAGGTCCGGCGGGGGCTGGCCGTGTTGAAGAGCTTTGTGGGGGCCATTAAATTTGCTTTTGGAGACATCGAACTGGGGCTTGATATCGAACCTGAACAAGGTACGGCAGACAGCGGTGACCTGGAGGTTGATCTTTCCAGCCTGTTCATGGCAGTCGGAGAGGCCGCTGAGGAGCGACATGGCGCTGTTGCCATAATCATCGATGAAATTCAGTTCTTTACGAAAGCTGAACTCAACGCCCTGATCATGGCTATGCATAAAATGCAGCAACGACAGTTGCCGCTTGTTCTGGTTGGTGCCGGACTGCCAATATTGCCTGGTTTGGCAGGGGATGCCAAATCATATGCAGAGCGCCTGTTCAGTTTTCCTGATATCGGTCCACTCACGAAGGATGATGCGGCAAGAGCGCTCCTTGGCCCGGTCATGGACGAAGGGGTCACCTTTGAACCGGCAGCGCTCGAGGAGATTTACCGGCTGACCAAAGGGTATCCCTATTTTCTTCAGGAGTGGGGATATCAGGCATGGAACCAGGCGGATTCTTCACCGATTACATTACGGCTGGTGCAGGAGACGACGACACAGGTGGTGCATCGCCTTGATGAAAATTTTTTCAGGGTCCGATTTGAGCGTCTGACCGACGGTGAGAAAAAGTATCTCAGGGCAATGGCTCAACTTGGCCAGGGGCCATATCGAACGACGGATATCTCCGTGCAGCTTGGAGTTGAAAGCAGTACGGCATTGAGCACGGTTCGTTCGAAGCTCATCAGGAA
>JAAXXR010000096.1 GCA_013334335.1 Chlorobiaceae bacterium
CCCTCGGCAACGAGGTAGCCGCCTCGACCTCCGCCCTCCGGCCCGAGGTCGATGATCCAGTCGCTGTTCCTGACGATGTCGAGGTTGTGCTCGATGATGATGACGGTGTTGCCCTTGTCGACGAGGCGGCGCAGCACCTCAAGCAGGTGCTGGATGTCCTGGAAGTGCAGGCCGGTGGTCGGCTCGTCGAGGATGTAGAGGGTCTTGCCGGTCTGGATCTTGGCCAGTTCAGCCGAAAGCTTGATGCGCTGTGCTTCGCCACCAGAGAGCAGTGGTGAGGGCTGGCCGAGTTTCAGGTAGCCGAGGCCAACGCTCTGCATGGTGGTCAGGATCCGCCTGATGCGGGGGAAGTCGACAAAGAACTCCGCAGCCTCCTCGATGGGCATCTCGAGCACATCGGCGATCGACTTGCCCCGGTACTTGACCAGGAGCGTCTCCCGGTTGTAGCGCTCCCCCTTGCAGTGTTCGCACTGGACATAGACGTCCGGAAGGAAATTCATCTCGATCTTCCTGGTCCCGGCCCCCTGGCACACCTCGCAGCGGCCCCCTTTCACGTTGAAGCTGAACCGTCCCGCCTTGTAGCCCCTGATCTGGGCTTCGGGCAGGCGGGTGAAGAAGTCGCGGATGAAGGTGAACGCCCCCGTGTAGGTCGCCGGGTTTGAGCGCGGGGTCCTGCCGATGGGGGACTGGTCGACGTTGACCACCTTGTCCAGGTGTCCGATGCCCTCGAGGCCGTCGCAGGGCAGGGCCAGGATTTTCGAGCGGTAGAAGTGCCGGGCCAGCAGGGGATGGAGCGTTTCGTTGATGAGGGTCGACTTTCCCGAGCCGCTTACCCCCGTGACGCTGATGAGCGTGCCGAGCGGAAAGGAGACGTCGATGTTCTTCAGGTTGTTTCCACGGCACCCCCTGATGCGGAGGTAATCAGGTTCACCCTTCCGGGCAGGCGCTTCGGAGGGGAAGGAGACCGATCTGGTCCCGTTCAGGTAGCCTGCGGTCGTCGAGTGAGGGTCGAGTGCCGATGCCGGCCCCTGCGCGACAATCTCTCCGCCATACTCGCCGGCACCGGGACCGAGGTCGATGATCTCGTCGGCCAGCAGCATGGTGTCCTTGTCGTGCTCGACCACGAGCACGGTGTTGCCGATGTCACGCAGGCGTTGCAGCGACTCGATGAGTTTGTGGTTGTCGCGCTGGTGCAGCCCGATGCTCGGCTCGTCGAGCACATACAGGACCCCTGAAAGCTGCGAGCCGAGCTGCGACGCCAGCCGGATGCGTTGCGCCTCTCCGCCCGACAGGGTCAGCGAGTTGCGGTCGAGCGACAGATACCCGAGGCCGACGTTGAGCAGGAACTCGAACCGCCTCGTGATCTCGTGGAGCACCGGCGTGGCCACCAGGAGCTCTTTCGTGCTCAGGCCCGGCGGGAGCTGCCTGAAAAAGTCGAGCGCCTCGGGCAGGGCCATGGCCTCCACTTCGGCGATGTTGAGCCCGCCGATCTTGACCTGCAGGCTCTCCTGTTTGAGCCTGGCGCCACCGCACACGGGACAGGTCTGCCTGAGCATGAAGCTTTCGGCCCACTCCCGCAGTTTCGGGGTGTTCGCATTCACCCGGACCTCCTCGACATAGGGTAGGGCCCCCTGGAAGTTCTGCGGATAGATGTGCTCCTTGCCAGCGTAGGAGTAACCGACGTCGAAGGTCTTGCTCCCGGAGCCGTAGAGCAGGATGTCGAGGGCCTCCTTCGGCACTTCGCGCAGCGGTGTCGAGAGCGTGAACCCGTAGGCGCCGGCGATCGAGCGGATCACCTGCCAGAGGTTCCGTTTGCCCGGCTTGCCGAACGGTTCGACGCCACCCTCTTCGAGGGAGCGCTTCAGGTCGGGCACCATGAGTTCGGCCGAAAGCTGCATGATGTCGCCGAGTCCGTTGCACTCCGGGCATGCGCCGTAGGGCGAGTTGAAGCTGAACTGGTTGGGCGCGAGCGTGTCGACCGGCACCGTGCCGTCCGAATAGGCGAATTTCGTGCTGAATTGCAGGTCCCGGCTTCCGTCGTCCATGGCGCAGATGACCGTGGACCTGAATTCCGAGAGCGAAATTGCCAGGGCGACCGCCTCCTTCACCCGTTCCGCGATCGCGGGACCGGCCACCAGGCGGTCGACGACCAGCTCGATGTTGTGGCTTTTGTAGCGCTCAAGCTGCATGCCGACGCTCATTTCCACATATTCGCCATCGATGCGGGCCCTCAGGAACCCTTTCTTGACGAGGCGCTCGAACAGTTCACGGTAATGGCCCTTGCGTCCGCTGACCAGGGGTGAAAGGATCTGGATCCTGCTCCCGGATGGCAGGTTCATGATGCTTTCGCAGATGCTCTCTTCGCTCTGTTTCTGCAGCATCTGTCCTGTCACGGGGTCGTACCGCCTGCCGGCCTTGGCGTACAGCAGCCGCACAAAGTCATGGATTTCGGTGACCGTGCCGACCGTCGAACGTGGTGAGCGGCTGGTGCTTTTCTGGTCGATCGAGATGACCGGCGACAACCCTTCGATGAAATCGACGTCCGGCCGCTCGATGTTTCCGATGAACTGGCGTGCGTAGGGGGAAAGCGTTTCCATGAAGCGCCGCTGGCCTTCGGCATAGATGGTGTCGAACGCGAGGCTCGACTTGCCGGACCCGGAAATGCCCGTGATCACGACAAGCTTGTTGCGTGGTATGTCGAGTGAGATGTTCTTGAGGTTGTGTACCCTCGCCCCGCGTATGGTGATGTGACTGAAATCCATGAAATGCTGTTGCGCTCCTGAAAGACAAAAAGACTGTCCACTAATGTAGGAATGTTATGCCAATCGGCAACGCGTAACCGACCGCAACGACTCAACCTGCTGAAAGATGATAACGTTTTACGCCGTTTAAAATCGCTTTGAAAGTCGAAGCGGAATTTTATATTCAAGCTGTCCGTAATTTGGACGCAATCTATGCAGCATAACCGATAAATCGACTTACAACCATGGAAGTAATGTACCAGCAGCAGGCTGAGCCCGGCAAGCAGTGCCAGGAATGCCAGAGCTTCACCGTCAACCCGGCCAACCCGGCGGCAGGCACCTGCTTCGGCAAGGATGTCATCGCTGAAGGCGGATGCATGTTCTTCAAGAAGAAGGAAGCAGAGCAGAAGTAAGCCGGCGTCACTGCCGGTAACCAGGAAAAAAGGCGGCCGACCGGTCCGCCTTTTTTCGTTCAGGGGCGAGAGCATCAGGGTGGTATCGACGCATCGGGTCCGCTCCTCTTTTTTTCACGTGTTGCCCATTTGTATATTTGCTCATCGACAGGCTCCCGGAGAGGGCCGGGAGGTTACTTCACCATAACATCGCAGCAACGCATGGTTCAAATGATGGACGCGGCAAGCTGGACATTCATTTTTGTGATGAGTGTCGTGTGCGGGGTCGCCTGCATGGTCATAGCCGGCAGGAAGGGGTATCGGGGCAGCCAGATTTTCGGGTGGTTGGCCGCAGGTCTTTTTTTCAGCGTATTCGGACTGATCGCCGCGGTGCTCACGCCGCACCGGGCAGAGGGATAGCCCTCGCCGGCAACTCGTTTTTCTGGACGATCTTTTCGTATATTTTCATAACTGTTTTTTTCTGAAGCAGTTTACTGCAGAACATACAAACCTGATCAACAACCTTTGACGGAGTAGCCATGAAGAAAAATATGGGTCAGAAGGATCGTGTCGTCCGAGCCATGATTGGCGCGGTCATGCTGGTGTACGGCATCGTTTTTCAGAATTTTATCGGGCTTGTGGGTCTGATTCCGCTGGCAACTGCATCGATCGGTTACTGTCCGTTATATGATCTGCTCGACATCACCTCAAACCGATATGGCGACTGATCTTTTCGAACCGTTGTTTTTCTTCGGTTTTCGCCACCCCGGACCTTGTATTGCCCGGGGTGTCAGCTTCTGGCAGGCTATGCACGTGTAAATTCGGGCCGCCGTTCCGTGTGGTTCGACCAGCTTCCCACCTGTTCGTCCGTTTCACTTCGCATCAAGGGTGATGACCGAAACCGCAAGGCACCGGCCTTGCCTCTCCTGAACGGTACTCCGTTATCCTGTTCCGGTGGAGCCAAGTGGAATATATATCGTCACTTGCGTTGCGAATGGTGATATAAATAATATATATTGCCGGTATCTGTATCTGGAGTTGTACCCCAATACTCAACCCCTGGCTCCTGGATATGAA
>JAAXXR010000097.1 GCA_013334335.1 Chlorobiaceae bacterium
CCAGGCGCATGCCGCCGGGCATGGCGTCGTACCCGTTGATCTTGGCCAGCACCGGATAGTCGCCGGTTCGCTGCCGTATGCGTTTCATGATTTCCGAGACGATCCGGAACCGGTTTTCAAGGGTGCCGCCCCAGCGGTCCCGTCGACGGTTGGTGTAACCGGAAAGGAACTGGGAGAGGAGGTAGCCGTGGGCCAGGTGCAGCTCGACGCCGTCGTACCCGGCCAGCATTGCCCGGACAACCGCTTTGGCGAACGCGTCGATGATGGCGCCGATCTCTCCTTCGGAAAGCTCATGCGGGAGCTCTTCGTTGAAGACGCGGTCCCGCAATCGGGATGGGGCCACCGTGGTCATTCCGGTGACCGACGACCTGGTTTGACGGCCGGCATGCGACAGTTGCAGGATGACCGAGGCGCCTTCGCGGTGCACCGCCTCGACCAGCTTTCGGCTGGGTGCCACCAGAGCATCGTCGTGCATCGTCATCATGCCCGGGTAACTGCATTTTCCCTGAAGGGTAACAGCCGTATGACCGGTGATGATGGCGCCGGCCCCACCTTTGGCCAGACGGAGATAGAGCTTTTCGAGCGAGTCGGTCGGGGTTCCGTCGGGATTGGCCATGCCCTCGTGCGTCGCGGCGCGGATGAAACGGTTCCGGAGGGTGATGGTGCCCATCGTGGCTGGATCGAAAATCGACGGTGTGGTGGTCATGGGCCGTGCAAAGCTAAGGGGTGCGTGACGATTGCGTCAGGTGGACTTACTAAGTTAATGATAATTCTTCTCGCATTTGCCGCCTCGCCGCCTGCTTCCTGGGGGGAGGGCACGACGATGATGATCCTGGCACGGTCCGGGAGTTACTCGCGGGCGAGGAATGCCGGATGGAGTTCGACGACGCCTTCGGGAACGGTTCCGGTCATGGGGAGGGCGAGGAAGACCTCCTGGGGAATGCCTTCGTGAACGAGTACCGGTACGTTGCGGAAGCCGAATCGCCGGTAATAGTTCGGGTCGCCGACCAGGAGGCACCCTTTTGCGCCCATCTCCTGTATCAGTGCCAGGCCAGCGCGCATGAGGGCCGTTCCGATACCTTGCTTCTGGAAGGAGGGTTCGACAGCGAGCGGGCCGATGCCGTACCAGGAGTTCGTGCCGTCTGAAATGGTGGCCGGAGAGAACGCGATGTGACCGACGACGCGGCCGTCGGATTCGGCGACAAGCGAGAGGCTCATGGCATTCGCGGCTCTCAGGGCCCTGATGATGAAGTGCTCGGTTTGCTGGCTGATGGGGTGGTGTTCAAAAGCCGCTCTGGTGACCTGGTCAATGGCTTCGATATCGCGAGCTTCCTCTTTTCTGATGGTGATCATGGGGGAGTTACCTCTTCTTCTGGTTTTTGTTGACCGATTGCTTGTGTTTGCCGAACTCCCGGTCTTTTTTCCGCTTTTCGGCATAGGACATTTCGTGGTACTCGGACTCTCTCGTGAGCTTCAGGTAGTGGTCAAGGTGTTCGCGGCCGATCTTGCCGGAGTGTACGGCCTCGAGCACCGCACAGCCGGATTCACCGGTGTGGCTGCAGTCCCGGTACCGGCATGCGGACGAGAGGGCGGAGATTTCCTCATAGCTGCTCCGGATGCCGTAGTCAGCGCCAAGGATGCCGAATTCACGCATGCCCGGGTTGTCGATCACCAGCGCACCACCTTCGAGGCGGATCAGTTCACGGCGAACGGTGGTGTGCCGTCCTTCGCCGGTCCCGCTGACGATGCCGGTCTCCATCTCCTCATGCCCGACCAGGTGATTGATCAGCGTGCTTTTTCCGACTCCCGAGGAGCCGACGAAGCAATAGGTCTTTCCGGGCGAAAGCAGCTGCCGGAGTTCGTCCACGCCGTCCCTGGTGACATTGCTCAGGGTGACGATCGGTGCGGTAATACCGGCAGTGCGTATCGATTCGATCTGTGCGGCCAGAACCGAAGGCTCCACCAGGTCGGTTTTGGTGAGCAGGACGACGGGATCGGCTTCACCATCCAGTACCATGACGAGATAGCGTTCCAGCCGCTTCAGGTTGAAATCGAAGTGGCATGACTGGACGATGAGCACGCAGTCGACGTTTGCCGCGATCATCTGGTGGTCGATGACGTTACCCGCCGTTTTCCTGCGGAGGGACGTCCTTCGCTCCAGAAGCGCGTGAACGACCCCGAAACCGTTTTCCGGGTGTTTGTCAAGGCAGACCCAGTCTCCCACGCAGGGCATCTCCTGGGCGCGGTGATGGAGGTGCAGGTAGCGGCCGGACAGCTTTGCCCTGAATGGGCCGTTCTGGTCCACGAGCAGCAGCTGGTCACGGTCGACCGCCGCGACGCGCGCGACGGTTTCCGCCGTGCCGCATGTGGTTCGTTGCCGGAACCAGTCGTTCCAGCCCAACTCGTTCAATTCCCGATGCTGTTGGTTCATGTGTTTTGCTTCGTCTCAGCTTCCGTCATCGTGGCGAGGACGGGTTCTGTGTAGAGTAATCTATTTTTTACTTTCGTGCCGGATCTTTCGGCCACATGTTTCATCTTGGTCATCGCCGCCGGTTATCCTGAGCGGCCTGCGATGCTGATGCAGCATCAGGAATGGGTGGGTGCTGGTTATGGTTATATTGTCGTAAGGACGCGGCGCGAGAGAACAGGACGGCGTTGCGGTTCCTCCGGAGCAGGCCCTTCGCCGTGATTCCGGAAAGAGGCGTTTACGAAAACTTTTTTTGCGATATTAGGTGGCGAAATCTCCGGCGCAGTTGCCGCGGTTTTTCGTGTTTTGGAGAAAAAGACCAGTTTTATCATATGAGAGTTCTTGATGCGAACAGCATAGCTGCCGGGTACCGGGATATTGTGAGGCAGGAGATCGCAGACGAGCAGTTGAAAATCAGCATTGTCGGCATCCTCGCCACATCCGATCCGGCATCGATCACCTATGCGGAGTACACGAAAATCGGGTGTGAGGATGTGGGGGTCAGTTTCGACCTGAGGGTGACGGAGCCCGGTTCGGCAAGGAAGATACTCGACGAGGCGAACGAGGACCCTGATGTCCACGGCATTTTCGTCTATTACCCGATCTGGGGCGATGAGCGGGATGCCGAGTTGCGCAACAGGATCTCGCCGCAAAAGGATGTGGAGGGGCTTTCCCCTTACTGGATCAACAAGCTCTACAGCAACGAGCGATTCGACGACACGGAGAAAAAAAGCAAGGCCATACTGCCATGCACCCCCCTTGCCATCATCAAGCTGCTTGAAGCCACGGATGCCTATTCACCCTACGGCCTGCCCTTCAAGGGTCAGCAGATCACCATTTTCAACCGTTCGGAGGTGGTGGGCAAGCCCCTGGCATTCATGCTCTCCAACGACGGCGCGAGGGTCTTCTCGTTCGATATCGGCGGCGGGGTCGTGGTCGATGTGGCGGCTTCCGAATGCGGTCAGACTCCGGTTACCCGGGCAGAGGCGCTGGGTTGTTCGGACATCGTCATCACCGGGGTGCCGTCGAGGAGTTTCGAAATGATCCGGGCCGGAGAGTTGCTGCCCAATGCGGTATGCCTGAACTTCTCTTCCGTCCAGAATTTCGAGCCTGATGCCAGGGAAGCGGCGAGCGTTTTCATTCCCAGGGTCGGGCCGATGACCGTTGCGATGTGCATGCGCAATGTACTTCAGCTGTTTCGAAACTATCATCACCACTAACGGTGTGGGCGTGGGCCGTCCGTACGGCTGCCCATGCGTAAGGTCGTTTGGTCGCCAGAATGGTGACGCATGATGATTACGTATATATGCGATGCATCGGTTGTTGATAATTGTTTGGCTGTATCTATATTTTCATTGTCGATGATGCTCCTGTTCCTGGGCAGATGGCTTCGGGAGTGGTCGGGTGGCCGCAACGGATGTAACCCATCGATCATCAAGGAGTGCCCTCACCTGATCCCTGCCGAATCCGACCGTTTCGACGCGGTAGGGGGGATCCATCCGATCATGTATTACTGATTCTTGCTTTCCTGCTTGCCATGATGAAGCTGAAATCCCCTGCCCGGCCCATGATGCGAACGTGCGGGGCGATAACCCGGAGAGGCCCTGTTCACCAGGGCTTAAACGCATGGAGTCGAACAAATGAGTTGTTATGGAGGTTTCGCGGAGGAGTATGAGCGGATTTTCCCGTTCAGGCAGGAGGTTTAC
>JAAXXR010000042.1 GCA_013334335.1 Chlorobiaceae bacterium
TGCCGTGCTGGAGCTCGGCGTTCCCGGGGGAAGATGACGGCGCCACATCCTGACGTTGACTTGATGCATTCGATCACGAAACACCAAGAATTGCCGTGCTGGAGCTCGGCGTTCCCGGGGAAAGATGACGGCGCCACATCCTGACGTTGACTTGATGAAGAGGTGACGGGGGGCAAAACCGATAACAGAGAAAGCCGCCATTGCAGGCGGCTTTCTCTGTTATCGGTTCAACACGAAACGGTTAATCCTTGTCAAGCTTCTCTTCGGGTTTGCTCTTTTTGGGAGCGGCGGTTGCTTCGTTGAAGCGCAGCTCCTTCTCCTTTTCGTCGAAGGTGATGAGAATGTGGCTTCCTTCGGCAAACCTCCCCTTGAGCATCTCCTCGGCAAGCGGATCCTCGACGTAACGCTGGAGGGCCCTCTTGAGGGGACGGGCGCCAAATTTCTGGTCATAGCCTTTCTCGACAAGAAACTCCTTGACCTTCTCGTCGATCTGGACGTCGATCCCCATCTCGCGCAACCTCTTGAACAGCTTTCCGGCGGTGATGTCGATGATCTTGAAAATGTGCTCCTTTTCGAGCTGGTGGAACACGATCGTGTCATCGATACGGTTCAGGAACTCAGGGTTGAACACCCGCTTGAGCGCATCCTCAATGGTTGACTTCATCGACTTGTAGGCGCCTCCGGCGTCCTCTGGCGCAGCGAAGCCCATGGCTCCGCCCGTGCTGAAGCTCTTGATCTCCTTGGCCCCGATGTTCGACGTCATGATGATCACCGTGTTGCGGAAATCGACCTTCCGGCCAAGGCCGTCGGTCAGAATGCCCTCGTCAAGCACCTGGAGCAGGATGTTGAACACGTCGGGATGCGCCTTCTCGATCTCGTCGATCAGCACTACCGAATAGGGCTTGCGGCGAACCTTCTCGGTCAGCTGGCCTCCCTCCTCGTAGCCGACATAGCCGGGAGGAGCCCCCACCATGCGGCTCACCGAGAACTTCTCCATGTATTCGCTCATGTCGACCCTGATCAGGGCGTCTTCGCTGTCGAAGATGTAGCGGGTCAGCGCCTTGGCGAGCTCGGTCTTGCCGACACCGGTAGGACCGAGGAAGATGAAGGAACCGATCGGGCGCGACGGGTCCTTGAGCCCCGCCCTGGTGCGCTGGATCGCCTTGGTGATCTTCTTGATCGCCTCATCCTGGCCGATGACCTCCTTCTTCAGCTCAGCCTCCATGTTGAGCAGCTTCTTGGATTCGGACTGCGCCACCTTGACCACGGGGATACCGGTCATCATGGCGATCACCGATGAGATGTCGGCCTCGGTCACGTCGTAGACGCTCTCGGAAGAGCGCTCTTCCCACTCCTGCTTGGCCTGGTCGAGCGCGTCGAGCAGATGCTTCTCCTTGTCACGGAGCTTGGCTGCCTCCTCGAAGTTCTGCATCTTGACCACCTTGTTCTTCTCGGCCTTGACATCTTCAATGGACTTCTCCAGCTCGAGGATCTCGTTGGGCACGTGGATGTTGCTCAGGTGGACCCTGGCTCCGGCTTCGTCCATCACGTCGATCGCCTTGTCGGGAAGGAACCGGTCGGTGATATAACGCTCGGAAAGCTTGACGGCTTTTTCGATGGCATCCTCCGAGTAGTGCACGTGGTGGTGCGTCTCGTACTTGCCCTTGATGTTGTTCAGGATCTGGATGGTCTCCTCGACCGAGGTCGGCTCGACCATGATCTTCTGGAAACGGCGGTCAAGCGCACCGTCCTTCTCGATGTACTGGCGGTACTCGTCGAGCGTGGTCGCGCCGATGCACTGGAGCTCGCCGCGCGCCAGGGCCGGCTTGAAGATGTTGCTCGCGTCCAGCGAGCCGGATGCTCCGCCCGCTCCGATGATGGTATGCAGCTCGTCGATGAACAGGATCACGTCGCGCGAACGCTCCAGCTCGTTCATGAGCGCCTTCATGCGCTCCTCGAACTGGCCGCGGTACTTCGTGCCGGCCACGAGGGCGGCAAGGTCGAGCGCCACGACGCGCTTGTCGTACAGGACGCGGGAAACCTTGCGCTGAACGATCTTGAGCGCAAGCCCCTCGGCGATGGCCGTCTTGCCCACACCCGGTTCGCCAATCAGCACAGGGTTGTTCTTCTTGCGGCGGCTCAGTACCTGGGCCACGCGCTCGATCTCCTTCTCGCGACCGATGATCGGGTCGAGCTTGTCCTCGATGGCGAGCCTGGTGATGTCGCGGCCGAAATTGTCCAGCACGGGGGTTTTGGTACGCTCACCACGTTTGAGCTCGGGCTTCTTCTGCGAACGTTCGGCGCTGCCGGAGTACGAACCCTCCATCGGCGGCTCGTCGGACTCACTGCGGCCGGTGGTTATGGTGATCAGCTCCTCGCGTACCAGATCGTAGGTGACGCCTAACTGTTCGAGAATCTGGGCTGCGATATTGTCCTCACCTTTCAGTATGGAGAGCAGCAGATGCTCGGTCCCGATGACGTTCGACTTGCAGATCTTTGCCTCAAGATAGGTGATCTTGAGCACCTTTTCGGCCTGCTTGGTCAGGGGTACGTTGCCCATCTGTGCAGCAGCCACTTTCTGATGGGTGCTCTCCTCGATCTTCTGTTTCAGGTTGATGAGGTCGACCTTCAGGTTTTTCAGAATCCTGGCGCCGATACCCTCCCCTTCCCTTATCAGGCCGAGGAGGAGATGCTCGGTGCCGATGTAGTCGTGACCAAGTCTGAGCGCCTCTTCGCGGCTCAGCCTGATGACATCCTGCACTCTATTTGAAAAATTTCCTTCCATTATGATCCTGTATGGGTAAGATTTATAGTATGCACCGGAACGCTCCGTACCGCTAACGTCTGAAGAAAACCGGGCTTTCATATCGTTCACTAAATTAATTATACTAAAGACACCTTCTCAAACCAATTCCCTTGAATTAAAACAGCACCCCAGAATTAAACGTTTCAGACTGCAAGCCATCCACTCATGAACGTCACGCACATCCTGATCGACGACTCGAACCCGCTGCATCGCGAACTGCCGATCTACCGCTCCGGTCAGGTAGGTTGCGTGAGGCTGGCCGATTCGGACTATCGGGTGTACACCTCGCTGGAGATCACGGCTCACGACATGGCCGCAATGTTCCACTACGGGGTGGTCGAGGCGCTCAACTCGCTCCCGTTCATCTCCGAAGCGAACAACGGGCTGGACAGCTGGGATGAAGCGTTCCTGCCTTCGGGTCAGATCGGATCGATGATCGGTATCGTCAGGGAATGCATGGACGGGCTTGCAGGAAAAGCGTGCGAGCGTGTACTGCTCGGATGGCATGACTATCAGGAACAGGACGGCCGGGACGAAGAGGCCGTACCCTCCGGGATAGCCTACTGGCGCACGATCGACCCCGTGAAGACGGCAGGTTTCCTCGATCGCCTGATCGGGTTCGCCGAGGAAGCCGCCAGGGAGGGCTACGATCTGGAGTTCGTGTTGTGAAACACTCGCTCGCTCTCCCCGGACCGAAGTCCGGGGCAATTGAATGGAAGAGGTTGAAACCAGGGGCGGTGCTATTTCCCTTCGCGGGCCACGACAAGGGGGTCCGGATGCAGGAACCGGTAGCCGAGCATATCGACGAGCTTGCGGCTGCTGACGATCCTGAAGGGCTTTACCGGTGCACCCACCGCAACCGGCGGGAGTGCGAGCCCATGACTTTCGGCGGCGACTGCGTAAAACTCCTTTCGCTTCGGATGCTGCTCACCGCTGGCGTTGAAGACCTCGCCCCATGTACCCTGCCGGATGATCTCCATAATGATGGCGATGCAGTCGTCGCGATGAATGAGATTCATGGGCTGCTCCGGATCGGCGACCTCTTTCATGCGAAGCAGGTACTTCGCCGGGTTACGGTCGTAGCCGATCAGGCCGCTGAACCTCACGACCGTGGTCCTGAAACCGGATTCAGCCCGAAGCATCTCCTCGACATAGAGCAGTGCGCGACCGGCTGGAGAATCGGCCGCGTCGGGGTCGGCAGCGTCCTCTTCGACCACCTCGCGGTTGAGCGACGGGTAGACCGAGGTCGAACTGACAAACAGCACGCTCCTGACCGGTGAATCGCCAAGTGCGTCGATCAGGTGGGAGATCTGGGCGACGTGATGCTCGACCGCATCATCTCCATGGCCCGGAGGGATGTCCACGACAAGAATGTCGGTGTCGAGCAAGCCTTTCAGGTCACCCTCGACCCGGTCGCCAAGCTTGACGAGGCTGGGTTCGATGCCCTCCGACTTCATGAGGTCAAGCTTTTCGGATCTGGTGGTCGACCCCTTGACACGATAGCCGTCATCGATCAGTTTCCTGGCGAGTGGCATGCCGAGCCAGCCGCATCCGAGGATTGAAATGCGTTCCTTGTTCATTTGTCTGTGTTGGTCAGTACCCCGATGAGGTCGACTTCAGCGACTTGATGTAGAGCATGAGCGATTTCATCTCCTTCGAGTCGATGGTGAGCGCCTTTCCCATCAGGGGACTGGTTATGCAAGTGTTGATTGTTTCCGCGAGTTTCGGATTCTTCCAGGCATTCCCGAGTCCCTTGCCTCCCGGATGGCAGGTATTGCAGCTCTTGTCGTTCGGAGAGCCGGAAAGCGCGGGGTCGTAGAAAAGCGACTTGCCGTGCTCAACCGATGGCGGGTTTTGGGTCATGCCTGTCGGCACCTTGTCCACGGCCAGAGCCATGCTGCCGCAACTGCCTGCTGCAGCGAACAGCGTCACTGCGATCATCTTCATTCTTTTCATGTTGGACTCTTGTCTTGGTGTTCGGGGAAGTGAACTGCGGCAATGCAAACAACGATCAAATATACGCACACGGAACTACAACTCCGCCGAACCTGCCGAGACCCCCAATACCTGGGTGCCCTCTCCTTCAGGGCTGCCGGTTCCCGATCAGCTGGTCGAGGCAGGCGCTGCAGATACAGGTGTCGTAACGGGCGGCAAGCTCCTTACGTACCTTTTCCGGGACCACCCGCGTGGCGCACCAGCAGGAGGTCGACATCCCGCAGGTAAACGCCTTGCCGCACCTCGGGCAGGTGACCGTGCGCGGTGTACCGGTGTGCTGTTCGTGTTGAGCGTGATCCGTCATGGTGCTGGTGTTTGGTTATCAAGCCTGGAGAGTCTGGCGGAGCGCCCGGTTCCACCCCTCCAGCAGGGTCTTTCGAAGTTCAGGTTCCATGGCGGGAAAGAACGTTCGATCCAGCCCGTTGAGGGTGCGGAGTTCATCGGTCGACGACCAGAAGCCACACTGGAGTCCGGCCAGGGCTGCCGCGCCAAGCGCGGTCGATTCGATGTTCCTGGGCCGAAGGAGTGGTATGCCGAGAAGATCGGCCTGGAACTGCATCAGGAAACCGTTACTGACCGCCCCGCCGTCAACGGTCAACGCTTCAGGCTCGATGCCGGTATCGGCGGCCATCGCCCGGAACACGTCGTACGACTGGAATGCTATCGATTCGAGTGCCGCCCTGACGATATGATCGCGGCTGGTTCCGCGGGTAAGGCCGACGATGGCGCCCCTCGCCTCCATGTTCCAGTGGGGTGCGCCAAGACCGACGAACGCCGGAACGAGATAGACGCCCCCGTTCGTGCCTGAAGCCTCGGCAATGGCTTCCGACTCGGCGGCGTCGCCGATCAGGTGCATGCCGTCGCGCAACCACTGCATGACCGCACCACCGATGAACACCGAGCCTTCGACGGCATAGCAGGGCCGGCCGGCGGCATCGATGGCGAGGGTAGTCAACAGGCCGTGTTCCGAACGGACATAACGCTCTCCGGTGTTCATCATCATGAAGCAGCCGGTGCCGTAGGTGTTCTTGACCGCGCCGGGCGCGAAGCAGCACTGGCCAAACAGCGCCGCCTGCTGATCGCCCGCCACGGCGGCGATGGGCACCCCGTGCAGTCCGTCGATGTCGCCCACGGCACCGAACCCGCCCATGGAGGGGCGCACCTCGGGCAGCATCGATCCGGGAATCGCGAAAAGGTCGAGCAGGTCGGGATCCCAGCATCGCTCCACGATATTGTAGAGCAACGTCCTCGAGGCGTTGGTGAAATCGGTGGCGTGTACCCGCCCGCCGCTCAGCTTCCAGACGAGCCAGGTGTCCACCGTGCCGAACAGAAGATCGGCAGGGTCGAGCTCCGGGTAATGATCGAGAATCCACCGGATCTTGGTCGCGCTGAAATAGGCATCGACCGGCAGACCGGTTTTCTCCCTGATCAGCCCCGCATCAGCGGCGTATCGGGAGCAGAGCTCGCTCGTGCGGCGGCACTGCCAGACGATCGCGTTGTGCACCGGACGTCCGGTCCTGCGCTCCCAGACAACGGTGGTTTCACGCTGGTTGGTCATGCCGATGGCCTGGATCGAGCCCTGCCAGTTCCGGCGAATTTCACCGAAGCACTCCAGGACCGTCCGCCAGATCTGCTCAGGGTCATGTTCGACCCAGCCCGGCTCCGGGTAGAGCTGCGTCAGCTCGCGGTAAGCCCGGGCGAGTACGACACCGGTGTTGTCATACACCATGCAGGTGGTACCGGTCGTGCCCTGGTCGATGGCGAGAATGGCCATATCGGGTGGAACGGGTTGGTTACGCATTGAGACTCTTCCGCAAAATACCCATTCGGCAGGTAAATCCGGTGCTGTTTGCGTGGAACCGCTCATGACGCTAACTTTCGGAAAAACAAGGACACCATGGCGATATTCGACGACATCGCTGCCCGATACCGGACGACCTCGCTCGTGCAGGCATCGGCCGGCGAGCAGCTGATCGGCCTGCTTGACATTTCAGGATCAATGGATCTTCTGGACGTCGGCTGCGGCACGGGCAACCTGACGGCTGCGCTGGCCGGAAGGACATCCGGCAACGTGACCGGCATCGACCCGTCCGAAGCCATGATCCGTGAAGCGTCCACGGCATTCCCCGATCCCCGCATCAGCTTCAGGGTGATGGACGACACCGGAATGGATGACGAACAGGCATTCGATGTGATCTACTGCAACTCGGCGTTCCAGTGGTTCAGGAACCCGGCACGCTTCCTGGGCAAAGCCAGAAAAGCTCTGCGCCCCGGCGGCAGGATCGGCGTGCAGGCGCCCGCAACCCGCCAGTACTGCCCCGTGTTCATCGAAGCAATCGGGCGCTGCTGTGCGGACCCCTCGATACGGCAGGTATTTTCGGGGTTCAGGCCGCCATGGTTTTTTCTTGAATCGGCCGAAGCGTACGGCGACCTCTTCGAAGCGGCCGGGTTCAGGGTGCTGTTCTGCACGATCGAGGAGTCAGGCAGCTTCCGGACCCCTCGGGAGGTGTTCGATGTTTTCTGCTCCGGGGCTACGGCCGGCTACCTTGACCCTTCATGCTACGACTGTCCGTGGCCCGAAGGGTTTGAAAACGCTTTTCTCGACGGCATGCGGCGCTCGTTTGAAACCATGGCCGCAGCAGACGGGAAACTCGACCTGATGTTCCGAAGGATCTTCCTGGTCGGCGACCGGTAAGGCGCCTCCAACTCGCTGCCGGCGACAGGCGCCGTTCACTCCCCCTGCTTCTCGGTGAGGTACTTCCAGTATTTGGCGGGCATGTTCGACTTCTGGAGGCGGGGGTTTTTCCGTTCGGGGATGGCGATGGTCCTGAAGAAGGCCTGCCACATGGCCCGGACCTCCAGCTCCTCGTCGGAAAGCTCAGGACGGCTGAACTGTTCGAGGGTACCGAAGGAGAGTGCCTGACCGTCCCAGTGGGCGGCGCTGCGGCGGCGGACATCGTAGATGAACCACTGCTGCCCCTTGAGGCGGCGGCTGAAGTGCCGCGCGAGGGGATGGATGACGTTGTGGTCGGGCTCCATGCGGGCCAGCCAGGTGCCGTCGCGAAGCTGCTCGAAGCGCAGCAGCCCTTTCATGCGATGCAACTCCCGGCCCGCTTTCCGGGCCGTCGAGACGATCGCCTTGACGTCGGCATCGGTGAGGTGGCCGTTGATGCGATCGCCATGCTGGAGGGCGAGCGCGACGTAGCGCAGAAGGCTCGTTTCCTGCCCCTCCGTTTCGGCCATCATGAAATACCACAGGGTGTGGACGGCGTCTGGCGCTTTCTGCCGCAATCGGGAGAACAGCGATTCAGCCGCGACAGGGTCGGTGCGAAAGAACAGCCCCTCTTCGAACAGGGTGTCCTGCCGCTCCACCAGCAGGGACACCTGCGGATCGGTGCCGTTGTCAAGAATTCCGGCGATTGCCGAAACGAGCCCTTCGGGCGTGCCGTCGTAGAGATAACGATTCATGAGACAGTTGGGGATACGTGACGCGTGACAAGTCAAGCGGAACAAGTCACGAATTATGGAGACTTCGAATCATTCCATTACGCATTTGTCTGATCCTTTTGATTTTTTCCTGCTCAAGGGCCAAGATGGCATCAGATGCAAAACCAAGCCTGCAAGCAAGTTCACGCCGAGTCTCCGCTTCTGCCGCTACGGCATACGTCTCTCGTCACGAAAACAACACCAGTTGCCGGGGTGCCGGGACCGGGTCACTGCCGTCGCCGAGCAGAAGGCGCTGACGAAGCTGCAATGGTTCGCGGTCGGGCTTCTCGAAGGGACGTCCCGAGCAGGTGATGAAATATTTCGCGCGTTTCATGACCACACCGATTTTCTTCATGCCTTCGTGGGTAAGCAGCGAAAATCGACGGGCCGCGACAATCCGTTTGGCCGAAGTGACCCCGATACCCGGCACGCGAAGCAGGGTGCCGTAGTCGGCGCGGTTGACCTCGACCGGGAAGAACTCGGGATGGCGCAGGGCCCACGCGGTTTTCGGATCGAAGGACTCGTCAAGGTCGGGCATCTGTTCCGAAAGGATCTCCTCAGCGGTGAAACCGTAGAAACGCAGCAGCCAGTCGGCCTGGTAGAGCCGGTGCTCGCGCAGGAGCGGAGGCGAGGCGAGCACCGGCAGCCGGTTGTCTTCGTTGACCGGCACGAAGGCCGAGTAGTAGACCCGCTTCAGGTTCATCCTTTTGTAAAGCCCCTGGGAGAGCCTGAGGATCTGCAGGTCCGTCTCCGGACTCGCCCCGATGATCATCTGGGTGCTCTGGCCGGCCGGGGCGAACCGGGGGGCCTTGCGGCTCGAGCGCCGTTCCACGAGGCTCGTGCCGATCTCGCCGCCGATGAGCTTCATCGGCTCGAGTATGGACTCCTTGCGTTTCTGAGGTGCGAGCCGGTGCAGCGATTCGCTGGAGGGCAGCTCGATGTTGACGCTGACCCGGTCGGCGGCCAACCCGGCCCTGCGGACCAGTTCGGGACTGCTACCCGGAATGACCTTGAGATGGATGTAACCTCCGAACAGCTCCTCGTTGCGAAGGATCTCGGCCACCCTGACCATCTCCTCCATGGTCTGGTCAGGCCCCTTCATGACCGCCGAACTCAGGAACAGCCCTTCGATGTAGTTGCGCCGATAGAATTCCATGGTCAGATCGACGATCTCCCTGGCCGTGAACGATGCTCGGGGCACCGGATTGGATGAACGGTTGACGCAGTAGGCGCAGTCGTACCGGCAGTCGTTGGAGAGAAGGATCTTCAGGAGCGAGATGCAGCGGCCATCGTCGGACCAGGAGTGGCAGATGCCTCCCTGCGAGGTGTTTCCCGTGCCGCGCAACGGGGCCTCACGGCCGCACCCGCTCGAGGCGCAGGATGCGTCATAGCGGGCAGCACCGGAAAGGATGCCGAGTTTTTCCTGCATGTCCATGGGGAAATATAATCAGGCCATCGCGAATAAGCATCACTATCGTCCAGGGTGCAAGGCGGACGGATATCGGCAACCTGAGGTCTTGCCGGTTGCCGACCCGGAAGGGACCCGGAATGGGGTGAACAGGGTCAGCGCCTGATTTTTTGGGCGTACCGCAAGATCAGTTCAACAGTCCGTCGTGCACCGGTGACCACACCGGGAAGGGACTGGCCGGGAAAAACCGAGTCGCCGGCAAGGAAGAGGTTGTCATATCGTGTCGACGGTCCGCAAACGCCGAAAAGGGAGGTCTGGGCGAAACCTCCGACGCAGCCGAGGTGGCGGCCGGTCCATCGCTCCCAGGTGACCGGAGTTGCGGCGATGACGGAACGGACCGAACCCTCTGATTCGGGCATCTCGGCATAGAGCAGCTCGAGGGCCTTGCGGGTATAGCGCTCCTTCAACCGGAGGTAGTCATCGCCTCCCCTGCGCTGAGCTTCGAACCATGGTTCGGGAAACGTGTGGGTCGACACGGTCACCGCTCGCTGTCCTGCAGGGGCCCTGTCGGCTTCACCGGCCGGGGAGGCCGATACAAAGAGACTCCCGCACTCGCCGAGCCGTCCCTCCGGAGTGACGAGTTGCAGATGGTCGATACCCGCCTTGTCGAAAGCTGCGGAATCCACGCCGAGGTAGAGCATGAAGGCGCTCCATCGTGAACGAACTGCGGACGGTGGCGTTTCGGCTTCGCGACCATCGAGCACGGCGAGCGAGTCAGGCGTGAGATTGGCCACGATGATGTCGGCCGCGAAGGCATTCCCGTCCGCGGTCTCGACGCCGAGCACCTCACGGCGGATGCTGTCGATACGGATCACGTTCTTGCCGAACAGGACGGCGCCCCCGTCCGCTTCGACTGATCGGACAAGCAACTCCGGCACGCGAACCATGCCGCCGTGAACCCTCCAGGTACCCGATACCGGGAGATCAAGCGCAATGGCAGCGTTGAGCGCGCTGGACTCCCGTGAGGTCGCCTGGACGGAGATCAGAAGCTGGGCATCGATCAATCGGACAAATTCGGAAACGGTGTCGAGCCCATGCGAAGCAAGCCATTCGAGCGTGGTGCGCTTCATGAATTTTGCGAGAAGGGCCGTATCCGGCAACCCTTCGAATCCTTTCATCGCGAGACGGGACAGGTCCCCGGGAGTGGATGGAGGCCATTGAACACCTCCTGCCGAAAGTCGCCAGAGCAGTCCGGCGATTTTTGCCTGCTCTTCCCAAAACGGGGCCGAACGGGGATATCGAGCAACAATTCCCAGCCGGCTCGAGGTCAGATCAAGCCGCCTGCCGCGACGGCGATATTGCCATGCGACCGGTTCCGGTGTCACAGGCCACTCGATGCCGAGTTCACGACCAAACAGATTGAGCGGTCCACCGGGATGAAATCCGCACCCAACCGTCGCCCCGGCATCAAACCGTAACCCTCCCGAAGCGAAGCTGCCGGCGCAACCGCCAGGAGCGGACTGCGCCTCGAGCACCGTCACCTGCATCCCGCGGCGCGCAAGCAGGGCAGCGGCCGCAAGACCTCCCATACCAGCACCGATAACGATGCAATGCAGATCGCGAATCTCCATACCGCCGATAAAATCATGGATTCATCATACCCGGGGTTACTCTTTGATAACCCTGGGCGCGGCATGAGAATTCCCGGTCAGGAGTCCCGCAGCATGAGGCAGACCTGGGTCTTGAGCTGATCGGGTGGCGTGGAAGCGGGATCGTTCAGGTAGATCTCGTAGACCTCTCCGCTTACGGCCAATCCGTTGTCGGTGGCCCATTTGAGAAGCGCGTCGTAGGCCGGCTCGATCTCCTCGTATGGCCCGATGTACAGACAGCTCGCAGCCTTTCCCGATGGGGTCTGGCTCCTGAGGACGCGCCCCTTGCCTGTGGCGGAGGCGGGAACCGGAAAGCCGAACTCGACATCGAACGCATCCGCGTCCATGTTGAAGTACCGGGCAAAGGGCGAACCCGCTGGCCTGAGGCCCTGTGTGGTGAGCAGACCGGCAATCTCTCGGTACCCTCTGTCGAACAGGGCCGGGATGTCGTTAATCGTGGTATGGGAGTGAATGGCCAGGGCGGGAGCCGGGGCGAATTCCCGAAGTTCACAGACGAATTGGCATTCGAAATCCATCAGAAGCTCCGGTTTTGTTGAGTTGAACCAGGCGGTACAAAACTTGTCGGAAACTGATGAGGTGCAGGGGAAATGAGAGTCGGCGTAGCGGGATTTGAACCCACGACCCCTTCCACCCCAAGGAAGTGCGCTACCAGGCTGCGCTATACGCCGATGACCTTGCAAAGGTTCTCATTATAAGAAGAATCGGCAAAATGCCATAATATTTTTGCACGGCGTACCGAAAAATCTGCGACAGAAAGCCGATTGCCGTTTGGTGACGCGCCCCGGGCCGTCATTCGCCTCTCACGGGTTGTCGGCGACGCCCGTAACGCCTTCCCTTTCCGGCCTTAGCGGCTGAAGCGGTGCTTGAGATACTCGACGACCGGAGGAAGCATCGAAATGGCGATGATCGCCAGGATCATCAGCTTGAAGTTCTGCTGGACGAACGGCAACTGGCCGAAATAGTAGCCGCTGTAATTGAACAGGGCCACCCAAAGCACCCCGCCGGCAATGTTGTAGACGATGAAACGCGGGTAGGACATGGCGCCCACACCTGCGACAAACGGAGCAAAGGTTCGGATTATCGGAATGAATCTGGCGATAATGATGGTTTTGCCGCCGTATCTCTCGAAAAATTCGTGCGTCTTTTGCAGGTGCTCGGGATTGAAGAACCTCGACTTCTCGAATGTGAAGGCCTTGGGTCCAAGTTTGTGGCCGATCCAGTAGTTAAGGCTGTCCCCAAGGATCGCAGCTGAAGAGAACATGGCGAACAGCAGGTGGGGATTGAGCTGCGACATGGGCATCGAGGCCAGGGAGCCTGCGGCAAACAGCAGCGAATCCCCGGGCAGCAGCGGCATGACCACCAGTCCGGTCTCGCAGAACACGATCGAAAAAAGGATGCCGTAAAGCCAGAGGCCATATTCGGAGGCAAGCACCTGAAGGTGTTTGTCGACATGCAGGATCAGATCGGCGAATGTTGCAAGCAATTCCATTGGATCAGATGGGATTCATTGTCAGAAAGCTCCCCGGATCGGGATAATGCGCTCCGGAGCGCTGGAAAGGTATTAATAATTATAATGGTATATTCATATTTTTGGTATCGGCAAAATATTTTGAGCCATGAGTTACCTTACGACCTCCCGCTGCAAGCTTTTCTATAACGATTCTGCCGAAAATGACCCATCACAGGCGGACAAGCCTGCAGTGCTCTTCGTCAATGGATGGGCTATCTCGTCGCGTTACTGGAAACCGCTCGTCGACCGGCTCGCTCCCTGGTTCCGGTGCATCACCTACGACCAGAGTGGTACCGGAAACACCGTCATCGAAGGGTTCGATCCGGATTTCACGATTGCGGGGTTCGCCGATGAGGCCAGCCGCCTGATCGAGCATCTCGGACTGGACAAAACCAGGAACCTGCACATCGTCGGCCATTCGATGGGCGGCATGGTCGCCACGGAGCTCTGCCTCCGGTATCGCCAGGCCCTGCTCTCGGCTACCATTCTCGCCTGCGGCATCTTCGAGGAGACCGCATTCACCTCGCTCGGGCTGATGTTCCTCGGCGGCCTCATTGACGTTTCGATGAATTTCAGGAACATCTTCCTGGTCGAACCGCTCAGGACGCTCTTCATCAAACGGGCGGCCACCGGCCATATCGACCGCGAGTACAGCGACATCATCATCGAAGACTTCACCACCTCAAACAAGGCTGCGACCAATGCGGTCGGCAAGTTCTCCATCGATCCGGAGGTTCTCAGGACCTATACCCGCAGCGTGCTCGAGATCGAATCGCCCGTGCTCTGCTGCGTTGGCATGGCTGACCGGACGATTCCGCCGGAGGGAACCGTCACGCTGTTCGAAAAACGCCGTAGCGTCGCCAAATCACCCACACGGCTCGTGCAGTTCATGAGCCTCGGCCACCTGCCCATGCTCGAAGACACCGAAGGTTTCGCCGAGCAGCTGAAAAAGCATTTTGATTTTGCCGCGCAATTTTATAAAAAGACAACGCCACTGGAACCGGCAGCCGAACACGTGCAGATTCCATGATACCCATGTAACGAACCGACCGTAACGGTCAACATTACCAGATGCCCCACAACGAGACACAAAACAACAAGAAAAGCAAAGGACGCCTCAAATTCGCCGGCGTACTCATCCTCATCATCATCCTTCTCGGCGCAGTATTCGGCTTCAGCGTCATCAGGGGCCTCCCGAGCGTTGAGGACCTTGAGAACCCGAACCCTGAACTCGCCTCTCTGGTCTACTCGGAAGACGGTGTGCTGCTGCACAAGTTTTTCCTGAAAAACAGGACCTTCGTCCCCCTGCGCTCGATATCGAAAACCACCACGGCCGCCCTGATCGCCACCGAAGACGTGGCATTCTACGACCACTGGGGCGTCGACGTGAGACGTCTTGTCCTGGCAATCGGCGAAAACATCATCAAGGGCCGCACAAGGTGGCACGGTGCGAGTACCATCACCCAGCAGCTCGCCAAAAACCTCTTCCTGACCCAGGAACGGACGGTCACCAGAAAAGTCAAGGAGCTGATTACGGCGGTCGAACTCGAGAAGACCTACACGAAGGACGAAATCCTGGCCCTGTACCTCAACACGGTCTATTTCGGTTCCGGCGCCTACGGCATCGAAGCCGCCTCGAGAACCTATTTCAGCAAGCCTGCAAGCCAGCTCACCATTGCTGAAAGCGCGACCCTCATCGCCACGCTGAAAAACCCGACGACCTACGACCCCTCGAAGGACCCTGTATCATCACTTCGACGCCGGAACCTGATCATTTCACTCATGGAGAAGGAGGGGTTCATCAACGCCAAACAGGCCGACCGGGCCAAGCGGACGCCGATCGAACTCCACTATACCCCGGTGACGCACCAGGGCCTGGCCCCCTACTTCACCGAGTATATCCGCCAGACCATCAAACCCTCCTCGATGCTCGAGGACATCAACGTGTACCGGGACGGACTCTCGATCCAGACCACGCTGGACAGCCGTATGCAGCAATACGCCCAGCAGGCGGTCGCCGAGCACCTGGCCACCCTCCAGGCCGATTTCGACCGAAGCTGGACCTGGGACGAATCCCTGAAACTGCAGTTGATCAAGGAGAGCGCCAGGTTCAAGGAGATGCTTGAAGACGGGTATTCGGAATCGGAAACGCTTTCCCGCCTCAGGGCCGACACCCCCTGGTTGAACAACCTGCTGAAGGATAAGACAAGGATCCAGGTCGCGCTGGTCGCCATCGACCCCTCCAACGGCCATGTCAAGGCGTGGGTTGGTGGCAGCAACTTCGGACCGGACGACTACCGCTACCAGTTCGACCACGTCTGGCAGGCACGCCGGCAGCCCGGATCGACCTTCAAGCCGTTCGTGTACACCGCTGCCATCGACAAGGGAATACCGGCCAGCTACACGGTACTCAACCAGCCGATCGCCTTCCGTGGCGCAAACGGGTCCGTATGGTCGCCGCGTAACTCCGACGGTTCTTCCGGCGGCATGACCACCCTGCGCGACGCCATCGCCCGCTCGCTGAACCAGGTCACGATCAGGTTGGCATACGAGTTCCTGAGCCCGTCCGAAATCATCAGCTACGCACGCCGCATGGGTATCGGCTCGACCATGCAGCCAAACCTGTCGATCGCGCTCGGCACCTCGGAGGTCTCCCCCCTCGAACTTGCCGGTGCCTTTGCGACCTTCGCCAACAACGGTGTCTGGAACGAGCCGGTCTCCATCCTGAAGGTCGAGGACAAGAACGGCAGGGTCATCTCTGAAACCACTCCGAACAGCCGTTTCGCCATCGATCCGACCACCAACTACGTGATGGTCTCCATGCTGAAGGGTGTGGTCGACCGGGGAACCGCCGTCGCCCTTCGTGCCAGATACGGGTTCGACCTTGAAGCGGCAGGAAAGACCGGCACCACCCAGAGCATGAGGGACGCCTGGTTCGCAGGCTTCACTCCGCAGCTCGCGGCGGTGATCTGGACGGGATTCGACGACGAACGTATCCATTTCACCTCGATGGAGTACGGGCAGGGTGCCCGTGCGGCGCTGCCCATCTGGGCGCTCTTCATGAAGCGCTGCTATGCGGACCCCGCGCTCAAGCTCGAAAACCGCTATTTCTCGATGCCTGACAACATTGTCGCCGTCCCGGTTGGACGCTCGTCCAACGCGTCGGACATCTACAGCAACGACGTCTATGTCGAATATTTCACCCCGAAAGGGTTCGCACGATATCAGTCGGGTGAATTCAGCGGCCGGGTAAACTCCTCTGGTGTAGCGCGCACGCCACGGGACAGCACGGTGGCACCCGCATATCCGCAGTACTAAGAAATTTATTACCTGATCAACGCACCTAACATGGCAACTTCCCTTCAATCGGTCATCGTCCTCGATTTCGGATCGCAGTACACCCAGCTCATCGCCCGGAGGATCCGGGAGATCGGTATCTATTCCGAAATTCTTCCTTTCCACACGACCGCCGACGCCATCAGCGAACACCAGCCGAAAGCCATCATCCTCTCCGGAGGTCCGAACAGCGTCTACGACGAATCGGCGTTCATGCCGGATCCCGGGATATTCACCCTTGGCGTTCCCGTGCTCGGCATCTGTTACGGACTTCAGGCGATCGCCAAGCACTTCGGCGGCAATGTCGAAAGCTCGTCCAAGCAGGAGTTCGGAAGGGCGAAGATGCTGGTCAGCCATGATGGCGAGCATGAAAGCCTGCTGTTCCGTGACATTCCCGACTCGGATGTCTGGATGAGCCACGGCGACAAGGTTACCCGCCTGCCCGAAGGGTTTCGAGTGACCGCGAGCACCGTGAACGCCGAAATGTGCGCGATCGAAAGCTACGGAAGCAAGGCCGCCCTGAAGGTCTACGGACTGCAGTTCCACCCTGAAGTGCAGCACTCGCTCTACGGCAAACAGCTGCTGTCCAACTTCCTCATCGACATCGCCGGCATTACCCCCGACTGGTCGCCCAAGAGCTTCATCGAGCACCAGATCGAGGAGATCAGGAAACAGGCCGGAACATCGACGGTCATCTGCGGCATCAGCGGCGGCGTGGACTCCACGGTGGCCGCCGTGCTGGTCAGCAGGGCCATCGGCAAGCAGCTCCACTGCGTCTTCGTCGACAACGGCCTGCTCCGCAAGAACGAGGCGAAGAAGGTCATGGAGTTCCTCAGGCCGCTCGGCCTCAAGGTCACGCTTGCGGATGCATCGGAGCTCTTCCTGAACCGCCTGAAAGGGGTCGCGTCACCGGAAAAGAAGCGCAAGATCATCGGCCGGACCTTCATCAGGGTCTTCGAAGAGAACCTCCACGAAGAGAAGTTCCTCGTGCAGGGCACGCTCTACCCCGATGTCATCGAAAGCATCAGCGTCAACGGCCCGTCCGAGACCATCAAGTCGCACCATAACGTCGGCGGCCTGCCCAAGCGCATGAAGCTCAAGCTCATCGAACCGCTGCGTGAACTGTTCAAGGACGAGGTGCGTGCCGTTGGCCGCGAGCTCGGCATCGCAGAGGATATCCTCATGCGCCACCCTTTTCCCGGCCCTGGACTCGCCGTGCGGGTGCTCGGCTCACTCACTCGCGAGCGCCTTGACGTGCTGCGCGATGCCGACGAGATCTATATCGAAGAACTCAAGTCGAGCGGACTCTACCAGCGGGTGTGGCAGGCGTTCTCGGTGCTTCTGCCGGTCCAGTCGGTAGGGGTCATGGGCGACAAACGCACCTACGAGAATGTGCTTGCCCTCCGCGCCGTCGAATCGACCGATGGCATGACCGCCGACTGGGCCCACCTGCCGCACGAGTTCCTCGCCCACGTCTCCAACCGTATCATCAACGAGGTGCGCGGCGTCAACCGGGTCGCCTACGACATCTCCTCCAAGCCCCCGGCCACGATCGAGTGGGAATAAGGCCGTCTCCCCTCGGCGCCGTCGATGAAGCCCGATGGAAACGATAAGAGCCGGTCTCATAAGGGTCATGATGGCTGCAAGAAGATGGAAGCACCGATTTCCCTGGGAGCGCCGAGCTCCAGCTCGGCCGGACGCCACAGTCGCCCCG
>JAAXXR010000098.1 GCA_013334335.1 Chlorobiaceae bacterium
GCGAGTCTGAACAGTCGCTGAGCAATTCCGTTACACGAAACGTGGGTAGCAGGAGACGATCGAAACAGGCTTCAACACTCGCATCTGGAGGGAAATGGAGCTATCGTGACGGAACCAGTTCCCGTTTTCCGCATTTTCCGGTTATCGCATCCCGTTTGCCGGGCGCCTCGTCAATGATGTCGTTGTCGACGATAAGCGCATCTCCGGTAAATTGTGGCTCGTCTCCATGACGCTCGCTCCTGATCGATTGTCGTTGCTCCTCATCCTTTCCGCGGTTCATACCTGCCGCCCGACACGACGTGGTGCCGGGCCGACACGGGAGTGGCGAAACGTGAACATGGTCAGCGGCAGAAGAATTTGTACATCCCGATGACCGATTCATCAAGCATGTTCGCCATTTCATCCTTTTCCTGTTGTGTCATGGTATCATAATCGTCGGTGATCTTGCCGAGCACAAACACCGGTCCAGCAAGCATGGCATGCTCCTCGTCGGCGAACATGGGTTGCCATGCCTCATGGCAAAGCTCCATACCGAGGATGAAGCCAAGCGCCCACTCCTCGACGGCAAGCTCGCGCTCTTCATCGTCGGAATAACTGAACATCTCATAGAGCGGCAGAAACTCTTCGGGCGCGGTTTCAAACTGGTTCGCGATAGCTACGATATGGCGATCGAGCAGGGCCGTAATCTCTTCTGCCTCTTCTGTGGACGCGAACACATCCCTTCGGTGCTTTTCGGGGTTCAGGAGATAGGAGATCCACTCTTCCTGTTCGACCTGTTCGGGACCGATAACCAGCGCGGTCATATAACCGTCTATCATTTCAAGCGACGACATGCAGTCTTCCGGTGTGATGTCTGATGCGAGAAAGGTTTCGAGATGGGTGAGTTCGTTCTGCGATAACGGTTGCAAAGGTTTATCTGAGTTGATCATGACGGTTGGTTCCAGGTTAAGGATCGTGAATTTACAGGCTGAAAATACGAAGAAAGAACGGTATTACACGATGCAATATGCAGTTGGCGTACGCGCCACCCAGTAAAGACGACAAAAGAGGTTGTCTCTTCAGAAGCCAACAGCGACGTGGTCGATACGACAGCTTTCGGGACGGCATTCACGGCATGATCCTGCCAGCCACATCCTGTTGAGACACCCGCTTCGTCTGCACCATGGGAAAGCGCGTCCGGCCTTCATCAACCACCTCAGGCTTTGGGTGTCCAGTAACAACGCTTGGGCGACACGATCTGCTCTTCGTCCTTGAGGGTTTTCATGGCCTTGTCGACCTCTTTGCGGTCAAGGCCGCTTTTTTCTGCGATCTGACCAGCGCTCAGAGGCTCTCCGGCTTTTTTCAGGGTATCCAGCACGATATTTTTTGCGTCCATTGGTGAATCTGTTTGAAGGTGTTTTTCCAGGGATCTCCCTACGTGAACAATGTAACGATTTCATCCCATTTGCAGAGGTGACGCGACTGCATCTATCGTTCGGATCTCTTCTCCAGCAAGGAGATATCCACAAGACAATTACGGAAACGAGCGTTCGGATTTTTGCGCAGGCATGCATAATTAGTTAATCTTGAGGAAGTTGCTCCGCTCGTCCTGTACCCCCGAAACGAAACGTTGAACAATGACCCTCAGTCTCTCTACCAGCAACAGGATGGAAACGCTGATCCGTGCCTTTGCCACGATGCTCGGCGACCAGCCCCTGGCATCGCCGTTTGAGAGGGAGCTTATCGTGGTTCAGAGCCGGGGCATGCAGCGCTGGATCTCCATGCGGCTCGCCGCCCAACTTGGAATCTGGGGCGGTGCCGATTATCCCTTTCCGAATACCCTGCTGCAGCAGCTTTTTGAGTGGTTCGATATTTCGCACGCCGGTTCGACGATTTTTTCAAAGGAGGTGATGTGCTGGAGCGTCATGCGACTTCTTCCGGGGCTCCTGTCACATGAACGGTTCGCTCCGCTTCACGCCTACCTGTCGAACGACCGGGAAGCCCTCAAGCTGTTCCAGCTCTCCGGAAAGATTGCCGATACTTTCGACCAGTACACCCTGTTCCGGCCCGATCTTCTCGACGCTTGGGAAGATGGTGGCGACGATGCGGCCTTTGACTGGCAGCCAGAGCTCTGGCGGGCGCTGGTCAAGGAAAGTTCAGACTTGCACCGGGGACGCATGAGAGCGGAGTTCTGCCGGAAAGTTGCAGCTGAGGCGCTGCCCCACGGATTTCCGACGAGAATTTCGCTCTTTGGCGTTTCTTACATGCCGCCATACCACATCGGCGTGCTCGAAGCCCTTGCGTCGAGGATTCCGGTCAACATCTTCCTTCTGAGCCCGACCGAGGAGTACTGGTCGGATATCCAGACTCGCAGGCGGCTCCTGCGTATGAGCGGGAACGAACGGGAGTTGAGCACCGAGGGCAACCCTCTTCTTGCCTCCCTCGGCAGAAGCGGCCGGGAGTTTTCGGAGATGCTGCTCGATGTCAACGGCGTCGTGCAGACGACAGAGCTCTATGCGGACCCGGGCCACGATACACTGCTCCACGCCCTGCAGTCCGACATGCTCAGACTCAAGGGCACCGGAGAGGATGAGGAACGGCACGCGCTCTTCGAAAGAGCCGACCGCTCGGTACAGGTGCACTCATGCCACAATCCGCTTCGTGAAATCGAGGTGCTGCACGATAACCTGCTCGACCTGTTCGAAGCGCTTCCCGGCCTTGAGCCGCGCGATATCGTGGTGATGACACCCGACATCGAAACCTATGCCCCCTATATCTCCACGGTCTTCGGAACGGCCGGCGACGGAGTGCCGCGCCTGCCGCATTCGATCGCCGATCGTCTCCTGCTCGACGAAGGGGGTATTGTCGCGGCGGTAATGAAACTTCTGGAACTCTACGGAAGTCGCCACACGGCGCCGGCGCTCTTCGACCTCCTCTGTTCGCCCCCGGTGAGCCGCCGGTTCAGGCTCGATGATGGCGAGCTCGACACCATCCGCCGATGGGTTGAAGCGACGCGCATCCGGTGGGGGGTTGACGAGCAGTCGAGAAGCGGCTTTGGCTTGCCCCCATTCCGGGAGAACAGCTGGCGTGCCGGACTTGAGCGGCTGCTTCTCGGCTACGCCATGCCGGATGAGGGCACCCTTTATGAAGGGGTATTGCCGTTTGAGGTCGGAGCCGATGCTGAAACCCTCGGCAAGCTTGCAGAGTTCATCGATGCTGTCGAGACCCTGTCGAAGAAGTTCGAGCACCCGAGGAGGCCTGAGGAGTGGCGAGAGCCCTTTATCTGGATGCTCGACACCTTCATCGAGGCCGACCCGGAATCCGAAAGGGAGCTCTCAGAGGTCAGCTCGGAAGTCGATCGGCTCACCGAACTTGGCGAACTTTCCCAGTTCGAAGGGGAGGTTTCGACCACGGTCATGACCGCCTGGTTTCGAACTCGTCTCGAACAGGTCCAGATGGGGCTCGGCTTCATGACCGGCGGCATCACCTTCTGCGCCATGCTGCCTATGCGGAGCATTCCTTTCCGGGTGGTGGCCATGATCGGCATGAACGACGGAGCGTTCCCCCGCCAGCAAAGTCCTCCAGGCTTCGACATGATGAAAAGGGAGCCTCGAAAGGGCGACCGCTCCGTACGTGGCGACGACCGCTACCTCTTCCTCGAGTCGCTCCTTTCGGCCCGCGATGTGCTCTACTTGAGCTATGTCGGCCAGAGCATACGGGACAACAGCGAGCTTCCCCCCTCCGTGCTGGTGAGCGAACTGCTCGATGCCGTTGACCGTGGCTTTTCATGTTCCGGAAATCAGTCTCCCTCTTCGCGACTGGTGATCCGGCACAAGCTTCAGGGCTTCAATCCCGACTGTTTCAGCGAAAGTGAGGGTCTGTTCAGCTATTCGGCCGACAACTTCCGGGCACTTGAACGGCGCAATTCACTGCCGCCCCGCCCCTTTGTCGAAGAGCCGCTTCCCGCCATTCCGGATGAGGAGCGTACGGTGACGATCGACGATCTCGTCAGGTTCTTCGCCAACCCCTCAGCCTTTTTCCTCGAACGCCGACTTGGCCTGAAGCCGACCGTGGCGCTCAACCCGCTTGAAGAGCGTGAGCCCTTCGGAGCCAAAGGGCTCGAAGCCTACCTGATTCGCCAGGAGATGCTTGAAGCACTTCTTGACGGCCG
>JAAXXR010000043.1 GCA_013334335.1 Chlorobiaceae bacterium
AGGCTTCACATCTTGAGAGCATTATTGGCGAGAGACGAGTGCTGGATGATTATCTGTTATCCTCACGCGTCACGATAGCAAAGTCCGGGAGGTTGAGTAGCCTCCCTTTGAGCAACCTTTCATTGGAGCTGACGCATGGGCAGACACAGCATTCTGGTCATGAACGGGCCGAACCTTTCCCGCCTTGGAAAGCGTGAACCCGAAGTCTACGGATCACAGACCCTCGCGGCGATCAACAGCGGCCTGGAGAGCGCGTTTCCCGAAGTCCGGTTCGGCTTTTACCAGTCCGAGCACGAGGGGGCGTTGCTCGAGAAGCTTTTCGAAATCGAGGATCATGGCGGCTGGTCGGGGGTCGTGCTCAATGCCGGAGCCCTGACCCACTACTCCATCGCCCTTCGCGACGCCATCAGCGGAGTGTCGGTCCCCGTGGTCGAGGTGCATATGTCCAACATCTATGCCCGTGAAGAGTTCCGCCGCAAGTCGGTCATTTCGGAGGTATGCGCGGGCGTCATCGGCGGGTTCGGAGTCAACAGCTACCATCTTGGGGTCAAAGGCCTCCTCAGGCTTCTCGAGAAATGAGGGAGCAGTGGAACGGACTTGACGGACGAAGAGATCATGGACGGGCTGGACTGTCCATCGGGCGCCCACGCCGTGGTATTGCCTCGAAACCGTAACTTCCTCTATTTCGAAAGTGTCCTGATCAGCCCCCTGATCTCTTCGCGCCGCCGGAGGTCGCTTTTCATCAGCACCGGTTTGTTCAGCGCCGCCTTCAGGATCTGCAGGGCTTCCTCTTCGCGGTGCTGGTCGATATACAGCAGGGCGAGTTCATGATAATGCCTGATGGCGCGAGGGTTGAGGCTGATCGCCTTCTTGAACGCATGCTCTGCCTCTCCGGTTTTGCCTTCAGGCACTTTGCCGACAAAGGCGTTTCCGAGAAACCTGCTCATCCATCCGATGTTCGAAACCTGGTGGTAATAAGAGCCGAGGATCGACCACGCCACGTCGTCGTTCGGATTCAGGAGGAGCGCTTTATCGAGTTCACGCTTGATCTCCCGTGCACGGGCCAGTTTCTCCTTGGTGCCGACCTTGTCCGCCTTGACGGCCAGCGATGCGGCCAGCCAGGTGTGTGCGGCGGCGTTGGTGCTGTCGATGGAGACCGCCTTGCGGGCGTACTCGACCGCCCTGCTGTAGTAGGGCATCCGGCGGGAGATATCCTTCGGGCTGATCGATTCAGCCATGGTGATGTTCAGGCGGGAGAGCTTCCAGTAGAGGTCCGCGTTGTCCGGAAAAGAGAGCCGCATCTCGTTGTAGAGCGAGTCGGCCTTTTCGTATTCAAGCGAAACGAACGCCTGGTCGGCAGCGGCGAAGCTGCCCGGTTGAGCTGCAGAAAGCGGTGACGGACTATCGCAAACGAGGACGCAGGCAAAAAGAAAACAAAGTCTGAAGGCCGAGAGTCGAAATTTCCGGGAAACGTTCATCTGAACCATGGCGAGTCGGGATATTTCCGGTTGAGCATCCTGTCGAGCCCGAACCACTGGCCGGTCGGCAGGAATATCATCATGAGCGACATGAGCACCAGCGGAGGGATGGTCAGGTTGTAGTAGCCTCCTGCCGTGAAATTGAGCAGGAAGAAAAGGCCGAAGAGCGCGTTTGCCCGTGTGGCCACGCCAAGCAGCAGGGCCACGCCGACGATGAGTTCGCCGATGGTGACGATCCAGGCGATTGGCAAGGCGAGCGGTATGGCGAAATGTTCAAGGTAGGCGGCCTGGAACGACAGTACCTGGGCAAGGCCCGATCCTGCAACGAGCGCCTCGACCTGAAGTTCGGCAAGGCGTTTCGTGAAATGCTGCTCCATGATGCCAGTCCACATCCAGCCCCGCATGATCTTGTGCACGAATCCGTACAGGAAGAGCGCGGTATAGAGGTACCGGATGATGAGCGCTGCGGAGACGCCTGCGGTTTGCAGCGGATGTGATGTCATATATCCGCGGTTCCATTCAAATCTGGTCATTGGGACAAAACACGTTAAATGTGACACTGAGCTTTGTTTACAGCTGAAAAGTACAAAAAAAAACAATTTCAGGGCGCATTCTACAGCAGATGCTGCGGATCGACGTCAGCAAAAATCGCGAGGTTCTGCTTCCGCCAGGTGGCGGCGACCTCCTGCATCAGATCACGAATGGCTCCAGAAGGGAGTTTGACGCCGACGAGCTTCAGGATGAGCTGGTAGCGGTACCGGCCTTTCACCCGGTTGATCCCCGCGGGGGCAGGTCCCAGCAGGGCGCCGGACTCTTCCGGCACGAGGATGCGCAGCTTATCGAGGAGGGCGTCGGCGGCCTTTTCGGCCACCGCTTCTTCCGGGGCGGTGAACTCGAACTTGACGAGACGGGAGAAGGGTGGGTAGCCGAGCTCAGCTCTCGACTGCATCTCCGTGTCGTAGAAGCGACGGAAATCGCCTTCAAGCATATGGCCGAAGAGTTCGTTGTCACGGTTGTAGAGCTGCAGGATCACCTCTCCGGGGACCGCGGCGCGTCCGGCGCGTCCGGACACCTGGGTGAGGAGGGCGTAGATCCGCTCGGCGGCCCTGAAATCGGGGATGTTGAGGCCGATGTCGGCCATCAGGACCCCGACAAGCGTCACCTCCGGAAAGTCCAGCCCTTTGGCAACCATCTGGGTACCGAGGAGGATGCGTGCGCGTTTCGAGCGGAAAGCCCCGAGTATTTCGGCATGGGAGTCCTTCGTCGAGGTGGTGTCCACATCCATCCGGAGGATGGTTTCATCAGGGAAGAGCTCTTCGAGCTCCTCTTCAATCCGCTCCGTGCCGCTGCTCCGGTAGAAGAGCTTTTCCGAAGCGCAGTTCGCGCAGCTTCCGGTATGCTTCGCCGAGTGGCCGCAGTAGTGGCAGCGGAGGGTGTGGTCCGAGGCGTGATAGACGAGTGGTATGTTGCAGTGCCTGCACTGCGGGATGTGGCCGCAGTCGAGGCAGAGTACACTTCCGGCGAACCCTCTCCGGTTCTGCAGGAGGATGACCTGTTCGTCCCGTTCGAGCCGGTTGCGGATGGCGTCGTAGAGCGCACCGGAGATCGAGGGTGTCACCCGCTGGCTGCCCGGCATCCAGACCAGGCGGAGGGACGGAAGGCGGGCGTCGTCGATTCGCTCGGGAAGCTCCAGGAGCGTGTATTTACCGGCGAGCGCATTCGTGTAGCTCTCGAACGAAGGCGTGGCGGAACCGAGGACGCAGAGCGCGTTCTCGAGTTTGGCGCGCATGACGGCCGTATCCCGAGCGTGATAGCGGGGCGTCCGGTCCTGTTTGTAGGCCGTGTCGTGCTCCTCGTCGACGATGATGGCGCCGAGGTTCTCGAGCGGGGCAAAGAGGGTCGAGCGCGCCCCGAGGGCGATCCGCGCCTTGCCCTGCCTGAGGCGTTGCCAGGCGTCGTATTTCTCCTGGCTGCTCATCGCGCTGTGCATGATCTGGATGTCGTCGCCGAAGTGGTGGCGGAATCGGGAGGCGGTCTGCGGGGTGAGCGCGATCTCGGGTACGAGCACGATGGCCGTCCTTCCCCGGGCGAGCACCTCCCGGAGCAGCTCGATATAGACCAATGTCTTGCCGCTTCCGGTCACGCCGTGAAGCAGGAAGGTGCGGAACTCACCCTGCTTGGCCGCCATGGAGAGGGTTTCAAGCGCCGCACCCTGGTGCGGACTGAGCGACTCGATCATTTTCTGAGGTTCGTCGAATCTCGAGGAGAAGGTGCTGGTGACCTCGACCTCGATCCGTTCGGCCAGCCCCAGCTCGACGAGCGCGTTCAGCAGTTCACGGGAAGCTCCTGCCTCTTCGGCCGTAAGCGCCTTCCCGGCCGAGGCGGCGAGCAGCTCGAATGCCTGGCGCTTTCTCGGCGAGCGAACCAGTAGCTCCCCGGGACTCTCCGGAAGACTTTCGGCGAGACGCCAGGCGCTTCTCGTTTTCGGCCTCGACTCCACAAAGTTTTTGGTCAGCGTGACCAGGCCGCCACGCTCAAGCTCCGAAAGGGTTTTGTAGAGCTCCCTTCGTCCAAGGCGTTTCCTGAGTTGCCGTACCGTGAGGCGTCGCGACGTCGTGAGGGCCTGCAGGATCCGGCGGCGCAGTCCCGAGTTACGCACTTTCGACGAGGGGCTTTCCAGGCGGAATTCCGTCAGCTCGACCGTGTCGTCGACGACCGTCCTGAGCGGAGCGGGAATAGCCGTGGTGATGCAGTCGACGGGCCTTGCAAGATAGTAGTCGGCCATCCACATCACCAGCTTCAGGAGTGGAGCGGGCAGCATCGGACGGCCGCCGGCGAGCAGGTCGAGGATTTCGCCTTCTGGCTCCTGTGCGGGAGTTTCCGCGGAGAGCGCGGCGACGTAACCGATATAGCCTGATGCCCGGTGGCCGACGAGGGTCAAGAGCACCTGGCAACCCGGGAGTACCTCCAGCTCAATACCTTCGGCGATCGACACGAAGAATGGTTCTTCGCGGTAGAGCCTGTCGACGTAAACAAGTGCGTGCATATCCGGGTAATAAAAAGAGGCTGTCTCAGAAAGAAATCCGAGACAGCCTCTTTTTTATATGAAATTGCTGTGGCGTGGCGGTTATCCCTTAAGGGCGGCCATGATGCTGTTCCTGATCTCTTCGACCTCTCCGATGCCTTCGATCCTGCTGTATTTCGGCGCGTCGGCATTGCCGTTCATGGCAAGCTCCCGGTAATAGCCCACCAGCGGCTCGGTCTGGTCATGATAGACTTTCAGGCGCTTGCGGACCGTTTCCTCGCAGTCGTCGTCGCGCTGGACGAGCTCTTCGCCGGTAACGTCGTCCTTGCCCTCGACGGCCGGAGGGTTGAAGATGACGTGGTAGGTCCTTCCCGAAGCGGGATGGACACGGCGGCCGCTCATCCGCTTGATGATCTCTTCGTCGGGGACGTTGATCTCGACGATGTTGTCGATTTTGACCCCTTCGGACCTCAGTGCGTCGGCCTGGGCGATGGTGCGCGGGAATCCGTCGAAAAGGCAGCCGTTCGAGCAGTCAGGCTGTTCGATTCTCTCCTTGACGAGCCCGATGATGATCTCGTCTGATACGAGGCCTCCCTCATCCATGATTTTTTTTGCAGCAATGCCCAGCGGGGTCTGCGCCTTGACGGCCGCGCGGAGCATGTCTCCTGTCGAGATCTGGGGAATGGTGAACGTATCGGTGATGAACTGTGCCTGTGTTCCTTTGCCGGCGCCCGGAGCGCCCAACAGGATTACTCTCATGAAGCGGTGTCCTTTATGAATTTTTTTTCAGGGAAATGACGGTGATTTTCGGTTTTGAGGGCTGCTGAGCCTGGTTACCGGTGGCCGGGGCAGCTTCGGAGGGAGAACCGTTCTGGCTGGACGCCGCTGCAGGCGGTTCCCCGTTCTGTCGTGAAGGGGTGAACTGCACCTCCTGTTTGACCGACTTCTTGAACTCGATCGCCTTGGGTTTCGGGTTGCTTGGTCGGTGTTCGAGTTTTGTCTCGTCGAAAAGCTGCTGGAAAGCGGAGTTGGAGCTGATCGGGTTGAGGGATCGGTAGGCGTAGTCGGTGTCGTTGACGCTCTGTCTTCCGAACTGGAAATCGAGGGCGCCGAGAATCATGCGCAACATGCGCCGGCTCTCGCCGAGATCGCCTTTCGAATCGATGTTGGTGTGCGCCTTGCCATTGACCGTGGTGATCTTGCGTCCATTGATGTCGGTCTCCTCGATGAGGCCGAACGAAACGTCGATCTTCATACCGAGCAGGACGAATGAGCTGACCTCCGCGCGGATGGCCTTCATGCCTCCCACGGCCGTCTTCTGGCTCTTGAGGTTCCAGCCGACCCAGTTCTCTATTTTATCGACGATGAAATCGGACACGGTGTCGATCGGACAGTCGTAACGACGCACCCTGAGTTCGCTGAACACCGGTTTTTCCGATGTGTGGGTAGCGTTGTCCGTCAGGCCATGATACAGCTTGGCCATTTCGTTTTTGAAAGGAAGGAGTTCGAACAAATCCATGATTAAGAGGAGCCGGTTAGTGGTTACTGCGGTTCGGAGCCGTCGGGCCGGGCCGCGTTGCCAGTTGACCACATGCCGCGTTGATGGCTGCGCCCTGACTTTTTCTCACGGTGACAATCAGTCCGTTATCCAGCAGCTGCCGAACGAACGTGTTTCTGGTATCGGTGTGGGCTGGCCTAAACTGAAAATTAACGATTGAGTTATAATCAATCAAATTAATTTTGCACAAAAACCGCTTCGCGAAACGCGCCAGTTTTCGGGCGTCTCCGGGCGAATCGTTCACTCCATCGATGAGCATGTAGACCAGGGTGACCGGCAGGCCGGTCATTCGGTTGTAGGCGTCGATCGCCTTGCCGAGGTCCTCGAGCGGATACTGCCTCGCGACCGGCATCAGGCGCTCACGCAGCTCCTGGTCTGCGCTGTGCAGGGAGACGGCGAGTTTGGTTTTCAGGCCGGACGAGGCAAGCCGTTCGATGCCGGGAACCAGTCCGACTGTCGAGATGGTGATCCGTTTTTCGGCAATGCTGAACCGGTAATCCTTCGCCGTCAGGGTGGCAACCGCCTCCATCACGTTCTGAAGGTTCAGGAGGGGTTCTCCCATGCCCATGAACACGATGTTGGTGATCCGGCCTCCGCTCTGGAGCGCGGCCTCATCCTGGAGGGCGTAGACCTGGTCGGTAATCTCCGATGCATGCAGGTTTCTCCGGAACCCCATGTGGCCGGTCGCGCAGAATTCGCATTGCAAGGGGCATCCGGCCTGCGAGGAGACGCACGCCGTGATTCGCTCTCCGGAGGGGATCAGGACGCTTTCCACGAGCTCGTCGTCAGGAAGGCGCAGCAGGTATTTCACCGTCGGCGATTCCTCCTCTGCGGCCTGGCCGGGTGTTCCGCACGCGACGCTTTCGATCTTCACGGAGCGGATGTCGTAGGCCGACGAGAGCTTCCGGCGCAGGGAGGCGCTGATCGAGCTCATCGAATCGAAATCGGACGCCCCCTGGCTGTAGAGCCACCGGTGGAGCTGGTCTGCCCGGAATTTCGGCTCTCCAAGACCGGCCACGACAGCCCCAAGCTGTTCCCGGGTGAACTCCTTGATGTTTGGCAGGGCATGCGGCGCGTCCATCCCCTCGTTGGGTGCGGTCATTCCAGTCTCTCCTTTGCATGACCGGAGCTGTCGAAATAATAATACTATGACAGCTGTCCGGCCTTGTTGTTGAACGATAAAAAAAGTACTTTAAACGACGAATTAATTCCCTTAATCGGTCGAAAACATTCCGTCAAACAATATAATGACCTCAGAATCATCAACAGAGAAAAAGGATTTCAATCACCAGCTGCTTGACAAGGTCATCCACGCCAGGATTCGCTTCGCCGCGCTGGCCTATCTGCTCAGCGTCCGCGAGGCATCCTTCGTCGAACTTCGCGACAGCATCAAGGCTACCGACGGCAACCTCAGCATTCATCTGCGCAAGCTTGAAGCCGCAGGCTACGTGGAGTGCATGAAGAGCTTCGAGAGCCGCAAACCCCTGACCAACTACCGTGTGACCGATGAAGGACGGCAGGCGTTCATGCGCCACCGACGGCACGTCGATATGTTCTGTGACCACTCGCCGGAGCTGCAGCTGGCCTGAATGTCATTGCCCGGACCCTGCCAGGCCGGGAAGATACGAATACCCGCAGGACGCAAGTTTGTTGTACCTTTTGTCACCAATTACCAGTCCAGATGATTATACGTGAACATGGCCGGACCCTGACCTCAACGGAATGGCAGCCGGTCATTGACGAGTTGCTCAAGGCCCGGCATATTCTTATTTCCACCCACGAAAATTCGGATGGCGACGGCATCGGCAGCGAAGTTGCCCTGGCCATCGCGCTCAAGGCTCTCGGAAAGGAGGTCTCGATTTTCAACCCGACCGAAGTGCCCGCCAACTACCAGTTCTTCAGGGATTTCTTCGAAATCAGCGTGTTCCGCGATCGGGACGAGGAGAGCATACAGGACATTTTCACTGCCGACCTGCTCATCGTTCTCGACGCGAACCTGCACGACCGTATCGGAAGGCTCTGGCCCCATGTCGAATTCGCAAGGGAGCTCGGCAAGCTCAGGATTGTCTGCGTCGACCACCACCTCGAGCCAGAAGATTTCGCCGATGTGATGGTTTGCGAGTCCTACGCCTCATCGACAGGAGAGCTGGTCTGCGACCTGATCGGCATCCTGGAGGCTTCGACGAACCGTGAGCTGATTACCCCGGATTCCGCTTCCGCGCTCTATGCGGCAATCATGACCGACACCGGTTCGTTCAGGTTCCCGAAAACGACCCCTTACGTCTACCGCCTTGCCGGTTCTCTTGTCGAAAAGGGGGCCAATCCCGAAATGGTCTACGACCACATCTACAATTCGCTGAGCCCGGAAGCGCTCAAGCTGCTCGGACTCTCGCTCTCGAGCATCAGGTTGCGCGAGGGGGGGCTGATCTCCTGGCTGTTCATCTCCCGTGAGATGCTCGAGGAGACCGGAAGCAAGCTGTTCGACACCGACATCATCATCCGCTACCTCCTGAGCGTGCCAACCGTCAGGGTCGCGGTGCTGCTTGTCGAGATGCATGACGGCCGGGCAAAGGTGAGTTTCAGGTCGCGCGGCAGGATTCCCGTCAACCAGCTGGCCAAGCAATATGGTGGCGGCGGCCACATCAACGCGGCAGGCTGCCTGCTCCAGATGTCTGCCGAAAAGGCGCAGCGGGTCATTTACGACGATGTGTGCCGCTTCACGCGCGACCAGGTCGAGGCGACCGAATCCCCCCTGTTCAACAGGAAGGGCTTTCCTGGGAGCGCTGAACTCCAGCTTGGCATGACGCCGAAGGCCTCAAACCCCGGAGAATCGGTGACGAGAGGGGAGAGACGTAACTCGTAACACGTAACGCGGAAGAGCGTGTATGACGCCCATGGTACGCATAACCTTGGGCGCTCAACCCTGGTAGCTCAGCGTTCCCAGGTTGAAGGCTTCAACTCTTCATAACCCTACGACCAATTACGCGCTTTCCATCCCCATCACCGCGCCACGCCAGGCGGAATCGGCGTTTCCTGGGCTGGGCTGAGCGTGAAAACCTCACGGATTTCACTATCTTGGGCAATTTTAACCCGATGCGGAATTTGCAGTAAACGCCAGCCTTCATGTCCTCAGCAGTACCTTATGCCTCCGCGCGACCCGCTCGCCGGTATGGCCGCCTTCCGGCTCTCCTTTTTCTTCTTCTACTCCAGGTTCTCCAGCAGCAGCGATCAGATGCCCTTCCGATCGAGGGACGATGCGTCGGGGTCAGCGATGGGGATACGGTCACCCTGGTGATCGGCGACCGGCGGGAAAAGGTTCGCCTGTACGGAATCGACGCACCGGAAAAGGCCCAGCCCTTTGGACAGCGCTCAAAGCAGTACGCGGCCTCGCTCGTCTTCGGCCGGCAGGTAGGACTCGAAAGGAGCGGCACCGACCGTTATGGACGAACGGTCGGCCTGGTGGTGGTGAACGGCAGGTCACTCAACGAGGAGATGCTTCGCGCCGGCCTTGCCTGGCACTACACCGCCTACTCGCGTGATGCCCGGCTTGCCTGGATCGAGCGGCAGGCCCGCCAGAAACGGCGTGGTCTCTGGGCCGACCCGAGACCGGTGCCTCCATGGGCTTTCCGGCGGGCCGGAAAGCCCGGAGGGGATGATCGGGACAGAACCCTGCGGCAGCTCCCGTGAGCTGTCCGGTGGCTTTTTTCGGCCGGAAAACATCAGCGGAAAGGTTGCGGGGGATACCGGATTTTCTTTTTTTATTGAACGACCGTCGATTTGCGACGGTAACAAAATGACGATAAAATTGGTACTTTCATGTAAATGGAGGCCGCAACGGGGTGAATGCCCCGTGTGGACGCGTGGCGACATGCCGGCAAAGGGTATCCGGGCCACAGAACGTACCTATTATCAAGACTAACTACCGATCATGACGAAAACCACAGGATCTTCAACCGCTGCCGCATTCACCCTGACCGTTACGGCCAAACCGGCCGCGCCGGTCAAGACGGACCTGCTCGTGCTTCCTTTTGGCGTCAAAGAGCTGAAGAAACTGGGCGGGAAGACCCTGAAAGGGCTCGGCCTCGATGAAAGCCCGCTCAGCGACTTCAAGGCAGGCGCTGGGGATCTGGCCATCCTGTACCGGACCGTTTCCGGAAAAGGTTCCTCCAGGGTCGCGCTGCTTGGCCTGGGCCAGGGCAAGTCGAACGCCGACTACCGCAAGGCCTTCGAGAGCCTGGCGAGCAGGGCGGTCGAACTGCACTGCGGGGTCGTGACCATCGACTGCGAAGGTGTCGGCGACTGGGCGAAACATGCCAGGAGCACCCCTGAACGGATTGCCGGCGTGATGGTCGAGGCGATCCTGTTCGGCCGCTATCGCTTCGACCGCCTGAAGAGCGGCAAGCTTGACAAGGAGAAGAACAAGGAGGAAAAAGGGAAGCCGGAGCCGATCACGGAACTGGTGCTTGCCGGGTGCGGCGCCCTGGCCGACGCGATCAGGAAAGGTGCCGACGCCGGCCTGGTGGTCGGGACATGCCAGAATATGTCGAGGGAGCTCGTCAACCTGCCGGGAAACCACCTGACGGCTGAAGATCTTGCCCAGGCGGCACGTGATGCAGGCAAGCGGGGCGGTTTCGACGTGACGGTGTTCGACAGGGAGAAGATTGCCGGGCTCGGCATGGGAGGGCTGCTGGCCGTGAACCAGGGCAGCAAGGAGTCGCCGACCTTCACCGTCATGGAGTACCGTCCCGAAGGAAAAACGAAGAAGACGGTCGCGCTGGTCGGCAAGGGAATCACCTTTGATTCCGGAGGCATATCGATCAAGCCATCTGCCGGAATGGACGAAATGAAGAGCGATATGGCCGGGGCCGCTTGCGTGATCGGAGTCCTGGAGGCCGTCTCGAAGCTCGCGCTGCCGCTCAGGGTCATTGGTTTGGTTCCCGCGACGGACAACATGCCGAGCGGTTCCGCACTGAAACCCGGTGACGTCATCACGACCATGTCGGGCATTACGGTGGATGTCGGCAACACCGACGCCGAGGGCAGGCTCATCCTGGCCGATGCGCTGACCTATGCGAAGCGGGAGTACGCTCCCGACGTGATCATCGACCTGGCGACACTGACCGGAGCCTGCATCGTCGCACTCGGCATGAAGGTCGCCGGCATGTTCAGCAACGATGACGAGCTGGCCGATGAGATCTTCAAGTCCGGTCAGGCTGCAGGTGAGAAGGTCTGGCGCCTGCCGCTCTGGGATGAATACGCCGAGCAGATCAAATCGGATGTCGCCGACGTCAGCAACACCGGCAGCAAGGGGGCCGGCACGATCACCGCCGCGAAATTCCTCGAGAACTTCGTCGAGGGCCACAAGCGTTGGGCCCACATCGACATCGCCGGCCCGGCCTTTGTGGCCAAGGGCGGGGGATCGGGCTCGGGCGGTACCGGATTTGGCGTCCGCCTGCTGGTGGACCTCCTGAAATCGTGGGGATAGTGGATAATGGATAGTTGATAATGGAGGGCGTGGAGTTGATGGTTGATTGATTGGGTGGGAGAGAGCTTCTTTGTTATCAGGTGGATTGAGATGTTTTGAGTGGCGCGAGGTTTCGTCAATGCAAACGCAGTTCGATTATGGTATCGGTGAGACAGAATCCTGTGGTGATCATTCCGGGGGTACTCTTCTGGGACTCGCTCTATGACGTCATGCGCGACGCTTTGTCGGAATGGGTTCCGAAAGAGAAGATCGCCATCGTCCCGGTCAGCGTGGCCGACTGGATCGGCATCCCTCCCTCTCCAGAGTACTCGACCAACCGGGTCATGGCTTCGCTCGACAGGACGGTGCGCGACATGTCCAGCCGTTTTCCCGGGGAGCCGGTCACGATCGTCGCCCACAGCGGCGGCGGTACGATCGCCATGGTTTACCTGCTCCAGCAGCCGTTCCAGGGCGACGTCTATCGCGTGGACGGGATGGTCGGACGGCTGGTGACCTTGGGGACGCCCTACCATACTCATGAACGTTTTGCGAAAATCAAGACGGATTTTATTTTCAGCCGTATCGGTCCGGAATTTTTCAGGCGCTATCCGGTCGTCTCTGTCGTGAGCGACCAGTACCGCGGTTCCCTGGGCGGGAACATCACCGAGAAGCTCTGCTACCTGTTCTATCGGAGCGTCACCGACGAGGGCGATCTTAAGGGCGACGGTATCGTTCCTGCCAAAAGTTGCTTTCTTGAGGGTGCTGAAAATGTTACTATATCCGAAACCGAGCATCTGCCGACCCCCCATACCAGGTGGTACGGCACCAAAGAGGGAATCGAACGATGGATACAATGGCTCTGAAATCCAGGAGGCGGATCGTCGGCCTGGTCACGCTGGTCACCTTCACCATGGGCCTTGGCGCCTGCCGCCAGGCCGAGCAGAAGAAGGACGAGCAGCGCCAGCATGTCGAGTCGATGATGGCCATTCTGTTGCAGGTCCAGAAGAACCTGGGCCGGATACGTCAGAAGGAGGCGGTTGTCGAGCGCCTCTCCTCGGACATCGAAGGGCGTCAGGAGGTCAACGCCGACAAGATCGGACGGGAAATCTACGGCAACATCCGCTATCTGGATTCGACTCTGACGGCCAGCAAGGCGCTGGTCACCAAAATGGAGAACGACAACCGCTCCTCGGGCTACAGGGTCGAGACGCTGGATCGTCTGACGCGCGAGCTGAAAAGCGATCTCGAGGCCCGCGGCCGTGAGATCGCGGCCATGAAAGCGGAGATCGCCAAGCTGAACTCTGAGGTCTCACGCCTGATGTCGACGGTCGATGTGATGGATGAAGTGATCAGCGAGCAGGAAGATCGCATGTCGACGGCCTATTACATTGTCGGCACGGTCGATCAGCTCGCCGGAAAGGGGGTTCTGGTCAAGCCGGGACCGCTCGCGAAGCTGCTTGGCGGGGGGCCGGTGATCGCCAACGATTACGACACGAAGGTGTTCCGGCAGATCGATGTCACCGAGACCACCGACGTCTTCATCGACAAGCCGGTCAGGGGCCTGCATCTGTTGACTCCGCATACGAAAGGCTCGTACGAGCTGGTCGGCGGCAGCACCTCGGCGCTCTTGCTGATCAAGGACCCTGATGAATTCTGGAAAAAATCCCGGTGCCTCATCATCCTCCGTGAGTGACCCTTGCCGGAGCGGTCTGAACCGTGCAATCTCCGGGGTGATCCGGAGGAATCGCCTGCTTTTTCTGCCGTTTTTTCGTATATAATTGCAATGCCCGTTGCCGGATATGCAGCGGGCTTTGAATTTCAACAACTGAATGCATGAAGATCACCATTTTCGGATCCGGATATGTTGGGCTGGTGACCGGAGCCTGCTTTGCCGAGGTCGGCAACGATGTGCTTTGCGTCGATATCGACGAAGCCAAGATCGCCCGTTTGAAGCAGGGTGAGATTCCCATCTATGAACCCGGTCTTGAAGACATCGTCCTGGAGAACGTTCGCGAAGGGCGCCTCAGGTTCACCACCAGTGTCGAAGAGGGGGTCGCGTTCGGCCTCTACCAGTTCATCGCCGTAGGCACGCCGCCCGACGAGGACGGCTCCGCGGATCTCAGGCACGTCTTGAGCGTCGCCGAAAGCGTCGGACAGCATATGAAGGATTACCGGATCGTCATCAACAAGTCGACCGTGCCGGTGGGTACCGCCGACCTGGTGCGCGAGAAGGTTCGGGAGGTGCTGAACGCCCGGGGTGTCGATATCGACTTCGACGTGGTGTCCAACCCCGAATTCCTCAAGGAGGGCGACGCGGTCGACGACTTCATGAAGCCGGAGCGAATCGTGGTCGGCGTGGACAACCCGAGGACCAAGGAGCTCCTGCGCAACCTGTATGCGCCGTTCAACCGCAGCCACGAACGCTTCATCGCCATGGACATCCGGTCGGCCGAGCTGACCAAGTACGCGGCCAACTCGATGCTGGCCACCAAGATCAGCTTCATGAACGAGATCGCCAACATTTCAGAGCTGGTGGGCGCTGACGTCGAAGCCGTCCGCCGGGGGATCGGTTCGGATTCGAGGATCGGCTTCGCCTTCATCTATCCTGGCGTCGGTTACGGCGGTTCATGTTTCCCGAAGGATGTGCAGGCCCTGGAGCGCACGGCAAGGAAATACGGGTACGATTCACGCATCCTGCAGGCGGTCGAGGCGGTCAACAAGGACCAGAAGCTGAGCCTCGTCGACAAAATCCGGACGCACTTCGGCGGAGAGCTGAATGGGCGCGTCATCGCCATCTGGGGCCTGGCCTTCAAGCCGAACACCGACGACATGCGCGAAGCGCCGAGCCGCAGCGTGATGGAGGAGCTGTGGAAAGAAGGGGTGACCATCCAGGCCTATGATCCGGTAGCCATGAAAGAGGCCCGAAGGATCTACGGGGACCGGGCGGATCTCGTGTACGCCGAACATCCGGAAGACGCGGTCAAAGGAGCCGACGCGCTGGCGGTGATGACCGAATGGATGGTGTTCCGCAGCCCCGACTTCGATCAGATCAAGCAGGACCTCCGCCAGCCGGTGGTCTTCGACGGCAGGAACATCTACAATCCGGACGTCATGGAGCAGCTTGGCTTCACCTACTACTCGATCGGCAGGCAGCCTCGCCTGCAGAAATAGCGCCGGTCGCCTGTCCGAGCCTGCACGCGGGTTATCGGGCAGGCATCTCCGGGAGGTGCAGCAACGGTCCGTGCCCATGGCCCAACTGCCATGATGCGCCCGCAAGCAGTGCCGACCTCGTATAGGCGATCCCCCATTCGACCGCACAGGTCATGTCCAGCCCCTTTGCCAACTGCGAAGCGACCGCCGAGGAGAGCGTGCAGCCGGTGCCGTGCGTGTTGACTGTATCGATCCTGGGGTTGGTGAACCAGTGGAACCTCCCGTCGTGCAGAAGGCAGTCCCTGCATTCTCCCCCTTCAGTATGCCCTCCCTTGACCAGCACCGACCGTGCCCCCGCGCGCGTCAGGCGGCACGCCGCCTCCTCGACTTCGCCGCGTGTCGCCGGGATGCGGTCGAGACCGGCGAGCAGGGCAGTTTCGGGCAGGTTGGGGGTGACCAGGGTCGAAAGCGGAAAGAGCGCGCTTTGCATCATCTCCAGCGCTTCGGGCGGGAACAGGGTTTTCCCGCTCGAGGATCGAAGAACGGTGTCGAGGACGACCGGAACACCTTCGAGCGATTTCAGCAGCTCAGAGACGGTTTCTGCGGCCTCCAGCGAGCCGAGCATGCCGATCTTGACCGCATCGATGGCGATATCCCCGGCGAGCGTCTCGAACTGCTCGCGGATGAACCCCGCCGGCAACTGATAAGCCGACGTGAGCCCTATGGTGCTTTGGGCCGTGACGGAAGTGATCACGCTCAGTCCGTAGCAACCGGCCGCCGCGATGGTCTTCAGGTCGGCCTGTATTCCCGCTCCACCGCTGCCGTCCGATCCCGCGATGGTCAGGACGGTGATGTATTCACGTTTCATGGTCATTGCCAGATTGTTCGGACGAGCTCCCTGGTGGCCATCACGGGGTTTGCTGCGCCAGTTACGGCCGATATGACCGCGATGCCCGATGCCCCGGCTCTGATGACACCGGCCGCGTTGACAGGTCCGATCCCCCCGATGGCCACCACGGGGAGGTCGACGGCCTTGCTGACCGTTTCGATCGCCGTCGTTCCGAGCGGCGGGGAGGACTTCTCCTTGGAGGAAGTGGGGAAGATGTGGCCGAGCCCGATATAGCTCGCTCCGTCATCATGGGCCTTGCGTGCCTCCTCGACACAGGAGACCGAGACGCCGATGACCGCGTCTGGTCCCAGGATCTCCCGCGCCGCCGCCACCGGCAGGTCCTCCTGGCCGAGATGCACCCCATCGGCGTTCATGGCAAGCGCGATGTCCACCCGGTCGTTGACGATGAAGATGGCCTCATGACGATGGCAGAGCTCCTGCACCCGCACCGCCCATTCGAAGAGCTCCCTTCCGGAAGCACCCTTTCTCCTGAGCTGTACCATGCGCGCTCCGCCGTCAAGTGCCATTCCGGCAAGTTCAACGGGAGAACACTGCTCATCGGTGATGACGCAGATGAATCGTCGGGGAAGGTTCATGTCGGTAAATATGAGCGATACGACTCGACGGTCACGGGCAGGGATCCGGCGTCGAGGAAGGGTGCGAGGGCCGCGACGCCCCATGCTCCGCATTCGATGCAGGCCAGGGCCCGTTCGGGCGTGACGCCTCCGAGGGCGTAGACCGGGATTGAGACCGTCCGGCAGACCTTTTCAAGATTTTCGAGGCCCTGCGGGGGGCCGAAGCGCTCCTTGGAGGGCGTTGGAAACACCGGACCGAAGAGAAGGTAGTGGATTCCAGATTTTTCAGCCTCCCGGGCAGCCCTGACGCTATGCACGCTCTGGCCTGCCAGGAGCAAGGGAAACGCCTTCCTGATGGTTACGGCCGGGCACGACGACTCGGGAAGGTGGACGCCGTCTGCTCCCGAAGCCTGGGCTATGTCCGCCCGGTCGTTGATCTGGAGCAATGAACCGGAGCGGGCAAGCAGGGGTTTGAGGCGACAGGCCAGTTCGTAAAGGCGGCCGCCAAGGAGCCCTTTCTCGCGGAGCTGATACATCACGGCGCCGGAGTGTCCGAGCGCCGACGCCTGACGGAGGGCAGATCCCTTCATATCGGCGTGTTCACCTCCGCCACTGACGATGCAGAGGCGTGGAAGGCTCTGTCGGTTCGCGATCATGTGCTGGAATTTCAAGCACGATAACTATTTTTTCCTCTATTAGCAATGGTGCAGGAGGAGGGAGCGACCTTCCTGTGGCCGGCCTGCCGATTTTCAACTTCAATCCATCCACTTATGACATCCTTCGAGGAATCACTGAAACTGTCGGGCATCGTGCTGCCTGAAGTCGCGCCGCCGGCAGGTCTTTATCAGCCAGCCCTCAGGGCGGGCGAATTCATCTACACCTCCGGTCAGCTCCCGCTTGTCGATGGCCGGCTCGCAGAGCCGGGGGGGCGGGGGGCGGTGACTTCGGGGTGTCAGGATGCCGCTGCCGTAGCGGCACGGATAGCCGCCCTCAATGCGGTCGCCGCCCTGAGGTCGGTCGCCGGTTCCCTTGACCATATAGACCGTATCCTGAAGCTCACGGTGTACGTATCGAGTGCATCCGGGTTCACCAATCAGCACATTGTCGCCAACGGCGCGTCAGCGCTCATCGGCGAAATTTTCGGCCAGGCCGGAGTGCACGTCAGGAGCGCTGTCGGTGTTGCGGCGCTTCCGCTCGATGCAAGTGTCGAGGT
>JAAXXR010000099.1 GCA_013334335.1 Chlorobiaceae bacterium
TCATCAGGTCAGGGCGTCGATGACGACGTTGGCCGACTCTTCGGTGAACTCGACCGGGTTGCCGGCAAACGACCCCGACAGGGAGATGGAGGCGTTGCGGGCCAGTTCAAGCTTGTTCCCCTTGCCATAACCGTAGGGGGTGAGGTTCGGGATAGCGAGCTGGCGATAGAGTGCGTCCATCTGTTCGAGAAGTTCCGCGGTCGCCTCTTTCGCGGTGCCTCCAGTGTGCATGGGGTTGAGCATGGCGTACTTGTCATAGCCCTGGGCATGGTTGTAGCGCATCACCTCCTTGAGGAAGATCGCGCCGGCAAGTCCGTGCGGCACCTTGTGCTTGACGCCGACATAGTAGGCAAACCCGTTGGTTGGGCCGTCGCCGGAGTTCATCAGGGCGGTGACGCCGCAGATGCTGCCGATCGCCAGGTCGAGACGGGCTTCGGCCCGGTCGAGCTGACCCTGCTGCAGGGCGAAAAAGGTGCGCTGAAAGCCCTCGATCGAGAAAATGCGGCTGATCGGAGTATGCTTGACCGATCCGAAGCTGTCCACGCAGTGCACGAGGCTGTCCATCGCCGAGGCGATGACGCTCTCCATGGGAGCGGTCATGGAGAGCTTCGGGTCGATGATCGACTTTTTCGGGAAATTCTTCCTGCTGTTGATCCCCAGCTTGCGCCCCTGGGCCTCATCGATGAACACGGCGTTGTAGCTCACCTCTGCACCGCTACCGAGCAGAGACGGAACGGTGACGAGTGGCACCGGATCGTTCACCTCCTTGGGGAACCCCTTCAGCGAGAGGGCTGGCACGTTGTTCGTCATGAGCAGCGCGATGCCCTTGCCGAGATCAATGGTGCTGCCGCCGCCGATGGCGACCAGGCCGTCGGGAGACTCGCGCCGGAAAAACTCGGCAACATTCTCGAGGTGCGCGTAGGTCGGCTCACCCTTGAACTCGTTGCAGTAGATAACGCTGTTGGAATAGCCGGCATTGATGTTGCGGAGCACATCCTGGAAATAGAGGCTTCCGGTCAGGCTGGCATCGTAGATGATGCCGGGCTTCTTGACTCCGAGTGCCTGCAGGTGCTCATGCACGGTAAGCGCTTCGTTGACGCCAATGCACAGATCGGTAGACAGGAAGAAATTCATGGGCTGTATGGTTCTTATGGGTTGTTTGCTCTTGAGGCCGGCGCTTGCAGGCCCTTTTTCATCATGTAGAATTCGACGAGGTCCACCTCCTCGATGGAGTCGATCTCCCAGGTCTGCCAGAACTCCATCGGATAGGCGGCGAGCCGCTCACCGATGCGGTTGCCGTGACGGCGGAGCACCTCTGGGGTGAAGATGTAGATCGATCCGTTCTCGATGTACTGTGCGGGACGGTCCTGACGCATGCCGCGGTTGCGGTAATCGAAGTTCACGCTGTTCCACCCCTCGTCCCGACGCTCCCAGATGGTCAGGTCGTCAGCCCTGGTGACCGAAATGAGCGAATCGGCGCCTTCGCGGGTGAATGCCTCGATCGCCCGGTCGATGTCTCCCGGCATCCTGAGCGGCGAGGTCGCCTGGAGGAACACCACCGCATCCGGCTCGAGGCCGTGCTCTCGGCCGATCAGGTCAAGCGCATGCAGGAGTGCCGATTCAGAGGTGGCCTTGTCTCCGCTGATCTCCTCGGGACGGTCGATCACCTCGGCGCCAAACTGCCGGGCGACGGCGGCTATCGAGGCGTCGTTGGTGGTCACGAACACCCGGTCCACGAGTGCGGCGTCGCGAGCCTGGAGAACGGTCCATGCGAGCAACGGCAAGCCGGCCACGGGGTGGATGTTCTTGTTCACGAGCCCTTTCGAGCCTCCCCTGGCGGGAATGATGGCAATAGTTTTCATGTCGCTGGTCGTTGTCTCTCCATCCCCTTCATCCGTCAATCACCTGGCGGCACACCCGGGCGATCTGCTTTGCTGCGGATCTGTTCTGCAGCGGGGTCAACGCCTTGAGATGTTCCGGATCGAGTCCGCAATGCACCGTCTTGTTCAGGGCGGAACCAACGAAGATCGTCGAGGAGAACTGCGCGATCATCATCCGGGAGTTGGCGATCATCTCCTCGGTCCGTCCCTCGGAATAGACCAGGCTCTTCGGCGCGTACCGCTCGATCTCCCTTGTTGCGCGTTCGACGTTTTCATTGGGATGGAGCTTGAACAGGAGCTGCTCGCCGCGAGCCATCTCAAGGTACTTCTCGATATTCTTCCTGCGGTTCTCGTAGATGAAGGTCTCTCGGTTGTCCGAGGTGCAGACCAGCACATAATTGCGATGCTCGAAATCGTTCTGCAGGTACTGCTCGCAATTGTCGAAGTTCGGTATGCTGGTCACCTCGATTTTCGCCGGGTTCACCCCTTTGCGGATGAACAGGTCGCGGTACCCCTCGCTGGCCACGCAGAACTTCTCATAGGTGTGCGACAGGCCTGTGGCCGCCGTTCCGGCGATCCAGCGTGGCACCCATCGGAAATTCCGGGCAAGATGAAACAGAATGGTTTCGGGTTCGGTCATCCCCTCCTGGACCAGGACGGTTTTCCGGCTTCTGATATGTTTCGGCACGATGAGGTCGGTGCAGGTCAGGACCAGGTCATAGGAGTGCTTTGCGCCGCCGATGTCGAGCTGGAGCTCGTTGGAAATCAGGTAGTCGATCGCCTTGGTGGCGCGCTTCCTGCCCATGATCGTGAATTCGAGCATGCCGAGGGCGGAGGCTTTGCCGAGCAGGCCATCGCTGAAAAAGGGGGTGAACCACTGCTCATAATCACCAAGATGCTTTGCTATCTGGTGCATCTGGGTAGTCTGGTTCATCGATCCACAGACAAACAGTATCTTTTTCCTCATGCGCTCTCTTCACTTGCTTGTTGCGCATCCTTCAGATTGATGCCCGCCATAAACATCACCCCGTAACCTGTTGCATACCAAATCACCTCCTTGAGACGGCGAAGCACGACGAAAGCCCCTCCATAGGCGAGATAGTCATGAATGCCGAGCGCCTGGAAAAATGCCAGGTAGCCAAGGTCCTGTATGCCAAGTCCGGAAGGAATGAAAAAAAAGACCGCCCTCAGCATGGCAAGCGCCGTATCGAACGCGAGCACCTGCAGAAAGGTCACCTTGACGCCCAGGAGTTGTAATATAAGGTAACTCTCGAATGCAAGCATCATCCACGCACAGACATATAACGCCAGGACCGGCAGAAACCTTCCGGAACCGTCCACTTTGAAGCTCTGCAATTTGCGGTCGGTTTCGGCGAACCCCTCCTCCTGGCGGAGCAGCCACGCCCTGACGCGGGCGAACGGCACCAGCATCAGCAGTCGATGCAGGCTCTGCACAGCTTTCCCGCCGGTCATCAAGAGCAGCATGGAGAGGAACGCGATCATGACGGCTGCCCCGACGATGCCCAGGAGCACGCCGAGGCCACCGAAGCCGAGCAGCGAGACGGAGGCTTCCTGCAGCATCGCAAACCCGGCGATTGCGCCGAACACCGTATAGAGTCCCTGAGCGGCTCCGAGCAGCAGTTTGCGTATCGTGATGCTGGCAAAGCCGTCAGGAAGCGGGATGCCGAGAAACCTGCGGCAGAGCCATGGCCTGAGCGGCTCACCGACGGCCACGCCGGCAGGGAGGGTCATCGACACCGTCTCGGAGACGATCTGGATCCTGAAGAGCCCCGCAAAGGGCACCGGCCCGTTGCCCGGAGGAAACAGGTGCTGCCAGGCAACCGTCTCGATGATGTGCAGGAGCAGGTAGGGAATGAGGATGAAGAGCGACGAAAAACCTATCGAACCGATCAACCTGACCGACTGCTCGAGATCAACCTTGCTGAAGAGGTAGGCGATCAGGACAATGCCGAGAGCGAGGCCTGCGTATCCGGTCCAGGCTTTTCCAGCTTTTTTTTCCGATTGCATGGGATAATTGATAATCAGGACGTGATAATTGCCGTTACTCCGGATCGGTCCCGGTTCCGCAGGAATCGGGGCTTCGGGCACCGGCCATCGTTCATTGAAACAATTACAGTGGCTGAGTACAGC
>JAAXXR010000044.1 GCA_013334335.1 Chlorobiaceae bacterium
AGGTTTAACGAAATCCCCTGATCCTCGCCACACAACACGCAACACGAGCGCATCTCGCGATTAACGCAGTTACTTAAGCAAGGTAAGGAGGTCCCCTTCTTACGCTTATGTATTGCCGAGCTGGAGCTCGGCGCTCCCAGGCATGAAACCGAAGGCTTGACCGCTTCCTCTGCCGTCGACGTTTAACGAAATACCATGACCATCTCCACACCGCGCCGGCGCAGCTCATCATTAACGCGGTTACTTAAGAAATTTAAGGACGTCCCCTTCTTGAGGAAAATACGGCACGGAGCTGTTCAACCCTCGTGCGGTTGACGCCGAGGTCTGCGAATCCGAGTCGAGAGGCGGAGCGAAGATGGATAGCCTTTGCGGCGGTATCGAGACGGAACTCGACATCGTCGGTGAATCCAAAAAGCGGGACAAGGAAGGTGGACCAGAGGTAACCGGGCGATTCATTGCGAACGGTGCCGCCTTGCTCCTCCACGATCTGCTTCAGGGTGCTCCAGGCCGCTTCAGGCGATCCTTGGAAGTGGAGCGGGGCGACCGTGCCGCCAGGACTTCCGCCCTCGCTGCAGACGCAGTTCGGAGTACCGGGACAGGGACGGAGCTTTCCGTTCACGAGTCCGGGATTCTCATCCGGCCGGGGCCAGAGATTGGAGGTAAAACCGGTAACACCGGCAAAAAGGTCGTCGATAATGCTCATGGCTCAGGCTCCTGAAAACTGGTCATTGTGAAAGGGGATCTCCCTTGCATCAACAACCAGCCTCAGTCAACGGTTCCTGCTTGCGCCCGAACCATGGGCGGGAAGCGTTCACTCCAGAGGTGCGGGTGCGGATTCGGAAGGCTCCGACGGCGGCTCGGCCACGGCCTTCTTGCGCACAGGCCTGCGGGGCTTGCGTTTTGGAGGCTCCTGAACCTCGACGGCCGAAGCTGGTTCCGACGGCGGCTCGGGTTCGGAAACCGCGGGTTCCACGGCTGCGGGTTCGGCAAGCACCGGTTTTGAGCGCACAGACCGGCGCCGGGTCCGTTCGGGACGAACCTTTTCAGGTTGAGGCTGCCCTGCGGATGCCGGATCGGAAAGCGCCAGCTCGACAGGAGCAGACTCGAGGTTCACCGGTTCGGCAACGGCAGGCTCATGGCTCTCGTGCCGGGAATGTTCAGGCGCCTTGTGCGAGCGCTCTGCATGGGGTTGTTCAGCGCGGGGATGCTCCGAGCGCACATGCGTGGGACGCATGGCTTCGGCGAAGGACAGTGTCGATTCAGACTCGGCTGAGCCCTGCTCAGGCTTCCGGGCCTTCCGCTTGTCCCGGACGTAGAGCTCCGAGTTCTTGTTCCGGAACTCGAATTCGAAAAGGTCGATTGAGCGCACCAGATCGGAAAGGCGCTTGAAGCCGTAGTTCCTCGGGTCGAACGAGGCCTGGTTGGATATGTTCTTGCCGATCTTGGCCAGGTTCGACCACCCGTCCTCCTCCTGCGCGCTGTCGACGGCGTTCCTGACCAGATTGAGCAGCTTGCTGTCCCCCTTGAGCTCCTGGCCCGTCTTGCGCCGGCCGTTCTCGCTCTTCGACTTCTCCTGGACACCGACCGACTCCAGGTACAGGAAGGTAGAGCAGGCGTTCACGAACGGGGAGGGGGTCGATTTCTGACCGAACCCGTAGACATGGAGCCCTTCGGCAAGGATGCGCATCACGAGCGGAGTGAAATCGCTGTCGCTCGAAACGATGCAGAAGGCATCGAGCTTGCTGCCGTAAAGCAGGTCCATGGCGTCGATCGTCATGGCCATGTCCGTGGCGTTTTTGCCCTTGGTATAGTCGAACTGCTGGATCGGCCGTATCGCGTAATCGTGCAGTTTGTCCTCCCACCCGCTCAGCGAGCGGCTCTTCCAGTTTCCGTAGGCCCTGCGGATGTTCACCACACCGTACTTGGCCATCTCCGCAAGAATGAAATCAATCTTGTCGCTCGGGGAGTTGTCCGCGTCGATGAGCATGGCTATGGTATCCTTGCTTTGCTCCATAATGATGGTTCCCTTGTAGTAGGTTGCCCCCCGGTTCGCCGTCTGCGGAATCCGGGACGATGTTCGGAACTGTCTTGGCTGGCCTGCGGGCTGATGATGGGAGAGCCGGCGCGGCCTTGCCTGTTAATATAGCCTCTTCAAGCTAATCTCACGGTATCGGTTGGCGTATCTTCTCCTGAAAAACCGATAATCTGTGATGCGGCGGAAGCGACCCGGCCGGCGAGGTATCCGGTGAAAACGGGTGAATCGTTCAGGCAGGGAATCGACTCGACCATGAGGCCGGGTTCCGACGCTGCAAGTATCGCCGAACGGTGGATCGTTTCGTTGCCGTCGGAGAAGTATCCGGCAGCAAACAGCGACACGTGATCGAACCCCTGTTCACCAAGCGACCGGCTGACCTCTTCGAACGAAGGCTTCGTCCACTCCCCGCCGACGTCATGGTTCAGGTAGGCGACCATGATCGATTCCCAGGGGTTCCTGCTGTCGGCTGAAATCCGTTCTGTAAGCCTTTGCGCGAAGGATTCCGTCTCCAGCTGACCGGTGCGGAACGCCGGTTTCCGGCCCCTGGCGTCCCTGACGAGGGTGCCGTGGAACAGCAGGAGCAACGCGTTTCTCCGGCCAACCCTCTCCGGGAGCTTCACGCCACCGCCAAACAGGTAGTCTACATAGGCCCGGCAAAGGGCGTCGTCGGTCCAGAGCCGTCCGACCACCTTCACCCGATGCAACCGGTCTCCAGGATAGGAACTGGCAACATGGCTGCAGAGAAATCCGCAGATGAGGCTGTTGTCGACGGGCGCCATCGGGACGACGATCTGGCCGTCGTGGCCCATCGTCTCCATAAGTACCTCTTCAACGCTGGGCTTCGAGGCTGAATAGGCCGCCCGGACATCGAATTCGATCTGCGGGGAGAGCTGGTGCCGGTCAAGCAGGGCTTGCATCTTTTCAGCCTGGCTTCGCGTAAGCCGGTTCTGCGGAGAGCCGCCGCTGCCCGGAGCATGGCGCACCCTCTTTTTGAGCGAGGAGCTGAACGAGATGAAATGCTGCAGGGGCACCGGAATGGGCATCACCGTGGAGGCGCGGGAGAGCGTGTGCAGGCTCACCTGGTAATTCTCGACGAACCCTCCGGTTTCCGCCTCTCCGTGGGAAGCCAGGATAACCGCGACTCTTTTCCTGCTGGTCATGGCGCTCGATCAGGACTTGCTTTTCCTGGCAGCGACCAGACGGGCATCCATGCCGTCCCGGAATCGCTCCTCGGGAGAGACGACTACCCTGTCGCCCGGTTTCAGGCCACCGACCACCTCGACGTAGGTCAGGTCGCTGTCTCCGGTCCTGACCGGCTGCTTCCGCAACTTTCCGCTGTCCACTTTCCAGACATACTCTTTTCGCTCTTCCTGGAAGACCGAGCTCTTGCGCACCAGGAGAGCACCCTTTCTGGTGTTGTAAATGATGTTGGCCGTGGCCGTCATGCCCGCCTGCACCGCCGTGACCGGCTGATCGAAGCGGAGATAGACCCGCGAGGTCTTGGTTACGCGGTCGGTCTGGGGCACGATCCGGGTAACCGTCGAGTTGAAGCGTTTTTCGGGCATGGCATCAAGCGCGATGACCGCCGGAAGCCCGGTCCTGAGCCGGGGCACGTCGAGTTCATCGACCTCGACGGTGACGAGGTAACCGCTCGTGTCGGTCACCGAGGCGACAACGGCATTCGCGTTGACATAGTCGCCCGCCTTGACGTTCTGGAGGGTGAGGATGCCGTCGAAGGGGGCCGTCACCACAAGCTTTCCAAGGTCGTCCTCGCGGCTCCTCTGCTGGAGCTTACGCTGGTTCAGCATCTCGTCCGACTGGACGTTGTTGCGCTCCGCTTCTTCGAGCTGCTGGCGCGATATGGCGCCCTCCTTGAACAGCCTCCGGTTGCGCTCCAGCTTCAGGCTGTTGTCCCTGGCCACGGCCTGCTGTTCGGCGACCGCCGCCCGGGCCTCCTCAAACTCCAGGCGCGGCTGCACGCTGTCGAACTCGATGATCACCTGGCCCTTCCGGACCTTCTGCCCTTCGAGTGCGCCGACAGAGCGCACCTTGCCGGAAATTTCCGTGCTGAGGCTGGCCACGTTCTCGGCTTCGATATAGCCCGTAGCGTACACCGCCTCGACCAGTTCCGACCTGGTTACCCTGCTTGCTTCGACGTTCACCGTATTGCCCCTGGTCAGGAGATATCCCACGGTCACGGCGAGCACGACACCGAGGGCGATCGAGTACCTGGGGAGCATTTTCTGCAGGTTCTGCATGAGGTCAGGGAATTAGGTTTGATGATGGCTCGAAATAAGCCGCCTGGATGATCAGGGCCGGAGGTGCAAGCAATTCGACGGGACGGAAAAACAGCCGGAAAGCGGGTTCAGGCTGCGGATTCGACCGGTTGCCACTTTTTATGGGGCGCAACCTTGATTTTTCCATATTTTTGTCAATCTTTAAAATCTTTCGCCGGCAAGTACCCTGTAAGGACAGACCGGCAAAAATTCTAATCTACATCTTCAATGAGCGAGAATCAAGATTTGCAAAAGAGCTTTCTTGAAACGGTGAAATTCGACGAAAAGGGGCTGGTGCCCGCCATCGTCCAGGACCACGCAACCGGCAAGGTGCTGATGATGGCCTGGATGAACCGCGAGAGCCTTGAAATGACACTCGAAAGGAAAAAGGCCTGTTACTGGAGCAGGAGCCGCAAGCAGCTCTGGCTGAAGGGCGAATCTTCCGGAAACATGCAGGAGGTGCACGACATCATGATCGACTGCGACGGTGACACCCTGCTGCTCAAGGTTTCCCAGACAGGCGGCGCGTGCCACGTCGGCTACCACTCCTGCTTCTACCGTCGGACGGTGGACGGCAACGCCATGGAGATCTGCGACACCCTGATGTTCAACCCGGAAGATGTTTACGGGAAAAAAAGCTGACCCCGATGAGCAGTTCAAAAGAAACAGCGAAGACCCTGATCCAGTCAAAGTCGCGCTCCTCGATCAGGACCATGTTCGACGAGGTCGCACCGACCTATGACTTCCTGAACCACCTCCTCAGCCTCGGCATCGACAACTACTGGCGGGCTGCCGCATCCTCGAGGGCCAGGAAACACCTGACGGGAGTCCGTGAGCCGAAGATCCTCGATGTGGCCACCGGCACTGGCGACCTGGCGGCCTCGATGGCGAAGATCCCGGGGGCGAAGGTCACCGGGTTCGATCTCTCCCCCGAAATGCTGGCCATCGCGAGAAAAAAGTACCCCGGCATCACCTTCATGGAGGGATATGCCGAAAAGCTGCCGTTCAGCGATTCGAGCTTCAGCGCGGTGAGCGCCGGATTCGGCGTCAGGAACTTCGAGAACCTCGAGCAGGGCATGCGCGAATTCCACCGGGTGCTCAAGCCCGGAGGCTGCGCCCTGATCATCGAGCCGATGATTCCGCGCAATCCGGTCATGAAAAAGCTCTACCTGATCTACTTCAAGAAGGTGCTGCCGAAGATCGCCTCCCTGTTCAGCAAGTCGTCGTTCGCCTACGACTATCTGCCGAACTCGGTGGAACAGTTTCCGCAGACCGAGGCCTTCACGGCTATCCTGAAGAAAGCCGGCTTCAAACAGGCCGACTACCATCCGATGACCTTCGAGACCTCGATCCTGTACGTTGCCGTGAAATAGGGTGGGGACGTCCTTAATTTGCTTAAGTAACAGCGTTAACTACAAGATTCGCTGGTGCAGTGTGGCGATGGTCACGGTATTTCGTCATACGTTGACGACAGAGGGAGCGGTGAAGCCTTCATTTTATGCCTGGGAGCGCCGAGCTCCAGCTCGGCAATAAATAAGCTTAAGAAGGGGACCTCCTTACGTTGCTTTTGTAAATGCGTTAATCGCGAGATGCGCTCGTGTTGTGTGGCGATGGTCACGGTATTCCGTCATACGTTGACGGCAGAGGAAGCGGTGAAGCCTTCGGCTTCATGCCGAGCCGGAGCTCAGCCCTCCCGGGCTTGAGCCACCAGACCCATTATCTTGATTTGCCCCTTGTTCCCCGGGCTCCAGCCCGGGGGGGAACACAGCCCTCCCTATTTCACCAGGGCGAAGCCGCCTTCAAATCTTACGGCCACCCCGCTCTCGCCATTGACGACCGCATGAATCGTCATCTTCGCCTTGCCGGTGCGGCTGAAGGTCTCGAGAAACTCGTCGAACTCCTCGTCGGGAGGCATCGTACCGGTGGCGACGATATCTCCCGTAACGGGGCGCAGGTACTCCACCGAGCCCTTGCGGATCACGATGTTCCCCTTGACCCCCGCCTCCCGAAGCCGGAGGTAGAGCAGACCCCATGAGGAGAGGACGGCGGCGATGTACAGGCTCCCGCCAAACGCCGTGCCGAGATGGTTGAAGTTGTTGGCAAGCGGGGCGACGATGGTCAGCTCCCTGCCGGTATATCGCTCGACGATGATCCCCATGGCCTGGGTCAACGGTATGGCCTGGCTGAGAATATCCTGAAGTTTCTTTTCCATGTGCTGTCCGGATCAAGTTACCAAGAGAGGTCGCGGCCCTGCAGTTCCACACGGTACTGGTCGTAATTCCTGCACACATGCGCTGCCGTAAGTCGGTCCCGGTGCATTTTCACGATCAGCTCAACGGCCTGGTCGGGACGACGGACATGAAAGATGTTGTGCATGTCCTTTTTGTCGAAGAGATGATTCGCGAGCACCTCGGTCTCAAGCCAATGGAGCAGAGTGGCCCACATCGGTCCGTAAAGGATAATCGGCGTTTCGCACAGATGGTCGACCTGAGTGAGCTGCCACGCGTAGAAAAACTCGAGCATCGTGCCGATCCCTCCAGGGGCCACCACCACGGCGTCTGAAAGGGCCATGAAGGTATCGAGGCGACTGCTGAAGCGCTCGAACTCCTCCTTGATGTCGAGAAAGGGATTCGTCTGCTGTTCGCGCGGCAACCTGATGTTGAGTCCGATCGACTGCCCCCCGTTCGCCACGCTCTTCGATCCCGCGTTTGCCGCCTGCATCAGCCCCGGCCCTCCGCCCGTGACGATGTCGAAACCCTCCGCAGCAAGGCCCCTGGCGATCTCGAAGACATCCCGATACTCATCGTCACCTTCGCTGATCCTGGCTGAACCGAAAATCGCGACCCTGTACTTTGGTTCCATGTCAACGTGATGTTTCATTTACCCTCATTACCCGACGCCCGTATCCATTTCTCGGTCCGGCCAAGCAGCGAGATGCCGATATACCCTCTCAGCCGGAGCACGTTCCTGTCCCTGCCGTCGTCGTCCAGCCTCATGTACGACCGGTACTCGTTGCCGCTGTCCGGATCGTAGATCCTGCCGCCGGACCAGTCGTTTTCTCCCTTGTAGCGAAAGTCGCGCAGGATGACCATGCCCACAATCAGACGACTCCGGAGCGAAGGATCAGGATTTTTCGCATCGAGGCGCTCGGGACGATCACCCCAGACGATCCTGCCCTCGTAGGTTCCCTTTCCGGTCCTGGAGATCTCGATGGTCGCCTGATGCCTGCGATCCTTGAAGCTCTCCCACTTTCCGACGATGTCATCGGCTTCGACGGGCCGGGCATGGGCAGCTGAGCATGCAGAGGCAATGAGCAGCATGGCAACCGCAAGAACAGTCATGGTCCTTTTCATGGCGTATCCTGTTTTGTTGGGGAAACGTTCACGGAAACCAGGCCCGAGACCCGACACAGGATCTCCACATCACAGCATGGCCTCGAACTCGTCTTCGCCGATCACCCGGACACCAAGCTTCAGGGCCTTGTCCAGCTTGCTTCCGGCCTCGCTGCCAGCCACCACCAGGCCGGTCTTTTTGCTGACCGAGCTGACCACACGCCCGCCCCGTTCAAGCACCAGTTGCGCCGCCGTCTGCCGGTCGTAGCGTTCGAGGCCGCCGGTAAAGATCACGCTGAGTCCCTCGAAGTTCCGGTTCACCAGCTGCGTCGGCGCGTCGGCCTGCATCCGAAGCCCCGCCTCATGCAGTTTGCGCAGCATGTCGCGCACCCAGGGACGGGTGAAGAACCCGATGATGCTCCGGGCGACGACCGGCCCGATATCGGGCACGGCCGCCAGCTCATCCTCCCCCGCTGCTCGCAGGTGTTCCACCGACGGGCATGCCCGGGCGAGTTCCCTTGCCGTCGCCTGACCGACATGACGGATGCCGAGGGCATACAACAGGCGCCCATAGTCGCGGCTCCTGCTTTCGGCAAGTGCGTCGAGCAGGTTCCGCGCCGACTTCGCCCCCATCCGTTCCAAGCCTTCGAGCTGATCCTGCCCAAGACGGTACAGGTCGCCGGGATCACCGACCAGCCCCTGGCTGACCAGCTGTGCCACGAGGGCATCGCCGAGGTTCTGGATATCCATGGCGTTACGCGAAGCGAAGTGCAGGATGCGCCCCCGCTTCTGGGCCGGGCACCCCTCCTCGTTGGGGCAGTAATAGCTGACCTCCCCCTCCGGCCGGACGAGGGGCGTCCCGCACTCCGGACACTGCTCCGGCACCTCGATCGCATCGGTCGATGCCGACCGCTCGTCCGTCACGACGGCAACGACCTTGGGAATCACCTCCCCGGACTTCTCGATCATGACCCGGTCACCGATCCGGAGACCGAGCCGTTCGATCTCGTCGAAGTTATGCAGGGTCGAGCGCGACACGGTCGAGCCCGCGAGCCTGACCGGCTCAAGCTCCGCGACCGGCGTGATGGTGCCGAGCCGCCCCACCTGGAACACCACGTCGCGGAGCGTGGTTTTTGCCTGCAGCGCCGGATACTTGTAGGCGATCGCCCAGCGGGGGCTCTTGGAGGTGGCGCCGAGCCGATCCCAGAGCGACGTATCGTTGAGCTTCAGCACCACGCCGTCGGTCTCGTAGGGCAGCGTCCAGCGCTTCTCGGACCACTCGCCGATGAATCCGGCGATCTCCTCCTCGCCCCGGCAGAGACGGTAATTGCCACCGGTCATGAACCCCATGGCTTCGAGCTGGCAGAGCCGCTGCAGCTGGGATGATCCGCCGTCGCCCTCACCCTTGAGGAAATAGGCGACGAACGACATCCTGCGCCGGGCAACCTCGGCGGAGTCCTGCAGCTTGAGCGTACCCGCCGTGGCGTTCCTCGGATTGGCGAAGCAATCCTCTTCTGGACGCGCATCGTTCAGCTTCGCGAAATCCTCCTTGCGCATGAACACCTCACCACGCACTTCGACGTCGCCCTCCTGCATCCCGAACAACGGCCCTCCCGGAAGGGTGATCGAAAGCGGCACGGTCGGAATGGTCCGGAGGTTCGCCGTGATGTCGTCTCCCCTCGTCCCGTCACCGCGGGTCGCACCCCGCAGCAGCATGCCGTCACGGTAAAGCAGGCTGACGGCCACCCCGTCGAACTTCAGTTCGGCGACGAACTCCGGGGTGCGCCCGCCCTCGGCTTCGACGAGCTTCCCGACCCGGCGGCAGAAGTCGGACACCTCGTCGATCGAATAGGTGTTCGACAGGCTCAGCATGGGTTCGCGGTGGGTCACGACGGGAAAGACCTTCGTGACCTCTCCGCCGACGCGCTGGGACGGGCTGTCCGGGGTTACCAGATCGGGAAACTCCCGCTCGATGGCGATAAGCCGTTCGAGCAGCCTGTCGAATGCAACATCGGAGATGACAGGACGGGCCTCGACATAGTAGAGGCGGTTGTGCCGGTTGATCTCGTTCCTGAGCCGCTCGGCCTCCTCACGCGCTTTCGACCTCTCCATCGCTCAGGATTGCCTGGTTGACGGCGCCATAGCCCAGCCCGCAAGGTTCTTCAGGAAGCCTGCCGACCCCTGGATCCCCAGTTTCGACCAGGTCGCGGCAAGGATCTTCGGGTAACGCCAGGCGACCCGGAGCATGACCGTCACGAGTTCGTCGAGCTTCATCTCATCACGGAACATGGCCTGGCGATAACGATGTGGAAGCCCGTCAAGCACGATCATCACCTCGTTCATGAGCTCGTTGACGAAATCGGGTTCGTCCGTACGGGAATCGAAACACATGTACTTCATCAGGTTGGCCATGGCGGCCACATGGTGCTCGAAGGCGCTGACACCGGCAAGCACCTCCCTGCCGAGGCGGTCAGCCTGCAGCGCACGATCGAGCCCCGTCGTCAGGCGGTCGAGGTTGCGCACCATCGAACCGAGACCGCAGAAGGTGAGCGGAGAACCAAGTGAAGCCGCATCTCCGAGCAGCAGGATGCGGTCGTCGGCCACGACCCGGCTGCATCCGGTCCCGTCATGGGAAAATGCCGGAATGATGCCGTAGACCGGCCGATGGACCCTGAAGCCTGTCCCCGGACGTTTGTAGTCCGGCAGCTTCCGGAAATAGGTCTCGAACAGGTTGAGCAGCGTTTTGTCGTTTGGCGAGTCCACGCTGTCGTAGAAAAAGAGGTAAGTGATGTACTCATCCCCCCTGGCCGGGAAACCTTCCCAGATGAGCTGCCGGCCGCCGCGCCCGGAAAGTTCGGCCGGCTCGATGCTGGCAAGGATTTCGCCCACATCGAAATCGGCATCAGCGAAGCCGCTCGAGATGGTGCCGACCGTCGGACAGACGTGGGTCTGCGGACGCCCGTCGTTGAGCTGCATGGCCACCGGCGAGACGATGCCCATCGCATCGACCAGCATCCTCGCCCTGAAGCGGAGCGGTTCGCCGCCAGGAGCGGATGCCTCGACGATCACGTGGTCGGCGAACCGATAGCAGGCCGTAAAGGTGGTTCGTCCCGACACCGCGGAGCCTTCCCTGTCGAGCACCCGCTGCATGGCGATGCCAAGCAGTCGGTCGGCGTCGACGGCGCAGTCGAGTACATCGTCGATGTAGAGTCGTTTCCTGCGCTCCTCAGGGGCATGGAACTCGACCCATCCGGTCCTGTAGCTCCTGACGATGGTCGAATCGAGCTCTTCGGGAGTGAACACCCCGGTTCCTGCAAGACGCTGCAGCTCGCTTCGCGAGATGTTCCAGTCGCGGGTCGTACTTGCCGGTTCGCCGCGATCGATCACCAGCACACGATACCCGTAGCGCTTGGACATGACGGCCGCATGGAGCATGCCGAGCGTCCCGCCGGCATACACGATGTCGAAACTTCCCGATATCGCGCCACCCGGCTCAAGCCGTGAGCCGTCGCGCACCACGTCGGGCACCGGACGAGAAAGCTCTTCCCAGTAGCGATCGATCGACAGGATCGAACCGAGATGCTCTTCGCCCCGATCGATGGCGCTGAAGCACCTGTAGACGAGTGGGTGGGTGTTCCTGATATGGTCGAGCATGTGGGGCTGTTGCTAAGGGTTCAGGCGCGGACCGGCTGGTTCATGCGGGAGTCGCTGGCGATCTGGCCGTCGACGAGATGAATCCGGCGGCCTGCACGGTTGGCGAACTCCTCGTCATGCGTCACCACGATCACCGTCTGGCCGATCTCCCGGTTGAGCCGGTCGAAAAGCTGGTAGACATTGTCGGCCGATTTCGTATCGAGGTTGCCGGTCGGTTCATCCCCCAGGAGCACCTGGGGCTCGTTGGCCAGGGCCCTGGCGATGGCCACGCGCTGCTGCTGGCCCCCGGAGAGCTGGTTCGGCTTGTTGGTGTACTTGTCCCCCAGTCCGACAATGTCGAGGAGCTTCATGGCCCGCTCCCGGATCTCCTTCCGCCCGAACCGGCGCCGGATCAGCATGGGCAGGCAGACGTTTTCCAGCGCGTTGAACTCCGGCAGGAGAAAATGGAACTGATAGATGAACCCGATCTTCTCGTTCCTGATCACGGTCATCTCAGCCTCGTCGGTCTCCGTGATATCCTTGCCGTCAAGCCACACCCGGCCAAAAGTGGGCTTGTCAAGCCCGCCCATGATATAGAGCAGGGTCGACTTACCGGACCCGGAAGGGCCGGTTATTGCCACGAACTCTCCCTTGAATATTTCGAGCGAAAGATTGGGAATGATCGTCTGCCGGACATCTCTCGAGAGTTCGAGCTCCTTGCGGACGCCATCAAGACGGAGGATCGTTTCAGCCATCGGCTACCGTTTTCATGCTGCTTCACCATTTGAACTGCCGGAAATGGCCGCCGCCGACTCAAGCCGGTAGCGAACCTCTTTCAGTATAAGAAAAAAGGGGGAATGAAGGTGCCCTGTCTGGTGACAAATCACCAGCCCGAGCGATCAACCCTCCACGACAGCCGAAGAACTTTTCCCCTTCCGGAGAGGATCGGGTGTGAGCGAAGGGATGACCACTTCGAGAAGCTCCCTGATGGTGAAGGGTTTTGAAAGGAAATTCAACCCTTCCCGAAGCATCCCGGCCTGAGCGATCGTCTCCGCGCTGTATCCCGACATGAAGATGAACTTCAGTTTCGGGCTCTCCCGGAGCATCAGGTGACTCATCTGGATACCGTTGATGCCCGGCAGCATGACATCGGAAATGACCACGGTGATCTGCTCCACATGCTTTCGCAGCACCTCGATGGCATCTTCGGCATTGGTCGCCGTAAGCACCTTGACACCATGTTCTTCCAGGATTGACCGGATGATCTTCAGGATATCCGGTTCGTCCTCGACCAGCAGGACGAGATCGAGATATTTTCTGCACGGCGCATCTGAACCCGCTTGCCGCGGCGCTCCGGCTGCCTGCGGGGCTATCGGGAAAAAGAGATTGACGGTGGTGCCGATTCCCGTTCTGCTCCTGCATTCGATCAGGCCGCTGTTCTGCTTGACGATCCCGTAAACCACCGAAAGTCCGAGACCCGTTCCCTTGCCGACCTCCTTGGTGGTATAGAACGGTTCGAACACATGAGGCAGTGCGTCCTGGTCAATACCGCATCCCGTATCCGACACACTGATCCTGACCAGCGTGTCGGCACCGCCCGGCGCAGCCAGGGCGCCTTCCTCGCATTCACCGGAGTGCACCAGGCCAGTCCGGATGGTGATGACACCCTCTCCTTCAATGGCGTCACGCGAGTTGATGCACAGGTTGGTGATGATCTGCACCAGATGGGAGGGATCGATCCGCACATACACGTCCCGGGTGTCAAGTTCCCATCGCAACTGGATGTTTTCCCTGAACAGCTTGCGGAGCATGCTCCTGATGTTGTAGAGTTCTTCGTCCAGCTCAAGGGTTCTGGGACTCAAGACCTGCTTGCGGGCAAAAGCGAGCAGTTGCCGGACCATCTCCGAAGAGCGGTTGACCGAGTGGCGGATGCTGTTGAGATTTTCATGGAACGGGTGACTCCGGTCGACATTCCGGAGCATCATGTCGGTATTGCAGAGTATGGCGGCAAGCACGTTGTTGAAATCATGGGCAATGCCCCCGGCAAGCTGGCCGACCATGTCCATTTTCTGGTATTGCTGCAGTTGCTCCTGCAGGTTTGCTGTCGCCAGTTCGGCCTGCTTTCTTTCGGTGATATCCTGGATGATGCCCACCACGTGAGGGATCTCCGCACCTTTGTCGAATTTGAAGGTCCCGGCGAGGCTGATCCAACCCGTATCACCGTTCGCCTTGCGTATCCGGCATTCCTGACTGAAGTCGCTCATCGTCTCCATAGCGTACTTGTAGGCGTTGGTCACCATCTCAAGGTCGTCAGGATGCAGATGCTTGAAAAAGGACTCGACCGTCCATTCAGGAAGCTGGTGCTCATAACCGAAAATACGATCGTGCTCCAGGGTACGCTCCACGGTGTTCCGATCAAGATCCAGAGACCAGAAGCACACATGGCTTTTCTCGAGCGCGAAATCCATCCTGGCCTGAAACTCCTGCTGCTGCATCTCCGCCATTTTTCGCTCCGTGATGTCCTGGATGATACCCAGCAGGCGGAGCGCCTCTCCCTGCTCGTCCCTGACGACGCCACCGACATCCCGGATCCAGCAGATACGGCCATCCACCCGGCGGATGCGTAACTCGATATCCCATCCGTTTGCATCCTTCTGCATCTCATGGAACAGCTTGTCGACTTTCCCAAGGTCCTCATGCACGATGTGTTCGCGGAATCGCGCGTAGTTCCAGTCGGCCGCATGACCGTCATAACCGAAAATGCGATCGTGTTGCAGGGTATGCTGGACCGTGCCGTTGCCCAGGTCAAGCGTCCATGCTCCAAGACGGCACGTTTCGAGCGTGAATTCCAGCTGCTCCTGGATTTCGTAAAACTTCTGCTCCACCTCTTTCTGGGGCGTGATATCCTGGTCGATCACGCACAGCCGGACCAGCTTGCCCTCCCGGGAAAATACCGGATGAACGGAGTGCTTCAGGATCCTGCCGTCCTGCACATCTTCAAAAGAGACGCTCTCGCCCCGGGCTAAAGGCTCCCGGTCCATCGCCTCCCTTCCGGGAAGGAGTTGACACAGCTCCGGATGGGAGGCCATCAGCGCATAGATATTCGCTCCGATACACTCAGTGTGATAACGGGAAAACTTTTCAAGGGCAGCGGGATTGGCATCGACGATGTTGCCATCCAGATCCATGCAGAGGATCGTTTCAGACATGGATTCGAACAGGGCGCGATAGCAGTTCCCGGCCGGATCGGTCCCGTTAGGCGTCGCTACTGGCTGAGATAACATGGATGATCTTCAGGGTTTCTGAACTTCTTGCACCACAGTCAGACGAATGAAACGGAAAAAGCGGACAGGTACCTACGGAGACGGAGTTGCCGGAGTCGTAAACAGGTCAAGCCCTTGTTTCCGCAGGGGGAGGTTTACTGAAAGCTACATTTTTGGTTCCGATCCGGCAACAGCGATCGGGCTCGAGCCCGCAATAATGAAACAAGCATCTCCCAACGAAGGCCGCTTCGTCAGAACAGCATGTTGAACAGATACCCGACCATGATGATGCCCACGGCCACCACGCCAGCGAAAACAGCGATCAGCCGGGGCTTGAGCACCTTGCGAAGGATGATCATCTCGGGAGCCGACAGCGCGATCACGCTCATCATGAACGCCATCGCCGTTCCGAGTGCGGCACCCTTGCCGAGCAGGGCCTCGATCACCGGAAGGATGCCTGCTGCGTTGGAGTACATGGGCACGCCGACAAGCACGGCGGCCGGAACGGACCACCATGATTTTTCTCCCATCAGCGCCGCCATGAAATTCTCCGGCACATAGCCATGGATCCCAGCCCCGAGAGCGACGCCCAGCACGATGAACAGCCAGACCCGTCCGAAAATCTCGCGCACATGCTTCACCCCTTCACCGAAACGATACGGCCACGTGACAGCCCCCGTCTCGTATTCGCCCCCCGGAGAGCTGTTCTGAAGCTTACGGACCCACTCCTCGAGGTAGGGCTCCATGTTCAGCTTCCCGATCACGACCCCTGCCGCTACCGCCACCATGAGTCCCATGGACATGTAGAGCAACGCCACGCGCCATCCGAACATTCCGAACAGCAACGCGAGCGCGACCTCGTTGATCATCGGGGCGGAGACAAGAAATGAGAAGGTGACCCCGAGCGGCACCCCGGCTTGCAGGAAGCCGATGAAAAGCGGCACGGCCGAGCAGGAACAGAAGGGGGTCACGATGCCCAGCGCTGCCGCCATGACGTTGCCGACACCGGTACGCCTGCCTGAAAGCAGTGACCTGGTCCGTTCAGGCGAGACGAAGGTATGGACGACCCCCATGGCGAACACCACGGCCAGCAGAAGCATCAGCACCTTGGGAACTTCGTAGATAAAAAAACGGAGCGCCGAGCCGAGTGGCCGGGAGCGGTCGAGGCCGATCACCTGGATCGCAAGATCTGCTGCCGTCTCGAGATGCAGCCAGCTTACCACCCAGAGGAGGAGCGCCGCCGCAAGCCCCGCTCCCCAAAGAAGGGACTGTCGGTTCAGCCCCCCATCCCCGCGAAACCTGCGACCGTCCTCCATGATCTCAGCAGCAGGTACCGTTCTGCCTGCCCGAACCTTTGGCATGGTCCCCGCAGCAGCAGCGGTGAGGCGCTGCCGAGAGCATCTCCCGGATCTCGTCCGCAGAAGGCACGCGTCCCTTGCAGCAGACCTCGCCATCGACCACAAGCGCAGGGGTCGACATGACGCCGTAAGCCACGATCTCCTGCATATCCTCGACCTTTTCGACCGATGCCTCAATACCCTCGGCGGCGATCACCGCCCTGACGGCTTCGGCAAGCTGGTTGCATTTGGCGCAACCGCTTCCAAGAATCTTCACCTGTTTCATACGCACTCCTGTTGTCAGTTATATTGTTTATCGCAAATAAACGATTATAAAAAAAGAGACGACTGTTCACTCATTGAACTTACCGCAACCCGACCCTTCGCCGAAAAAAGCACCAAACAGCGCTTCGGCCTTACGCCACCGCTCCCGGTTGATACAGTACTTCACCTTTGGGGGGTTGATCTCCCCCTGAATCAGGCCAGACTCCAGTAGCGCTTTCAGGTGCTGGGAGATGGTGGACTGCGCCATGGGAATGAGCTCGGTCAATTCACCGGTGAAACAGCAGGTCTCTCCGTCCAGCAGCTTCAGAATCCTGACCCTTACGGGATGGGCAAGCGCTTTGGCGATGGAAGAGATGATCTCCTCATCAGCTGCGTAATCAAGCGAGTTCAACGTCCTCTGCATGGGCCGGTCAATTAGTTTATCGGCAATATACGATCTTTAAACCGAAAGCCAGCGAAATACGCAAGGTGCGACTGGTCCGCAAAACTCTTGACGCTCTTCTTTCGTTATTTCCTATATTACCTATCGAAAAGAAGGTTGACACATAATCAACATATCGGTAGATCTTTCGGTATAGACAGTGATGATATTGATTATTTTATTAGGATTTTTTATCTTTCTGCCTTATAATTTTAACCGTACGTAAATCGCAAAAAAAA
>JAAXXR010000100.1 GCA_013334335.1 Chlorobiaceae bacterium
TTTACGTGAAGAGTAATTTGCCGTGCAGTGGTGTGCTGACTTGCTTGCCACTCGACGATGAGCTCCCCGTGAACTCATGCATCAGGTAAACAGAAAGCCCCGGGGTATTTCCAGGGCTTTCTGTTTGTGCCTATTCCGGCTTGAGGTGCGGAAAGAAAATGACATCGCGGATGGAGTCCTGGCCGGTCAGCAGCATGACCATGCGGTCGATGCCGATGCCGAGGCCGGCGCAGGGGGGCATGCCGTACTCGAGGGCGCGGAGGAAGTCTTCGTCGACGATCATGGCTTCGTCGTCGCCACGCTGGCGGAGCCGGGCCTGCTCTTCGAGGCGTTCGCGCTGGATGACCGGATCGTTGAGCTCGCTGAACGAGTTGCACACCTCCTTGCCGCCGACGATGAGCTCGAAGCGCTCGACGAGGCCGGGTTCGCTCCGGTGCTTCTTGGCGAGCGGGGACATCTCTTCCGGGTAGTCGGTGATGAAGGTCGGCTGGATGAGCTTCGGTTCGACGAACTCGCCGAAGATTTCATCGATGATCTTGCCGCTGCTGATCTTGGGGTCGAGTTCAAGGCCGAGATCCTTGGCGATATCGCGGAGCTGGGCTTCAGACTTGCCCCGGATCTCCATGCCGGTGTACTCTTTGATGGAGTCGGCGATCGTGAGGCGGCGGAACGGCGGCTTGAGACTGATCTCGTTGCCGAGGAAAGTGGTGGACTCCTGGCCGTTGACCTCGATGCAGGCCTTGTTCAGGAGCTCTTCGACCAGTTCCATCATCCAGACGTAGTCCTTGTAGGCGACGTACAGTTCGACCTGGGTGAACTCGGGGTTGTGGAAGCGGTCGATACCTTCATTGCGGAAGTCCTTGGCGAATTCGTAGACGCCGTCAAAGCCGCCGACGATAAGCCGCTTGAGGTAGAGCTCGTTGGCGATGCGCAGGTAGAGCTCCATGTCGAGGGCGTTGTGATGCGTCGTGAATGGGCGTGCAGCCGCGCCGCCATAGATCGGTTGCAGGATCGGTGTTTCGACCTCGAGCCAACCGTTTGACGAGAAGAAGGTGCGCATGAAGGCGACGATCTTCGTGCGGCGGATGAAGGTGTCGCGCACCTCGGGGTTGACGATCAGGTCGACGTAGCGCTGGCGGTAGCGAAGTTCGCGGTCGCTGAAGGCGTCGTAGACCACCTTCTGGCCGTCGACCTCTTTCTCCTTGGCGACGGGGATAGGGCGCAGGGACTTGGAGAGCAGCTCGAAGCGCCGGGCGTGCACCGAGATTTCACCGGTCTTGGTGCGGAAGGTGAAGCCGCTGACGCCGACAATGTCGCCGATGTCGAGCAGCTTGAAGGTGTTGTAGGACGCTTCGCCTACGTCGTCGCGCTTCAAATAGACCTGGATGCGCCCTTCGGCGTCCTGGATATGGAAGAAAGAGGCCTTGCCCATCTTGCGGATGGTCATGATCCGTCCGGCTATCGAGACCTCCTCGGGGGTTGCATCCTGGAACGAGTCGATGATCGAACGCGAGTTCGCGGTGACGTCGAAGGAGTAGGGATAGGGGTTGATGCCCGCCTCGGCGAGATGGTTCCGCTCTTCGAAGCGGCGCTTCATCTGGTCGTTGAGCGTGACCGCCTGAGATGGTTCCTGGGACGGTGTATGCTGTGCTTGTTCTTTGGTCATGCTGATGGTCTGAAGGGTAATAAAGGTCAGTTCGAGAGGGCGGTTTTGAGCCAGATCGACGGCAGTGTGCTGAGTTTCTGGTAACGAGTACGGTACGCGCGTCGGTTGAAGACGTCGTACTCGTTCTGTTCAATGGCTTTCAGGATGTCGCTGTAGTTGCGTCGGCTGATGCTGACCGCGAAGCGGCTATCCCGTTTGAGCATGGGGATGCCTTTGTCCGCCGATGCGTAATAGCTGCGGGCACGCTCGATCTCGAATTTCATGAGATCGACGAAGTTCCGGTTCATGGTTTTCGACATGAACTCCTCACGGCTGTAGCCGAAGCGCCGGAGATCCTCCAGTGGCAGGTAGATCCTGCCGCGGTCGACGTCCTCGCCGATGTCGCGCAGGATGTTGGTCAGCTGCATCGCGATGCCGAGATCGATGGCGTGCTGCAGTGCCTTCCTGTCGGTGTAACCGAAGATCTCGGCGGTCATCAGGCCGACGACCGACGCCACCTTGTAACAGTAGACATAGAGCTCGTCGAAGGTTTCGAAGGCGGTGAACTCGATGTCCATGGCGACGCCGTCGATGAGGTCGAGCGGGAGTTCGATCGGGATTGCGTATCGGGCGATGGTGTCCTGCCAGGCCATCAGTATCGGATCGTTGCTTTTCTGGCCGTCGTAGCACTCGCCAAGGTGCTTTTTCCACGCTTCGATCGAACGGTTGATCTCCTCGCGCGTGAGCTGGCCGTTGGTCAGCTTGTCCTCGGCCAGGTCGACCAGGTCGTCGACGGTTCTGAGGAGGGCATACATCGCGAAAATGGGGTTCTGGAGCTTTTTCGGGAGGAAAAGGGTCGCCAGATAGAACGTTTTGGCGTGGTGCCTGGCTACCTGCCGGCAATATTCATAGGCGTTCGTGAGCGACAGCTTCTTGCCGGTATCCTGGAATACGGTCTGTCCGTTATAGCTGTAATTCATGCACTCCCTTGACGTGTGTGGCGCTGCTGAAAATCTTTTGTGCGATTCGGTTGCACCTTGAACGGTGCCAGGATTACTGCTTTTGGAAAACGCATTGCGGTCAGCCAGGCATCGTTCCCTGCCTGAGGGCCGGCTTGCGTATGCAGGAAAGCCAAAAAAATGTAACTTTCAATGGCTGGAAGACGTTATCAGGAACGTGACGGCAAGATAAAATAATGGCTTAAATATACCAAGCGCACCTGATGCCGGCCTTCGGCGGTTTCCAGGGTCGGCGTCTGCTTCCAAATCATTTCCCGGAATCCATTTGACCACATCCACATCAGCAATAGGGAGGGAGAAAGCCGTGCTCGTCGGTCTCTCTTCCCAACCCGAAGTACCCCGTACCCTGGTCGAAGAGTACCTTGCAGAACTGGCTTTCCTTGCCGACACGGCGGGAGCCGATGTGCTCCGCTCCATCGTCCAGGAGAAGCGGCAGCCAGATCCGGCGACCTGTATCGGCAGGGGCAAGGCCGAAGAGCTTGCCGACTACGTCAAGGACGAAGCGGTCGACATCGTGATCTTCGACGACGATCTTTCCCCTGTCCAGGCCAGGAACCTCGAACGCATCCTTGAGTGCAAGGTGATCGACCGGACCGGCCTCATCCTGCAGATCTTCGCCATCAGGGCCAAGTCATCGCAGGCGAAGATGCAGGTGGAGCTGGCGCAGCTCGAGTATTTGTTGCCGCGCCTGTCCGGCGCCTGGACCCACCTGTCGAAGCAGAAGGGCGGCATCGGAACCAAGGGGCCGGGTGAAACCCAGATCGAGACCGACCGGAGGCTGGTGCGCAACCGGATCGCCTCCCTGAAAAGGAAGCTTCGGGAGGTCTCCCTGCAGCACGACACCCAGACGCGCAGCCGCATGTCGGTGCCGAGGGTTGCCCTGGTCGGTTACACCAACGCTGGCAAGTCGACCCTCATGAACGCCCTCTGTCCCGAGGCGGGAGCCCATGCGGAGAACCGCCTGTTCGCGACGCTCGATACCAAAACCCGCCGCCTTGAGCTGAGGATCAACAAGCTGGTGCTTCTGTCCGATACGGTCGGATTCATCCGCAAGCTTCCCCATACGCTGGTCGAAAGCTTCAAGTCGACGCTCGACGAGGTGTTGCAGGCCGATTTCCTGCTGCATGTCATCGACCTCAGCCACCCTTCGTTCGAAGAGCAGATGCTGGTGGTGCGCCAGACCCTGACGGAGATCGGTGTGAAGCATGACCATATCATCGAAGTGTTCAACAAGATCGACGCCCTTGAAGATCCCTCCGTACTGACCGACCTTCGTTCGCGTTATCCGGACGCCGTCTTCAT
>JAAXXR010000101.1 GCA_013334335.1 Chlorobiaceae bacterium
TCACACGCCGCTTCAGCCAACCGGGGGGTGGCCTTCGAGCGATGCCAGGGAGCGTTGCAGCATCTCCTCGGGCAGGGCGTAGTCGCTGATTTTGCCGTCGAGGAACGCATCGTAACCCTGCAGGTCCATGAGGCCGTGGCCCGACCAGTTCATCAGGATGACCTTCTCCTTGCCCTCCTCTTTGGCCCGCTTCGCCTCGCGGATCGTCTGGGCGATGGCGTGCGAAGTTTCAGGCGCCGGAATGAAGCCTTCGGTATGCGCGAACAGCAGGGCTGCCTCGTAGCATTCGGTCTGACCGAGCGCGGTGGCTTCGATCAGGCCGAGCTGTTTGGTGTGGCTGACCAGCGGGGCCATGCCGTGGTAGCGCAGGCCGCCGGCGTGTATGGCCGAGGGGATGAACTTGTGGCCGAGGCTGTGCATGGGCAGCAGGGGGGTCATCTTGGCGACGTCGCCCGAGTCGTAGACGTACGGCGCGCGGGTCAGCGTCGGGCATGCCTCGGGTTCGGTCGCGATGACCTGGACATCCCTGCCATTGATCTTGTCGTGCAGGAACGGGAAGCTGATGCCCGCGAAGTTCGAGCCGCCTCCGGCGCAGCCGATGACAATGTCCGGATAGCGGCCGACCTTTTCGAGCTGTTTTTTCGCCTCCAGGCCGATGATGGTCTGGTGCAGCATCACGTGGTTCAGCACGCTGCCGAGGGCGTAGCGGGTATCTTCACGCTCGACCGCCTGTTCGATGGCCTCGCTGATGGCGATGCCGAGGCTGCCCGGGGTGTCCGGGGTCTCTTCGAGGATCCTGCGCCCGATGGCGGTCTGCATGCTCGGGCTGGCGATGCACTCGCCGCCCCAGGTCCTCATCATGGCTTTCCGGAAGGGCTTCTGGTCGAAGCTGATGCGCACCATGAAGACCTTGCACTGGATACCGATCAGCTTGCAGCTCATGGAAAGCGCGCTGCCCCACTGGCCGGCGCCGGTCTCGGTGGTGAGGTACTTGATGCCGAACTGCTTGTTGTACCATGCCTGCGGGACGGCCGTATTGGGTTTGTGGCTTCCTGCCGGCGATACGCCCTCGTTCTTGTAGTAGATTTTCGCCGGGGTGCCAAGCGCCGCTTCGAGCCGTCGTGCCCGGTAGAGCGGCGAAGGACGCCAGAGTTTGAGGATGCCCAGCACCTCTTCGGGAATGTCGATCCACCGTTCGGTACTCATCTCCTGTTCGATCAGGTTCATCGGGAAGACGCGAGCAAGGTCGTCGGGACCCACCGGTTTTCCATCCGGTCCGAGCGGTGGCGGCATCATGGGGAGGTCGGCCTGGATGTTGTACCATTGACGGGGCATTTCGTCCTCGGAGAGGAGAATCTTGGTGGGCTCAGTACTCATGATCGATACGGTTTGTCATAAAGGTTGCGTCATTCTCCGGCCTTGCTGGCCGGCGTTCACGGGGCCGGATACGAGGGAAGCGGGAGCTCCGTCCGGAAAAATAGCGGATACCGGACGAATTTCAATACGTATCGGGGGGGATAAGGGCAAGAAGGAGTAATTCGAGTCCGGAGAGGAGTGTGTACCGAAGGCGGGGATCGAACCCGCACGTCCATTGCTGAACACGGGATTTTAAGTCCCGGGCGTCTACCAATTCCGCCACTTCGGCAACCGAAACAAGCTTGTGGGCGTTTCCAAAAACCGGAAACGGTTCATGGAAACGCCCGCAATTTAGCATCTTTGCGATCAATAGCCAAACCAGGCATCACCAGTCTCGGCCGAGATTCACGGAACGAAATGGTCAAATCCGCCAGCTGACTCACCGATGTCGATCGTCATGCCGAAGATGTCGGTCAGGAGCAGCCCTTCCTCCTCCGGGAGGATCTCTCCGATCACCGAGATTTCCCGGTTCGAGGAGATCACGTCGTACTGCTCTTTCGGGAGGGTGAAGAGCAACTCGTAATCTTCACCTCCGGAGAGCGCCCAGGACAGGGCGTCATCCTGAAGTTCGTCGGCGATCGCGCGGGCCTCCGACAGCACCGGTATCCGGCTCTCTTCGATGTGCGCGCCGACCCCGGACCTCTCGCAGATGTGGCGGAGGTCTGCCGCCAGGCCGTCGGAGATGTCGATCATGGAGGTCGGCACGATGCCGCGTTCATGGAAGAACTGCACCAGGTCCAGGCGAGCCTCCGGCAGGAGATGGCAGCGGATCGCCCTGGAGTACTCCTGCAGTTCGGCCATCATCTCCTTGCTGTACGGTTCGTTGTTGCGCAGCGTCTCCAGCATCAGGTCCCGTTCGCGCATGAGCAGCTTCAGGCCTGCCGCCGAACCCCCGAGCGTGCCCGTGACGCAGATCATCTCTCCAGGCCGCGCCCCCTTTCTGAAGGTCAGTCGGCTCTCAGCCGTCTGGCCGGTCATGGTGACCGAGATAACCAGGCCTGAAGGCGACGAAGAGGTGTCGCCGCCGGCGATGGCAAAACCGTATCGCGAGGCGGCATGGGCCATGCCCGCATAGAGTTGCTCCACCATTTCGACAGGCATCTTGCCGGGTACGGCGATCGAGATCAGCGCGTATTCCGGCAGGGCATTCATGGCGCAGATGTCCGACACATTCACGCTGATCGCCTTGCTGCCGAGGTGGTGCATCGGGGTGGTCAGGAGGTCGAAATGGACATGTTCGACCAGGAGGTCGGTCGTCGCCACCTGCACTGCCGGTCCGCCGGTACGGTAAACGGCGCAGTCATCCCCTATGCCCACGACGACTCCGGGCGTGTTGTCCAGGGATGGAGCCGCAATGGCCGACAGGCGCTCGATCAGCCCGAACTCCCCTATTTCCGAAATAGGATTGAATGCCATAGAATTACGTACATTAAAATTCATCTGAAATCGAATTGCCGCCGGAAGCAGACCGGACGCACGCTGCATAGAAACATAGATAATTTTTTATTTCCATGGGTTTTTTTGACAAGCTCGGGCTGACGCGCCTGAAAGAGGGGCTCAGCAAGACCCGCGAAACGTTGCGGGACAAACTCACCTTTGCATCCAAAGGCAAAACGGAGGTGGATGACGAGTTTCTCGAAGAGCTTGAAAACCTCCTGGTGGCTGCCGACGTCGGGGTGGAGACCACCCTCGATATTGTCGACGCGGTGACCGAACGCTCCAAAACCGAGACCTACCGTTCCGAGGATGAGCTGAACGAGATGGTGATGGACGAAATCCGTAAGTTGCTGACCGAATCCGGGCACGAACATCCGGTCGATTTCAACGTACCCCTTCCGGCAAAACCGTGGGTGATCATGATCGTCGGAGTCAACGGCGCCGGCAAGACGACCAGTGTGGCCAAACTTGCCCGCAATTATGAACAGGCCGGCAAAAAGGTTGTGATCGCGGCTGCCGACACCTTCAGGGCGGCTGCCTACGAGCAGCTTCGTATCTGGGCCGACCGTGCGGGCGTGCCCATCATCGGCCAGGGGCAGGGCGCAGATCCCGCCTCGGTGGTGTTCGACTCGGTCAGTTCAGCGGTTTCGAAGGGGTACGACGTGGTGTTGGTCGATACTGCCGGACGCCTGCACAACAAGAGCCACCTGATGGAGGAGCTCGCCAAGATCATGCGCGTCGCCAAAAAGAAGGTTCCCGAGGCACCCCACGAGGTGCTGCTGGTACTCGACGGTACCACAGGCCAGAACGCCGTTCTACAGGCGCGCGAGTTCACGAAATTTGTCAACGTCACCGGACTGGTCGTCACCAAGCTTGATGGTACCTCGAAGGGAGGGATCGTGCTCTCCATCTCTCGCGAACTCAATGTGCCGGTCAAGTACATCGGCGTCGGCGAAAAGATCGACGACCTCCAGATGTTTGACCGCAGCCAGTTCGTGGAGGCGCTGCTTGGAAAGGAGTGACAAGTGACGAGCTCCGGGAGCGCCGTCTTCCCTGGGAGTGCCGTCTTGCCTGGGAGC
>JAAXXR010000102.1 GCA_013334335.1 Chlorobiaceae bacterium
TCGTCCTCGTCACGCGTCACGACTCCCTTAAGATGTGGCGCCTTCGGCTTCCCCCGGGAACGCCGAGCTCCAGCTCGGCAATTCTTGTGGTTTTCCTGGAGCACCTTCCCAAGGAAGCATCTGTCACTCGCAGCTTCTTCCGCATCACTCGTCACTAATTTCCAAGATGTGGCGCCGTTGGCGCCATGCCGAGCTGGAGCTCAGCGCTCCCAGGGAAGACGGCGCTCCCAGGGAAGACGGCACTCCCGGGGAAGACGGTGATCTCAGGAAAATCGGTGCTCCCAGGGAATTTGGTGATCTCGGGGTATTCGGTACTTCCAGGGTATTCGGCGCTCCAAAGGGTCACAAAAAAAGGGCGCCTTCGCGGGCGCCCTTTTGCTTGCCGGTTCCGTCACTGCTGGCGGAAATCCTCGATTTTGGCGGTCCTTCTGACCGTATTGAAATATTCCGAGAAGAGCTGTTCCTGTTTGACCTTCATGAGCTGTGGCAGGATCCGCGCTTTTTCAGCCGCAGGATCAAGTCCGGCTTGCTGAGTCCGGCCGGTAAGCTTGACGAGGGCGTAACCTCCGGCGCACTGCACTGGCTGGGAAAGACGGTTTGGCGTCATGCCGGCCATAGCCTCGACCAACTGCCTGTCCTGTCCGTATCCGGCTATGAACCCGTCGCGCCAGCGAATCTCGGGAGAGGTCACCAGTTTGAGCGATGGATCCTTGGCGACAATGGATTCAAGGGTAGCTCCTGGGCTCTTGGCCATCGAGGCGAGCCTGGCTTTGAGGGCTGCGGCTTTCTTTTCGGCGACCAGTTCAGCCGTGATCTTTTTCTGGAGATCGGCATCGAGCTGACGGTAACCGGTGTCGTTCTTCGATGTCAGCTTCATGACGACAAACCCGAGTTCGGTTTCGATCACGTCGGAGATGTCCCCCTCCTTGGCCTTGAAGGCGAACCGGACGATCTGTTCGTTCTGGCCGATAACGGGGATCATGCTGGTTTTGGTGAACTCGCCGGTCTTGCCGATTTCGAGGTGCTGCTGGCGTGCGCTCTCTGCGAAACCCTTGCTCTTGGCATCGCTCTGGAACGCCACGGCCTTGTGCTTGATGGACTCCGAGGTCTGCGTCGAGGGTTTGATCTGCCTCGAGACTTCAGAACAGACGATCTGCCGGTTGTCGAACCCGTCGACCTTGATGATGTGCAGGCCGAACTGGGTCCTGACCGGTCCGATCACCTGACCCGGCTTGGAAGCGAACACGGCTTCGGCGAACTGGGGAACCATACGCTGCCTGCTGAACCAGCCGACGCTGCCGCCGAACCTGGCGCTGCCGGGATCTTCGGAATAACGGGTGGCGAGCTCTTCGAAACGTGCCCCCTTCTTGAGCTGGTCAAACAGCATGGCCGCACGCATGAGGGCTCTCTGGGTGTCGGCGGGATCTGCCTGGTTGAAACGGATCAGGATATGCGAAGCGCTTGCCACAGGCTGGCCGGCCGAGACCGACTTGATCTTGAGCAGGCGGTACATGCCACGGTCCGCAACCGGACCGACAATCTGTCCGGGCGCCAGTTTGGGAGAGCCGAACACGGCGCTGGCGGCTGCCGGCGAAAAGTCTGCGCGGGAGAGTGTGACGTTCACGGAATTCGGCCGGTCGCTCTGTACTTTGACGAATTCGCTGTCGCTCGGAGCCGATGCGAACTGCGGCAACAGCGCGTCGATCTCCTTCTTCACCTGGAGGCTGTCCTGCGACGAGGGAACCATCGGGTAGATCACGAAATCGGCTTTGCGGTTGGGATCCTGTTTCAGCTGCTCCTTGTGCGCCTCGTACCACTTCTTGACCTCGTCCTCCTTGACCGGGAATTGCGCATCGGTGCCGGCATAGCTCAACGGGACGGGAATGAACGACGCCGAGAACTGCGTATACTGCCTCTGGACCAGTTCACTGACCTCAGGATCGGTCACGAGGCCCATGGTCTTGAGTGCCAGAAGCAGCTTGTCGACCATCAGCTCACGCTTGATCACCTCTTCGGCCTTGACCCAGAACGCCTTGGCCTGAGGGTCGCGGCGAGCCTTTTCAAGCACGGCCCGGTCGATCTGCCCGGTGCGGGGGTCGGTGAAGTTCTGGCGGATGATCATGGGTGGGTTGATCACGCTGTTGACCGCGTCGAGCACTTCGCGATCCTGCACGGTAATGCCGTATTTTTTGAACATCTCTTCTACCAGCGCCTGGTCGACCACGATGTTCCATGCCTGCTCACGGAAGTTCATCTCGACCTGCGAGTTGACGTCGGCTCCCGGATTGCTCCGCATGAAATTCTGCCTGAGCCCATTGTAGATTTCGTCGTACTGGGCCGTGGTAATTGATTGTCCGTTCACCTTGCCGACAAGCCCGCCTTTCCTGGTTGGTCCGGAGAAGTTCATCCCCCATTCGAAAATGATCAATGCCAGAAACGCGCCGACAAGGATAAACAGGATGATATGCGTCTTGTCCCGCAACTTGCTCATGATAGCCATAATGTACCTTTGCTTTGCAGTAATGAAAAAATTATCAGTTGCTCTCCGGCCAGCCTTCACGACCGCAGAGCGGTACAAAGGCGAACCGTTGAAATACCTCGTGCTCAAACCTGCTCCCGACACGTCTGATCACGGTCATCTCCTGAGATGCCAGGTCACCCACCGGAACGACCATGACTCCACCGTCGGCCAGTTGGCTCAGGAGGGTCGATGGTTGGTCTGGCGCTGCCGCCGTGACGATGATCCCGTCGAACGGCGCCTCTTCAGGCCAGCCAAGAGTCCCGTCTCCAAGCCTTCGCGCCACAGGGACGCCAAGTTCATCAAGTGCCCGGCCAGCCATCTCGAAAAGTCCCGGAACCCGCTCGATGGTAAACACCTGGTAACCGAGGGCATCAAGAATCGCCGACTGGTAACCTGACCCGGTACCGATTTCGAGGACCCTGCCCGACGGACGACGTTCAACCAGAAGCGAGGTCATGAAGGCCACCGTGAACGGCTGCGAAATGGTCTGTCCGTATCCGATAGGCCAGGCACAGTCGTCATAGGCGTATGGTCGGCTCTGTTCATCGACGAACAGGTGACGCTTGACCGTCATGAACGCATCGAGCACACGAAGGTTCGTAATGCCATAAAACTTCAGCTGTTCCACCATCTCCCGGCGCTCCTGCGCCATGTCGCCATCGTAACGTGCCAAGTCCGTCATGATTTCAGTTCCTCCTGCCCCCCCCCTCCGAAATGGGAGACCCTTTGTACAGCCACGCTAATATTGCATCTTGTCACAAATAATGCAATTCCTGTACATGCAGTTTACCACTTTCGGAGACAATTCCCGAGCGGGGAGCTACCTGCTCTGCATCGAACTGCTCTCGACAGTCGAGCTTTCGTTCGGGCGTTTCCTTGGCGGCCGGGCGTTTCGGATGCCACAGGGCTGCTACCTCTACGTCGGCTCGGCGCTTGGCTCGGGCCGGAATGCGTTCCCGCTCGCCAGCCGGCTGCTCCGCCATGCGTCGAGAAGCGGAAAGCTCGCTGCGCACGCCATCCGCGGTGACCTCCTCGGATTTTTCGCCCGGAGGGGTTTCGATCCGCTCCGCAAAACACCAGGCAAAAAACTGCACTGGCATATCGACTACCTGCTCGACCTTCCATCTGCCGAAATCTCCAGCATCGTCATGGTCATGAGCCCGTCGAAGCTTGAACACCAGCTGGCGCTGCTGGTCGCATCGATGTCCGGGGTCTCGGTGGTGGTCGACCGTCTTGGCGCGCAGGATGCTGCTTCCGGAACGCATCTGTTCAGGGTCGAAGAGCCGACAACGCTGCTCGAACGACTGAAACACGAGATCCCGGAAATGCTTCGCATG
>JAAXXR010000045.1 GCA_013334335.1 Chlorobiaceae bacterium
CGCAATATCGACGTGAAGTTCCCGCTTGGCGTCATGACCTGTGTCACCGGCGTCAGCGGTTCCGGCAAATCGACCCTCGTCAACGACATCCTCAAGCTCGGCATCGCCAGGGAGAAGGAGGGGACCAGGGAGAAGGTCGGTACCCACCGGACCATCACCGGCTTCGAGCTGATCGACGCCGTCGAACATGTCGACCAGTCGCCCATCGGCAAATCGAGCCGCAGCAACCCGGCCACCTACCTGAAGCTGTTTGACGACATCCGGCAGCTGTTCGCGTCCACTCGCGATGCCCGTGATCGTGGCTGGAAGCCCGGCTACTTCTCGTTCAACATTCCGGGCGGCCGTTGCGAGGCGTGCTCCGGCGAAGGCTCCGTCAAGATCGAGATGCAGTTCCTTGCCGACATCGAGGCGGTTTGCGAGGAGTGCGGCGGCAAGCGCTACAAGCCCGCGACGCTGGAGGTGAAGTACAAGGGGCTCTCGATCGCCGAAGTGCTGGACCTGACCGTCGGCGAGGCGCGCGAGTTCTTCGGGTCCGACCGGGGGATCCAGAAGAAACTGCAGGTCCTCGAAGAGGTCGGGCTTGAATATATCCGTCTCGGCCAGTCGTCGAGCACCTTGTCGGGTGGCGAGGCCCAGCGCCTGAAGCTTGCCCATTTCATCTCCAGGGCCGACGTCAGCAACACGCTCTTCATCTTCGACGAACCGACCACCGGCCTCCATTTCGACGACATTTCCAAGCTGGCGGCCTGCTTCGAGAAACTGCTCGAGCAGGACAACACGCTGGTTGTCATCGAGCACAACCCAGACATCATCAAGCAGGCCGACTGGATCATCGATCTCGGCCCCGGGGCGGGCGTCAGGGGTGGGGAGGTGGTGGCTGTCGGCACCCCCGAAGAGGTCTCTGCCAACGCCGCGTCGCTCACGGGCAGGCACCTGAAGCCGTATCTGGAAGAGCGGTAGGGAGGGGGCGCGGGCCCACTCAGATATTCATCTTCAGCGGGTCGTCCTCCAGCGCTCCGCCGTGCAGGCGGATGTGAGGATAGTGTGAATCCGAGGTGCGTTCCGTCCATGCCTCGCCGCCCTGCTGCACGGCCGATTCGTTTCTCGACACCGTCACCCGGTTGGATGCCAGCGCCACGATCTCACGAAGGATCTCGTGATGCTGCCTGTCCGCGTCGGTAGCCACCTCGTCCCTGATCTTGGATGCGATGCTCTCCAGCTTTTCAAGGGCGACCTTGCCGATGGTGTGCAGCATCTCGGGGCTCCTTTTGTTCCGGTCTTCCGGCATGGTATCGAAGGCTTTGGTTCAGGAGTTTCAGTGGCTTAATAGGTTAAAAAAATATTTGCTGACCGGAAATCTTTTTTTTATAATAAGACATTGTTAGCACTCTCTTCCATTGAGTGCTAACGGTACTGAAGCCTTCAGGCTCAAGTAGTGACATCAAGAGATCATATAATTCAAACGAGAGAGACAAGACAATGAACTTGAAACCATTAGCTGATCGAGTTATTGTTAAGGCCGCGCAGGCAGAAGAGAAGACCAAGGGTGGCCTGTACATCCCCGATACCGGCAAGGAGAAGCCGCAGTACGGTGAAGTCGTCGCTGTTGGCCCGGGCAAGGTATCCGATGCCGGCCAGGTCGTGGCGATGCAGGTGAAAACCGGCGACAAGGTGCTGTACGGCAAGTATTCCGGTACCGAGGTTCAGGTCGAAGGCGACGACTACCTGATCATGCGCGAGTCTGACATTTTCGCAATCCTGGCCTGACTCACCAGATCCAGCAACTATTTCTAAAATCCTAAAAGAGGAAAGCTTTACGATGACTGCCAAAGATATTCTCTTTGATTCCGACGCCCGGGCAAAACTCAAGGTTGGCGTCGATAAACTTGCCAATGCCGTGAAAGTCACGCTTGGCCCAGCCGGCCGCAACGTCCTTATCGACAAAAAGTTCGGCGCACCCACCTCGACCAAGGACGGCGTCACCGTCGCCAAGGAGATCGAGCTCGCCGACGCGATCGAGAACATGGGCGCACAGATGGTTCGCGAAGTGGCATCCAAGACCAGCGACGTCGCCGGTGACGGTACCACCACCGCAACCGTGCTCGCCCAGGCCATCTACCGCGAAGGTCTGAAGAACGTCGCCGCAGGCGCACGTCCGATCGACCTGAAGAGGGGCATCGACCGCGCTGTACGCGAAGTCGTCCAGGAGCTCCGCAACATCAGCCGCAGCATCTCCGGCAAGAAGGAGATCGCACAGGTCGGCACCATCTCCGCCAACAACGACCCGGAAATCGGCGAACTGATTGCCGAAGCCATGGAGAAGGTCGGCAAGGACGGCGTGATCACCGTCGAAGAGGCAAAGGGCATGGACACCGAACTGAAGGTCGTCGAAGGCATGCAGTTCGATCGCGGCTACCTTTCGCCGTACTTCGTGACCAACCCGGAGACCATGGAGGCCGAGCTCGAAGAGGCGCTCATCCTGATCCACGACAAGAAGATCGGCAACATGAAAGAGCTGCTTCCGATCCTCGAGAAGTCGGCACAGTCCGGCCGTCCGCTCCTCATCATCGCCGAGGACATCGAAGGCGAGGCGCTTGCCACCCTCGTGGTCAACAAGCTTCGTGGTACCCTGAAAGTCGCTGCCGTCAAGGCTCCCGGCTTCGGTGACCGTCGCAAGGCTATGCTCGAGGATATCGCCATCCTTACCGGCGGTACCGTCATCTCCGAAGAGAAGGGCTACAAGCTCGAGAATGCCACCATGGCATACCTCGGTCAGGCTGGCCGCGTGAACATCGACAAGGACAACACCACCCTGGTCGAAGGCAAGGGCAAGCAGGACGAGATCAAGGCTCGCATCAACGAGATCAAGGGCCAGATCGACAAATCAACCTCCGATTACGACACCGAGAAGCTGCAGGAGCGTCTTGCGAAGCTCTCCGGCGGTGTGGCCGTGCTCAACATCGGCGCATCGACCGAAGTCGAGATGAAAGAGAAGAAAGCCCGCGTCGAAGATGCGCTGCACGCAACCCGCGCAGCCGTCCAGGAGGGCATCGTGGTCGGTGGCGGCGTCGCCCTGATCCGCGCCATCAAGGGACTCGCCAACGCGAAGGCTGACAACGAGGACCAGAAGACCGGTATCGACATCATCCGCCGTGCGCTTGAAGAGCCGCTCCGCCAGATCGTTGCCAACACCGGCACGACCGACGGCGCAGTCGTCCTCGAGAAGGTTCGCAGCGGTGAAGGCGATTTCGGCTTCAACGCTCGCACCGAGCAGTATGAAAACCTGGTGGAAGCCGGTGTGGTCGATCCGACCAAGGTGACCCGCAGCGCGCTCGAGAACGCCGCTTCGGTTGCCAGCATCCTGCTCACCACGGAAGCCTGCATCACCGACATCAAGGAAGAGAAGGCCGACATGCCTGCAATGCCTCCTGGCGGCATGGGTGGCATGGGCGGCATGTACTGATCTCTTTGTACACACCCATCAGAAAAGCCGGCGGAAGCCGGTTTTTCTGTTTTCTGGGGATTTGGGGCGCCATCTTGCCGGGAGCGCCGAGTTCCAGCTCGGCATTTTGCATTTTCTTGTGATTCACTCTTGTTCACAGGTCGAAGCCCTAAGCACCGGAAGAGTTATTCCGGGCTTCGCCCGTGTGCCGAGCTGGAGCTCGGCGCTCCCGGGTTTTCATGCGACTCCCATATTCGGTTTACGCCAGAAATGCCTATCTTTGACGAACAAGAATCAACCGATCATCGAGAGTTCAACATGAGAGCAGTAGTGCTGGTCAGCGGGGGTATGGATAGCCTTGTCGCGACGGCCATGGCCCACCACCAGGGATTCGATCTTGCCGCCATGCATGTCAATTATGGTCAGCGGACCTGGCAAAAGGAGCTCGATTCATTTCGCCGCATCTGCGATCATTACGACATCGGGCTCCGGCTCGAGGTCGATGCAGGCTTTCTCGGTATGATCGGCGGTTCGTCGCTGACCGACCAGGAGATCCCTGTCGGTCCGGCCGATCTCCAGGGTACGACGATCCCCACCAGCTACGTTCCGTTCAGGAACGCATGTTTCCTGTCGATGGCGGTCAGCTGGTCTGAGGTCATCGGCGCCAACCGTATCTTCATCGGGGCGGTCGAGGAGGACTCCTCGGGCTATCCCGACTGCCGCAAGGTGTTCTACGACGCCTTCAACCGCGTGATCGAATTCGGCACCCGTCCCGAAACCGAAATCGAGATCCTGACGCCGCTGATTGCCATGAACAAGGCCCGTATCGTGGCCAAAGGCATGGAGCTCGAAGTTCCGTTCGACTGCAGCTGGTCGTGCTACAAGAGCGAGGGCGTCGCCTGCGGCGTCTGCGACAGCTGTGCCCGTCGCCTCAGGGCTTTCGAGATGGCCGGCATTCGCGATCCGATCGATTACGAGGTCAGGCCGAACTATTTGTAACCATTCAACAGGTAACTTTTTCTATCCATGGAACAGGCAAAAGCACTCTCATCCTCAGCTTCCCAGTCGCTCAACGAGCGTTTCAAAATCGCCTTCGGGCTGACCGCTGTCATCTGGATTGTCGGGCTGGTCGGTCATTTCACGCCACTGCTCGAATGGCCGGCATTGGCCATCTATGTGCTCGGTTCGATCGGTGTGGTGGTTTGGCGCGGTAAGAGCAACGGCGAATGGGCCGAGATGTACCTTGCCGGGGGCGATCTGAAGAAATCGCTCAAGTGGGGAGGCATCGCCGGAATCATCCTGTTCACCATGGACATCTTCAACACGGTGATGTGGTATAAGAGCGGCAAGCCCCCGATGATGGACATGCAGGGCATCCTGGTGAACATGAACTTCCTGTACCTCTTTCCGGTGCTGGTGCTGGCCGAGGAGTTCCTCTGGCGGGGCCTGATGTTTTCCGCGATGATCCAGAAGGGGTACAACCGGCACCTGACGGTGTTCGCGACCGCCATCTTCTACGTGCTGAACCACTTCGCCGTCGCACCGGTAGGCATGCAGGAGCGCGCCATGATGGGAATGATGGCATTTCCAATCGGCATTTTCGGCGGTTATCTTGTGCTCAGGACCAAAAACGTCTGGGGCAGCGTCCTTGTCCACATGATCACCATGATTTCGATGATCCTCGACCTGTTCGTGATCCCGAACCTCGTTTACCAGTACATGAATTGACCGTAATCATTACCCATGCCTGAAAACCGAATTACCCGGCTGATGCGGAAGGACAAGAAACTTCTGATCGCCTATTACATGCCCGAGTTCCCGGTGCCCGGTGCCACCCTGCCGGTGCTCGAGGCGCTGCAGGAGAGCGGAGCCGACCTGATCGAACTCGGCATGCCTTACTCCGATCCGATCGGTGACGGTCCGGTCATCCAGGATGCGGCCCATACGGCCATCCGCCATGGCGTGACGGTGCGCAGCATCCTCGATATGGTCAAACAGGCCAGGGCGGGCGACGGATGCAAAAAGATCACCACCCCGATTCTCCTGATGGGTTACAGCAACCCGCTGATCGCCTACGGAGGGGACTGCTTCATGGCCGATGCGGTCGAGGCAGGCGTCGACGGCCTCCTGATTCCCGACCTGCCCCCCGAAGAGTCCCGTGACTTCCTTGACCGGGCCAAAGGGTTCGGATTGACGGTGGTCTACCTGATTTCGCCGGTCACGCCTCCGGAGCGGATCGAGATGATCGACAGCCTTTCGACCGATTTTTCCTATTGCCTCGCCGTGAATGCGACGACCGGCACCGCGAAACTTGACGACTCCGGCAGCGACCAGAGGATCGACGACTACCTGAAACGGGTCAGGGCGCATGCCCGGAAGAAGTTCGTGGTCGGCTTCGGCATCAAGGACCGGGAGCGGGTCCACCGCATGTGGGAGATGGCCGACGGCGCCGTGGTCGGCACGGCGCTGCTGCAGCATCTCGCTGAAGCGAAAACGCCCGCAGAGACCGCCGAGCTCGCTGCGGAGTTCTGGAAATCCCTGAAGTGAATGGCGGCCGGCGACCCCATGGCGGCGGGAGCTGCGACGGGGTCGCCGGCATGCACACCATCCGCTACGGCCATGCATGACTCGCCACGATCCCATCACCCGGTCACGGTCGTCATTCCGCACCTGAAAAACCGTCCCATGCTCGAGCGCTGCCTCGGTTCGCTGTTCGCCACCTCATCACCGGCGCCCGCCATTCTCGTGATCGACAACGGTGCATGTGCCTCCGACCTTTCCGGCCTGGAATCGTCATGGCCCGGCGTCGAGGTGATCCGGCTGCCCGGCAACAGGGGATACGCCGGCGGGTGCAACGAGGGGCTCCGGCGCGCGGCCTCGGAGTACGTCGTGTTCCTGAACGACGACGCCCGGGTCGATCCGGATTGGCTTGGCCCGCTCATGAGGGCGGCAGGAATGGACTCCGGCATCGGGGCGCTGCAGCCGAAAATCCTTTCGTTGAAAGCGGACAGCCATGGTCGGCGGATGTTCGACTATGCCGGTGCGGCCGGCGGCATGCTCGACCGGCTGGGATACCCCTATTGTCTCGGTCGGAGCTTCTCCGGTATCGAGGAGGACCGGGGGCAGTACGACACGCCTGCCGATATTTTCTGGGCTTCGGGGGTGGCGCTTTTTGCACGACGGGAAACCCTGCTTTCGCTCGGGGGGTTCGAGGAGAGCTTCTTCATGCACATGGAGGAGGTCGATCTCTGCTGGCGGATGCGGTCGCAGGGGTTGCGGGTCCGCTCGATGCCGCAGTCGGTCGTCTGGCACGAAGGGGGAGCGTCGCTGGAGGAGGGGAGCCCGATGAAGGTGTACTACAACCATCGCAACGCGCTCTGCATGCTGCTCAGGAATCGGAGCGTCTCCGCGCTTGCGCTGCTGCTTCCGGTCAGAATCGTGCTCGAGGCTGCGGCGGTCGTTTACTATCTGGCCAGCGGGACTGGAGGCGGGGCAAGGGCTCGGGAGGTGATTCGCGCCGCCGTCGACAACCTCCGAGTCCTGCGGCAGACGCTTCGCCAGAGGAGAGCGATACAGCGAACCAGGAAAATCAGTGACCGTGAGCTTTTCCGGGGAGCGCCCGTTTCGGTGTTCCTGCTGCGCCGGGGTGGTCAGCCGGCGGCACGAGGTTCGCAATAGGTGCGGATCGAGCGAAGGATCGCCGGCAGGTCCTGGCTTTGCACGAAGCTCACCAGAATCGGTGGTGCGAAGAAGTCCGGCTTCATCTTCGCCTCGTAGGTCACGATCGTACCCGGCCCATCCATTCCTGAAGCGGGTTCAAGCAACCAGTTTCCCTCGTACACCTTGAAATCACCCTCAAGCTGCCTGAACCGGAGGTGCGTCGGGAACTCCTCCTCGACCCTCAGCCGGAAGCGCACGCTTCTTTCGAAGATGAAGATGCCGGATTTTCCGGTCTGCTCGATGATTTTGACCGGGCCGTCAGCTTCAAGCAGCCGGCTCGAGGTGACTTTCGGCATGGTATGGTGCAGGTTGCCGTAATCGGTCAGCATCCCCCAGACGATCTCCTTTGGCGCCTTGACGAACACGCAACCGCTCGCCCCGATGGCATCGCTGGCGAGCCAGTCGATGTCGAGCAGGATCTCGCCCTTCAGAAGCTGTTCCGCCTTGTCTGGAGTAAGGTTCATCTGGCCGTGGCTATGCGGGTTTGTCGATCGGGTCAGGCCATGGGGCCGGCAGACCGGGGAGTTGCCGGGGACCTGCACTTGTAATGTACGTTGCCCTTCCTTCCGCCCCAAACCGGGCCAGTCGTTTGGTTTTCTTGGATCCGCTCCATTAAATTCAGTTAGAGCATCATCAACCTCCTTCAGTTCCCTTAATCGACCGGAGCTTCGTCATGAAGAACCCTCAGTTGCGTTATCTATCCATTCTGCTGTTGGTGCTCTCGCTGGATCACACAACGGCCTCGGCTTCCCTGGCTCCATGTCCGACCGCTGCCAGCGCAGGCACCAGCGAGACGTCGATCGACTGGCCGGGTTTCTACTGGGGAATCCTGCCGTGCGGCAATTGTTCCGGTTTCGAGACGACATTCATGCTTCGTCCGGACAGCACCTTCAGGATCGAGATGCGCGATATCGACCGGCAGGCCGTGCCGAGTGTCCGTGAAGGCGTCTACGAGTGGCAGCCTGACGGGTATCGCATCACCTGCAGGGAGAACAGTGGCGAGGTGATGCAATTTTTTGTCAGCGAAAACCGCCTCTACAAGCTCGATGCCAACGGGAAGCGCATCGGCGGCAAACTCGCGAACCGGTACATTCTTTTCAAGTTGAGCGACGGCGTCACCCGCATCCCCAACGTACAGCTCAGGGGCACCTACTGGAAACTCACGACGCTCCTGGGAAAGCCGGTGGCGTCCGTCAAAGGCCAGCGTGAGGTCCATATGATGTTCAGGACCTGCAGTTCCAGGATAGAGGGGTCGGGCGGTTGCAACAACTTCTTCGGTACCTACGAACTCATGCCGGTCAACCGTATCAGGTTCTCGAAGCTTGGTGCGAGCCTGAACTCCTGTTCGGACATGGAGGTCGAGCAGGATCTTTTCAGCGTGCTCGAACAGGCGGACAGTTACCGGATCAGCGGCAGGACGCTACAGCTCAAACGTGCCAGTTCAGACCTGCTCGCGCAGTTCGAGGCGGTTCCGAAGCAGTAGGCGGGCCACCTGTTTTCCGCGGGATCTTGCATTCAACCTTTGACGATACACGATCATGAGCACCAGATTCCTGATTCCACTCACCCTTGTGCTGGTGCTCTCCGCCGGGTGTCGCTCGTACGAAAGTGCCGCGCCTCTTGATGCCGCACCTGTCGCGACTTCCGACAACAGCAAGACATCGGTCGACTGGCCTGGAGTCTACAAGGGGACCCTGCCCTGCGCCGATTGTCCGGGCCTCGCCACGACGGTGATCCTGGGGCAGGATATGACATTCAGGATCGAAATGGTCTATCTCGAACGGAACGTCAAGCCGTTTGTTCAGGAGGGACATTTCACCTGGCTTCAGGATGGCCTGAGAATTGTGTGCGTGGACGGCAAGGGTGGGCGCCAGTTTTTCCATGTAGGCGAGAACCGCCTGTTCCAACTCGACGCTGATGGACAGCGTATCAAGGGCGAACTCGCCGACCGGTTTGCCCTCGCGAAGGTGTCGGCAGCCGACGCACCGCTCCAGGGGACCTACTGGAAGCTCAAGGTGCTCCGCGGAAGGCCGGTGGCGGCAACCGACCGCCAGCGTGAAGCCCATCTGGTGCTCGAACGAAGCGGTGGCAGGGTACACGGATCAGGGGGCTGCAACCGCTTTTTCGGCAGTTATGCAATCAGGCCCGGCAACCGTATCCAATTTTCCCGGATTGGCTCGACCATGATGGCCTGCCCGGAGATGGAGAGCGAACGCGAGTTTTTCAGGGTGCTGGAGAGCGCCGACAACTTTACGGTCAAAGGAGACACCCTGCAGCTCAACCGCGCCCGCATGGCCCCCTTAGCCGAATTCCACGCCGTCCCCCTCAAATAACCCTGGGGTCAGGCCTCTCAAAATTTGCATTTGCTTGAGCGATGATCCTGGCGATAGATGAAAAATGCAGTCCCGTTGCTTCCGCGATTTCTGCTCTGGTATACCTGTATTCTGCGAACGCCTTGTAAACTCGCCAGTTTCTTTCTCTTTTATTCAACTGTTCCATACCAAAAAGCTCTTTAAGTTCGATTTTCCCTGAAGCTTTTGTCGGGTGGGCTCTATCCTTTTCCGGAGAGTACTCCTGCAGATGCGATGTCATCTTTTCGACAAAAGACTCGCTGCCGATGATGGGTTGGAGATTTTCGTCAGTAAGACCGGCACTGGAGAGCGCATCGTTGACGAACCTGACGTAGGCGTTGACTGCTGGGGTTCGAGCGTTGCCGAACTGTTCGAGAATCCAGTCGGTATGCAGGAAGCCTGGTCGATGTACGGTGCCGCAGGTGGCATGGTAACTCGACCATCGGTACTCTTCGGGCCTGGCCGTCAGGCCGGCACGGACAGGGTTCAGTACGATGTAGCGGCTCAGCTCCAGAAGGTATGACCCCTTTTCAACGAGGTTCGAGCGGAATCTGCCTTCATAGACGTGCCCTGTCCGGAGGTGCCTGTGGTTGAATGCCTGCGTGTACATGCCGTTCAGCAGGTGCATGCCATCCGAGAGGTTGGCATCCGGGGTTTCGACCAGCAGGTGATAGTGGTTGCCCATCAGGCAGTAGGCGTGGCACACCCAGCGGTGATCCAGGACAGTTTTTGCGAGTATGTCGATGAATTTGATCCGGTCGCGGTCATCGATGAAGATTGGGGCTTTGGCGTTGCCTCTCGACATGATATGGTAGAGGCCGCCCGGAAGTTCGATGCGAAGTGCTCTGGCCATGGTGTTCTCCGTTGGGGGGTGACGTGAACATTGTCCGTAACGACTGGGACAACAATATAATACAGCACAACTGGTACTATCGAAAATGCAAAAAATGCGAGGCCTGACCCCAGGGTTCAGTCCTGGGCGTGGAGGGGTTCGGCGTGGATGATGATCCTGCCGGTTTCCGGAAGGGCCTGATAGATCATGCCTTCGAGCCTGCTGGTCAGCGAATGGACGTTTTCGAGGGGGAAGTCGTCGTCGAAGGCGCAGTGCAGGGTGATGCAGAGCTTGTCGTGCTCGGTCTGCAGGATTTTGATGTTGTGCACATCCCCGATCTCCGGGATGCTGGAGGCGGCCTGCCGGATGGTATCGACGACTTGTGACGCTTTGTCTGGGGGGAGTTCCCTGGTTTGGCGTGCCTCCTGGCGGAGTGGGTCGAGGTGGATGCAGATGTCGAGTTCGCCGTCGAACTCCTCGTGCAGTTCCTTTTCGAGGGCCGATACGTCGTCGTGCGCCTGGCGGATGGTCAGCTGGCCGTCGACTTCGACATCGAAGGAGATCTGTTTTCTCACTCCCGACAGGCTGGTCGAGATGTTATGGGCATGCAGGTTGTGGTTCAGGCCGACGACGTGGACCCGTTCGGTGATGGTCTCGCTGTCCAGGACGATCGGCCTGGCATTGACCGTGATGTCACTGTCGGGCAACTCCTCCTTGATGCTTGTCTCGACGGCCGTGCAGATTGTCCGGACCTTTTCAAGGGGGATGGTGCGGCTCACGGTGACGGAAAGGTCGACGAACACGAAAGGGCCCGCAGGCTTGACCCTCATTTTTTCTATGGCCACCACACCGGGAACCGCCATGGCGATCTGTTCGATCTGCTCGGAGAGGCCTTCAGGGGCGGCGTCGACCAGCACGTCGATCGTTTTCTTGCCGAGCTGCCACGCCGCATGTGCGACCAGCACCGCCACCAGGATACCCGCGACCGCATCGGCCCATCCGAGCCCGAAATGGACGAACACCAGGCCGGCAAGCACCACCGCCGAGGAGAGGATGTCCGAGCTGAAATGGAGCGCGTCCGCTTCGAGCGCCTGGCTGCCGGTCTCCCTGGCGATTTTTTTCAGGGCCCTTGAACGGGAGATGTCGACCACGATCGAGATGATCACCACGGCGATCGCGTACCAGGTGACCTCGATCTCGTGGCCGCCCAAGGCAAGTCGTTTGACCGACTCGTAGACGACCCATGCGCTGGTCAGGAACAGCAGGCCGGTTTCGATGAGCGCGGTGACGCTCTCGATTTTCGTGTGGCCATAATGGTGCTTGCTGTCCGCCGGTTTGTCGCTGATCCTGACGGCGAACCAGGTGAGTGCCGCCGCGCCGAAGTCCATGGCCGAATGTGCGGCTTCGGAGAGTATGCCGATGCTGCCGGTCATGAGGCCGACGACGATTTTCATCAGGGTCAGCAGGAGGCTCGCTGCGACCGAACTCAGGGCGACGTTCTGCTTTTTCTGCTCGTGGGCACTCATGAGGAGTGGGTTCAGTGCATGATGAGGCGATTGCCTGCAAATATACGGATTTACGGCAAAACCGCACGACACTCTTCCTGCTGTAGTCGCTCGTGCTCAGCAGACCGGGTAGAAGCCCTCCGAGAGGCGCAATCTGAACGCCCCGATGTTTGCCAGCTCGTCGTCGATGATGGTGGCGGCATGCCGCTGGGCTTCGCCGAAATCGGCGTCGGTTTCGAGGCAGAGCTGCGCCGCGGCGACCAGCGGACGGTCGATCGGATGGCCGATCTGGCTGCAGAGATAGACGATCGCCTCCCTGACGCCCGGCGACTCGCGGTAGATCCGTCCGGCGATCTGGTGGCTCAGGATGTTGTAGATCTTGCCGACGTGGTTGACCGGGTTCTTGCCGGCTGCAGCTTCGGTGGTCTGGGGGCGGTTGAACGGGATGAGGCCGTTGACGCGGTTTCCCCGGCCGACCTCTCCTCCGTCGCCTCCTTCAGCCGAGGTGCCGAGCACGGTCAGGTACATTCCCCCTTCGCCGCGTGCCGGATCGTCGAGGGTGTTGATCTCGACCCCGATGCGCTCCATCAGGCGGTTTTCGGATTCGGTGAACCGCTTGATCTCTGATTGCAGTTCGGCTTTACGTTCGAAATAGTGCTTCGCATCCCTCACATGACGGTCCACGAAGGCCGCCGCCACGGTGATCGCCAGCGTCCGGCCGTTGCGGTATCCCATGACCTTGATGTCTTCGCCGATCTCCGGGAAACGGCTTTTGAGGTGCGGGGCGTTGAGGTAGCGCTCCGTGGCCAGCACCAGACGTTCGGTTTCGCTGAGGGGGGCGTAGCCGACCCCCACCGAAGTGTCGTTCGCCCCGACGATGTCGCGGTTGAAGAGGTCTGTCAGCTCAGGGGAGCCGGGCTTGATCTCGTTCTGGAAGATGACGTGCCTGTCCGGATCGACGAATCGCAGGTGTTCGCCGATCCAGCGTTTCGCGGCGGCTTCGGCGATCTCTCCGACCGGGATCACCCGGCCGTTGAACAAGTAGGTGGCGCGGTCGCCGAAGATGATCTTCATGGGTTCGACCACCATGCCGCCTCCGGTCGCCGGGAGGCTCCTGCCGGCGACGAGAAGTCCCTTGTCAAGGTTGTGGTGGCAGATATGGCCGAACGCCTTCATGTACTCCCGGCAAAGTTCGAGGCCGACCGCCTCCATGATCGAATCGCAGATGGTGTCGGGATGGCCGGTGCCCTTGCGTTCAACGAGTTCGATCCGCTGCTCCTCCATCGGTGCGGAGGGTGTCCGGTCGATCATGATGTTACGTCCAGGGTTCCTCATTGGCCTCCTCCTTTGGTCGTCGCGGGATTGATCCGAGATGCGTTGCTCTTGCTCTGAGTCCAGCTCCGTCAGCCGGGGAAGGTCGTCACTCCTCCCGTTTCTCCTCGTCGGTGACGGGGGGGACCTTCGTTGCCAGCACCTTGTCGATACGCTTGCTGTCCATGTCCACGACCTCGAGACGCCACTGCTCCCATTCGGTGACGTCGCCGGTCTGGGGCATCCGCCCCAGCATCCACATTACCAGCCCGCTGAGCGTGTGGTAGACCCCCTTGTCCTCTTCCGGCACGCTTCTCAGGTCGAGCGTGTCCTTCAGTTCGGGCACGGGGATCAGGCCGTCAAGCAGCCATGAGCCGTCATCGCGCTGGATGGCCCACGAGTCTTCGCCATTGCGCGGCACGAACTCTCCGGTGACGGCCTCCAGCAGGTCCTGAAGGGTCACGAGGCCCTGGGTTTCGCCGTATTCGTCGACCACGAACACCATCTGTGAGCCCGATGTCCTGAAATGTTCGAGCAGCTCCATGCCGGTCAGGGTTTCAGGCACGAAGACGCAGGGTTGCAGATTTTCGGCAAGGTTGGTGAGGTTGCCCCTGAGTGTCTGCGCGAGGAGCTGTTTTGCGTTGATCACCCCGAGCAGCGACTGCAGGTTGCCCTGGCAGACCGGAAACCTCGAGTGTTCCGATTCGGCGACCAGCCGCATGTTCTCTTCCATCGGCAGTGTCGTGTCGAGATAGACCATTTCGGACCTCGGCACCATGAGTGATCCCAGTTGCCGGTCGTCGAGCCGGAAAACGTTGCGCACCATCTCGTGTTCATGCTGTTCGATGATGCCCGCTTCCGACCCCTCCTCGAGCAGGGCGTGGATCTCCTCTTCGGTCACGCTGGGTCCAGTCGGCAGCTGCCTGCCGAGGATGCGCAGGATCGTGTTGGTCGAAGCGGACAGGAGCCTGACGAAGGGCCTGGTCGCCGTGGCAAGCGCCTGCATTGGCCTTGAGACGGCGCAGGCGATCCCTTCCGGATTCGATTGCCCGATGCGTTTGGGGACGAGTTCACCGATCACGATGGTGATATAGGTGATCGACATGACCACCAGCGCTGTAGCGACGATATGGCTTGCTTCGGCCTCAAGGCCGAAGAGCTGGAGCGTTTTTGCGATAGGGGGGGCGAACGACGATTCGCCGATGATACCGTTCAGCACCCCGATGGCGGTCAGGCCGATCTGCACCGTCGACAGGAACCTCGTCGGGTCCTGTCCGAGCTTTACCGCGACAGCCGCTGCCCGGTCTCCTTCTTCGGCAAGTTTTATCAGACGGGATCGCTTCGCGGTGATCAGGGCCATCTCCGACATGGCAAATATGCCGTTCATGACGATCAGGAGAAAGAAAAGAGTCAGGATTTCCATAGATTTAATTAAGTGCAAAAGCCGTGCCGGATAATACTTCCGGCCTTTTCAACATATAGTATACGCTATGCATAACATTTATTTTCGCTTTTTCGATCACGCTTCCTTGTCAGGCTTTTTCACCAACCGGTATTTCCCGTCATGAGAATCGGCATCTCCTGTCACCATACCTACGGCGGTAGCGGCGCCGTAGCCACTGAACTCGGAAAGGCACTGGCCTTGCGGGGGCATACGATACACTTTTTCAGCCAGGCGGCTCCGTTCCGGCTCGGCAAGTATTCGAAGAATATCGTCTTCCACGAAGTGGAGCCGATGAACTATCCGATGTTTGAAAGTCCCTATCATGCGCTCACGCTCGCTTCGAAAATTTCCGAGGTGGCGTACTACGAACATCTCGACGTGGTGCATGCCCACTACGCCATTCCCCATGCAATCAGCGCCCTTCTGGCGCGTCAGATGCTCGACGAGAAGTGCCCGGATGCGAAGTGCTTCCGGATCGTCACCACGCTCCATGGCACCGACATCACCATCGTCGGCGCCGATCGGAGCATGCATGATGCCGTTCGCATGGCCATCAACAAGTCGGACGGCGTGACCGCCGTGTCCGGCTACCTCCGGGACGAAACCGTGAAGATGTTCAACCCGAGGGTTCCCATTGAGGTGATCCCGAATTTTGTCGACACCGCTGTTTTCAGGCGCATGCCCGGGCGGGAGAGCCGTGAACTGCTGGGCGTCGGCGGGGGGAAGGTGGTGATCCACATTTCGAATTTCCGGCCGGTCAAGTGCATCGGGGACGTGCTCAAGGTATTTGCCCGCATCCGGTCAGCCATTCCCGCGACGTTGCTGCTCGTGGGGGACGGCCCTGAACGGAGCACGGCCGAGACTTGGGTCAGGGAGAACTGTCTGTGCGACCATGTGCGGTTCCTTGGCAAGATCGACGACATCGTGCCCCTCCTGTCGATCGCCGACCTCATGCTCATGCCGAGCAATGCCGAATCCTTCGGCCTTGCCGCACTCGAGGCGCTTGCCATCGGCGTTCCGGTGGTCGCGACAAATGTCGGAGGTTTTCCGGAGTTCATCCGACACGGTGTCGACGGGTTTCTCCATGCTCCTGGAGACATCGAGGCCATGAGCTTGAGTGCGCTCGGCATTCTTCAGGATGAG
>JAAXXR010000103.1 GCA_013334335.1 Chlorobiaceae bacterium
TTTTCCTGGCGGAGAGGGAGGGATTGATTCGCTTCGCTCCCCTGCTTCACAGGGCTCCTCGCTTTCGCTCGTCGTCGAAACTTCCTCCGGAAGTTTTCGAACCCTCTTCTCGGCTTCGAACCCTCCCTTTCTTGCCTTTTCCATGAGCCTTGCAGAACTTGCGACTCTGCAGCTTTTCCTGGCGGAGAGGGAGGGATTCGAACCCTCGAGGGCTGTTACACCCTACCCGCTTTCCAGGCGAGCGCACTAGACCAACTATGCGACCTCTCCATTCTATGGATCGTCAATGTACAACGTATTTTTGTCTTTTAAAAGTCTGTAGTGACTCACGAGCTGAAAAAAAAGCGGGGCTCCTGCCGTTTGTCCGGCAGACGATCAGGTGCACCGGCGATTTTATTCGGGCGACATCGGCGGTTGCAAGCGTTGGCTTTGACGACCGTCTTTCGTAAATTGCCGGATTAACTTTTTAGCCCCAATCTTTTTAATCAGGCATACCCTATGGACAAAATCCTCTACGATGCACTGACGTTCGACGACGTTCTGCTCGTACCTGCATATTCCTCAGTGCTTCCCAAGGAAACCGTCGTCTCCTCACGGCTCACCCGGCAGATAGAGGTCAACATCCCGCTGGTCAGTGCCGCAATGGATACGGTCACTGAAGCCGAACTGGCCATTGCCCTCGCCCGGGCAGGCGGCATAGGAATCATCCACAAGAACCTGTCGATCGACGAACAGGCTCGCCAGGTGGCCAAAGTCAAGCGCTTCGAAAGCGGTATCGTCCGCAACCCGTTCACGCTCTTTGAGGACGCGACCATCCAGGATGCGCTCGACCTCATGATCCGCCACTCGGTTTCCGGCATCCCGGTGGTGGCGCATCAGGGCACCGAAGGGGGCCTGATGCTGAAAGGCATCGTCACCAACAGGGACCTGCGGATCAAATCGTCGATCGGGGACATGATCACGACGATCATGACGACCAACCTCGTCACGGCCAAGGAGGGCATCGACCTGGCGAGTGCCGAGGAGATCCTGATGAAGAACAAGATCGAGAAGCTGCTGATCATTGACGACAACGGCAACCTCAAGGGCCTGATCACCTACAAGGATATCCAGAAACGCAAACAGTGCCCGGACGCGTGCAAGGACAGCCAGGGACGCCTGCGGGCCGGTGCGGCCGTGGGTATCCGAGCCAACACGATGACGAGGGTCGACGCACTGGTGGAAGCCGGCGTGGACGTGATCGCGGTTGACACCGCCCACGGTCACAGCCAGGCGGTGCTCGACACGGTCGCAATGGTCAGGAAATCCTATCCCGACCTGCAGATCATCGCGGGAAATGTGGCAACTCCCGAAGGCGTCAGGGACCTCGTGAAAGCCGGAGCGGACGCCGTCAAGGTAGGTATCGGACCCGGCAGCATCTGCACCACCCGCATCGTGGCGGGTGTCGGCATGCCCCAGCTCACGGCCGTCATGAAGTGTGCCGAAGAGGCGGCCAAAACCGGCACCCCGATCATCGCCGACGGCGGCATCAAATACAGCGGCGACATCGCCAAGGCGATCGCGGCAGGTGCCGACACGGTCATGATGGGCAGCATCTTCGCCGGTACCGACGAAAGCCCGGGAGAGACCATCCTGTATGAAGGAAGGAAGTTCAAGGCTTACCGCGGCATGGGCTCGCTCGGCGCCATGAGCGAACCGGAAGGCAGCAGCGACCGCTACTTCCAGGACCCGTCCGCCGAAACGAAAAAGTATGTCCCCGAAGGCATCGAAGGTCGTATCCCGACCAAAGGAAGGCTGGATGAAGTGGTCTACCAGCTCATCGGCGGCCTGAAATCCTCCATGGGTTACTGCGGTGTCAGGAACATCACCGAGCTCAAGGAGAAGACCCGATTCGTGCGCATCACCTCCGCCGGACTCAGGGAGAGCCATCCGCACGATGTGATGATCACCAAGGAGGCGCCGAATTACTCGACCTCGATGTAGGAAAACAGCCCCAGGAACCCGAAGCCCCGATGATGAACCGGGGCCTCGTGTTTCAGGCATTTCCACAGCGGCTGATTCGATGGGCACGTTTGAACCGACTTGCAGATCCGCCTGGTTCCGTCGAGTTTCAGCACATCACCAACGTATCAAACCCAGGTTTCTCATGTTGAGAATATCTCCCCAGCCCGACCACGCCAACTTTGGTTCGACCATATGATCAGCACCACCTACCGGTCAATTTTCCTTACGGTCGTTATCGCGTTGTTCCTGGGCGGATGCTCAAAAAAAGATACCGGACTGACACAATCACAGATCACGAAACTGGTGCTTACCGCAAAACCCGGCAATAAATCGGCCGATGCGTGGGCAACGGCCATTCGTGAAAGCCTTCAGGAACTTGGCCAGCCGATCGACAAGGAGCATGTCTGCGCTGTCCTGGCGGTCATCACGCAGGAAAGCGGTGTGAGCGTCAGCCCGAAAAACAGGAACATGGCGGATATCCTGCGCAAGAAAATCAGCATGTTCGATTCGAACAAGCTATTGCGCTACATCATCCAGACCAGGCTGGACCATGTTGCCGCGAACGGAAAGACATTCCGCGAAAACATGGATTCGATCGCAAGCGAACAGGATTTCGAGCTCTGGTACCATGAGTTCACTTCGTCCGAAATCACCAAACCGATCCTTCTTGTTTTCGACAAGGATATCGACGACCTGGTCACCACGATAGGTTCGATGCAGGTATCGGTAAAATTTGCCGAGAATTACCCGAAAAAGCCGGCAAACGCCGGCGGCGGAACGATCCGTGAGGTGCTCTATACCTGTAAAGGCGGGGTTTTCTACGGAACGGCGTACATGCTCGATTACCGGCACCACTACGATGACTGGAAGTATGTGTTCGCCGATTTCAATGCGGGAAGGTACGCGAGCCGGAATGCCGGATTCCAGAAGATGCTCTCGAGGCTTTCCCGGAAACGGATCGACCTGGACGGAGACCTCTTGAGCTATGAAGAGGGAAACGATTCCCGGTCCGAAACGTACGATACGTTCGTGGAGCTGCTGAAGCAACGGGGGGAAGATGTCGATGAGGGCAAGATCAGAAAAGAGTTCGAACAGGAAAAGGAGTATGACTTCGAAAAAACCGATTCCTACAGGATCCTTTCGGAGATGTACCAGAAGAAATACGGAGAGCCCATCTATGCCACCCTGCCGGAGATCAAACTGAGCAGCCCGAAGTTCACGAGCAGGAACCTTTCCACCAAATGGTATGCGATGCGCGTCAAATCGCACTACATACGTTACATGCGGAGAAAAGTATAGACCCTCACAAGGGCCAGGATTTCCGTAAGCTCTTTAAAGGAATAAAGATACCATTGGAGTTCGCCTGGGAACGCCGAGCTCCAGCTCGGCACGGCGCCTACTTTCTTAACAACTTGGCAGCAACCGGTCTCACCGGTCATGCCCGACGTAGGACATCGGAGTAAAACTGGCTCTTCCGGTAAGAAAATAAGATACCATTGGAGTTCGCCTGGGAGCGCCGAGCTCCAGCTCGGCATGGCGCCGCACGGCGCCTACTATCTTAACAACTTGGCAGCAACCGATCCCACCGCTCCTCCCCGACGTAGAACATCGGAGTAAAACCGGCTCTTTCAGGGAGAAAAAAAGATGCCGTTGGCGTTCGACTGGGAGCGCCGAGCTCCAGCTCGGCATGGCGCTGCACGGCGCCGACTATCTTAACAAACTGGCAGCAACCGGTCTCACCGGTCATGCCCGACGTAGGACATCGGAGTAAAACAAG
>JAAXXR010000005.1 GCA_013334335.1 Chlorobiaceae bacterium
GCTCCCTTTTTGAACCGCCATCCCTCGACCAACCCGACCGAGGATGCTGCGATCAACGCATCCTGTCGCAGTTCCAGGCGGCGATCGTTCAACGACAGATCGTGACGTTCTCCTATCACTCCTCGCTGGGGGACTCCGTCACTGAGCGGCGCGTCAGGCCGTACCGGCTGCATTACGATCAATCAGGGGGGCTCTGGTATCTCATCGCCTGCTGTGAAGAGCACAAGAAGATCAGGGCTTTTGACCTCAGCCGGGTTTTCGATCCCGTGCTGACCGAAGACAGCTTCATGCTTCCGTCGCTTTTCGGCATACTGGATTATATCGACCGGCTCTTTCATCATCGCAACAGCACATTTCCCTTTGACATCTCCGTCCGGTTCACGCCCCATCAATCGCGATGGATCAGGTTACGCAAGTGGCACCCGAGCCAGAAATTCGAAGAACATGAAGACGGATCGCTGACCCTCAGCCTGACGCTCTCCTCTCTCGAGGCGGTCAAGCGATGGGTCATGCACTTCGGCGCCCAGGCCGAAGTGTGCCAGCCGAGGGAGTTGCGCAACATGGTCAAACAGGAGGTGACCAGGATGGGGAAGATCTACGGGGTGGAGTACCCGAACTGAAGCGTATTCATAAGTCAGCTTCCGGTGACGTATCTCAAGGGCAAGGTTCTGATGATTGGAACCTTGCCCTTTATTTATAATAATGGGAGCGTGGATCGGGCTGGTGGGTGACCGACGCCGAGAAATGTGCGGGAAATCGTGTTTGAAGCAAAAAATAGCACGTCCATGTTTTGTTTTTTTTTGGAAAACTTGTACTTTGGCTGTCCTTACGGATTTTCCTGAATGATTTTTCATCGGAAGTTTCAAACGAAAAAGAAAGAGAGTATATCGTATGCCGACGATTCAGCAGCTTATCAGGCACGGAAGAAGTATAAAAGCGTCGAAGACCGCTTCCCCGGCACTGGAAAAATGTCCCCAGAAGCGGGGTGTCTGCACCCGTGTCTACACGACCACACCGAAAAAGCCGAACTCTGCGCTTCGTAAGGTTGCTCGCGTCAGGCTGTCGAACAAGATCGAGGTGACCGCCTATATTCCTGGCGAAGGCCACAACCTCCAGGAGCACTCCATTGTGCTGATCCGTGGCGGCAGGGTAAAGGATCTTCCCGGTGTGCGCTACCACATCGTTCGCGGTTCCCTGGATACGTCAGGTGTGTCCGATCGCAAGCAGAGCCGTTCGAAATACGGAGCCAAGCAGCCGAAGGCAGGCGCTCCCGCACCAGCAAAGAAAAGATAAACTGAATTTTTAACTCGGATAATAATGGGAAAGAAGGGTTCCGGATACGGTGGGCGCGAGGTTGATTTCCGTTACAAGGATGAGACGGTAGCCCGTCTGATCAATGCGATCATGCTCGACGGGAAGAAGGCTGTTGCCGCCAAGGTTGTCTACGACGCATTCGACATCATGTCAAACAAGGTCGAGGGTGGCGATGCTCTTGAGGTGTTCCGCAAGGCGATGAACAACGTCGCTCCGGTTGTCGAGGTTCGCAGCAAGAGGGTTGGTGGAGCTACCTACCAGATCCCGATGGAGGTCAAGCCTTCCAGGAGAACGGCGCTTGCGTTCCGCTGGATCAAGCAGTATGCTACCAAGCGTGGCGGTCGTTCAATGGCCGAGAGGCTCGCTGCCGAGCTGCTCGACGCAGCCTCCGAGCAGGGTGCATCGGTCAAGAAGCGTGACGAAGTCCATCGCATGGCCGAGGCCAACAAGGCGTTCGCCCATTTCAGGTTCTGAGTCTGTTAGGAATTATTTAAAATTGGATTGTACAATGACACGGCAGGTTGCGTTAGATAAAGTCAGGAATATCGGGATCATGGCCCATATTGATGCGGGCAAGACCACGACCACGGAGAGGATTCTCTACTATACCGGTCGTCTGCACAAGATGGGCGAGGTTCATGAGGGCGGCGCCACCATGGACTGGATGGAACAGGAGAAGGAGCGCGGCATTACGATCACCTCGGCGGCGACCACCTGTTTCTGGACTCCGAAGTTCGGCAACTTCGCTGGAATCAACCACAGGATCAATATTATCGACACTCCCGGCCACGTCGACTTCACGGTCGAGGTGGAACGCTCGCTCAGGGTGCTTGATGGCGCGGTTGCGCTGTTCTGCGCTGTGGGCGGCGTCGAGCCCCAGTCCGAGACGGTCTGGCGCCAGGCCAACAAGTACGGTGTGCCGAGGATTGCCTATGTCAACAAGATGGACCGCGTCGGTGCGGACTTCTTCGAAACCGTCAAGGCAATCAGGGAGCGCCTCGGCGCCAACCCGGTGCCGATCCAGATCCCGATTGGCGAGGGCGAGATCTTCGCCGGATTCGTCGATCTGATCAGGATGAAGGGGATCATCTACGATAAAGAGGACGGGAGCACCTACACCGAGGTGGAGATTCCGCACGACCTCGAGAACGAGGCTCGCACCTGGCGCATCAATATGCTTGAAGCGGTTTCCGAACTCGACGAGACCCTTCTCGAAAAGTACCTGAACGGCGAAGAGATCACCGAAGAGGAGATCCGCAACGTGCTTCGCCAGGCGACACTCACCGTGACCATCATCCCGGTGCTCTGCGGATCCTCATTCAAGAACAAGGGGGTTCAGTTCATGCTGGACGCCGTCATCGATTGCCTGGCTTCGCCGGTCGATGTTGGCGCGGTCGAGGGGCACCACCCCAGGACCGAAGAGCCGGTCGTTCGCGAACCGAAGGACGAGGAGCCGTTTGCCGGCCTCGCCTTCAAGATCGCTACCGACCCGTTTGTCGGCAAGCTGACCTTCTTCAGGGTTTACTCCGGCGTGCTCAATGCCGGCAGCTATGTTCTCAATTCTGTTACGGGCAAGAAAGAGCGCGTCGGCCGTGTGCTGCAGATGCACTCCAACAAGCGTGAAGAGCGTGACTGCGTCTATACCGGCGACATCGCCGCCGCCGTTGGTCTCAAGGATGTGAGGACCGGCGATACGCTCTGCGATGAAAGCAATCCGATCGTGCTCGAGAAGATGGTCTTCCCCGAGCCGGTCATCGAAATTGCGGTCGAGCCGAAAACCAAGGCCGATTCGGACAAGTTGGGCATTTCGCTTGCCAAGCTCGCCGAGGAGGATCCTACGTTCCGCGTGAAGACCGATGAAGAAACAGGCCAGACGCTGATCGCGGGCATGGGTGAGTTGCACCTCGAAATCCTTGTCGACCGCCTGAAGCGTGAGTTCAAGGTCGAGGCCAACGTCGGCCAGCCGCAGGTCGCCTATCGCGAAACCATCCGCGGTTCAGTCGAGTTCGAAGGCAAGTTCGTTCGTCAGTCCGGTGGCAAGGGCCAGTTCGGTCTGGTCGTCCTCAAGGTCGAGCCGCTCGAAGAGGGCAAGGGCTACGAGTTTGTCGACGGCATCAAGGGCGGTGTGATTCCGAAAGAGTATGTGCCGGCAGTCAACGCCGGTATCCAGGGGGCCATGAAAGATGGTGTGGTCGCCGGATTCCCGATGCAGGATATCAAAGTCACCCTGATCGACGGTAAGTATCACGAGGTTGACTCTTCTGAAATGGCCTTCAAGATCGCTGGTTCCATCGGCTTCAAGGGTGCCGCCAAGAAGGCGAACCCGGTGTTGCTCGAGCCGATCATGAAGGTTGAGGTCATCACTCCGGAAGAGTATCTCGGTGACGTCATGGGCGACCTGTCCGGACGCCGTGGTCACATCGAGGGCATGGGTCAGCGCGCAGGCGCGCAGTTCGTGAACGCAAAGGTGCCGCTCTCCGAAATGTTCGGTTACTCGACGGACCTCCGTTCCATGACCCAGGGTCGCGCTAACTACTCGATGGAGTTCGAAAGCTATCGCGAGGTGCCTCGCAGCATCGCCGAGGCCATGCAGGAGAAGAGGGTTGGCAAGGATTCTGAGTAAAGGTTTTTCATCATCGCATCACTAAACAGATAACAGACAGGGAGAATAGCTATGGCTAAAGAGTCATACAAGAGGGATAAACCCCACGTAAATATTGGTACTATCGGTCACGTTGACCACGGCAAAACCACCCTGACCGCTGCGATCACCAGCGTTCTCGCCAAGCAGGGCATGGCCGCTTTCCGTGAGTTCGGCGACATCGACAAGGCACCTGAAGAGAGGGAGAGGGGTATTACCATCTCGACCGCACACGTCGAGTATCAGACCAAGGCACGTCACTATGCGCACATCGACTGCCCCGGCCACGCTGACTACATCAAGAACATGATCACCGGTGCTGCCCAGATGGACGGCGCTATCCTCGTCGTTGCCGGTACCGACGGCCCGATGCCCCAGACCCGTGAGCACATCCTGCTTGCCCGTCAGGTGAACGTTCCCGCCCTGGTTGTTTTCCTGAACAAGGTTGACATCGCAGACCCGGAACTCCTCGAGCTGGTCGAAATGGAACTCCGCGAACTGCTTACCGAGTACGGTTTCCCCGGTGACGATATTCCGATCGTCAAGGGTTCCGCACTGAAGGCGCTCGAAGGCGACGCTGAAGGCGAGAAAGCGATCATGGAACTCATGGATGCCGTCGACAGCTACATTCCGCAGCCTGTCCGCGACGTCGACAAGCCGTTCCTGATGCCGGTCGAAGACGTGTTCTCGATCTCCGGCCGTGGTACCGTCGGTACCGGCAGGATCGAAAGGGGCCACATCAAGGTTGGTGAGGAAGTCGAAATCGTCGGCCTGAAGCCGACCCGCAAGTCGGTCGTTACCGGTATCGAAATGTTCCAGAAGATCCTCGACGAAGGTCAGGCAGGTGACAACGCCGGTCTGCTCCTCAGGGGTGTCGACAAGACCGAGCTCGAGCGTGGCATGGTTATCGCCAAACCCGGCAGCATCAAGCCGCACACGAAGTTCAAGGCTGAGGTCTACATCCTGAAAAAGGAGGAGGGTGGCCGCCACACTCCGTTCTTCAACGGCTATCGTCCGCAGTTCTACTTCAGGACCACCGACGTTACCGGTTCGGTGACCCTTCCTGAAGGTGTCGAGATGGTTATGCCTGGCGACAACCTTTCCGTCGATGTTGAGCTGATCGCTCCGATCGCTATGGAAGAGAGCCTCAGGTTCGCTATCCGCGAGGGTGGCCGTACCGTCGGCGCAGGTTCCGTAACCAAGATCGTCGAATAATAGGTTGATTGTCTTCCCGGGGCGAGGCAGCGCACTCGCCCCTTTTTTATAGAAACCATCGAAACAGGGATAGACCAGTGGCTGTTCAGCAAAAGATCAGGATTAAGCTCAAGTCCTACGACCATAGCCTCGTCGATAAATGGGCTTTGAAGATTATTGATGTGGTCAAGCAAACGGATGCCATTATTTTTGGCCCCATTCCGCTGCCCACGAAAACGCATGTGTATACCGTCAACCGCTCGCCTCACGTCGACAAGAAGTCCCGTGAGCAGTTTGCATTTTCATCGCACAAACGGTTGATCGAAATCATCAACCCGACGGCCAGGACCATTGATATGCTGATGAAGCTTGAGCTTCCCAGTGGAGTTGATGTAGAAATTAAGTCTTAACGAAATAGAAAAGGTAATCGGATATGGGTGCGATTCTCGGGAAAAAGATCGGCATGACCCGCTTATACAATGATAAGCGTGAAGCTGTTCCCTGCACGGTGATTCAGGCCGGGCCGTGTTATGTGACTCAGGTAAAGAGCACTGCTAAAGATGGCTATGAAGCATATCAGTTAGGGTTTGGCGAGCGTGACGAAAAAAAGGTCACCAAGCCTATGGCCGGCCACTACAAGAAAGCAGGGGTGAAACCCGGCTACATGATGGCCGAATTCAGCAAGACACTCCTCGAGGGTGAGCTGGAAGCCGGAAACCCGATCAGCGTCAGCGTGTTCAGCGAAGGCGAAAAGATCGATGTGCTTGGCGTATCGAAAGGAAAGGGTTTTGCCGGTGTCGTCAAGCGCCACAACTTTGGCGGCGGTTCCAGAACGCACGGTCAGTCCGACAGGCTTCGCGCCCCGGGTTCCGTGGGCGGATCTTCCGACCCTTCAAGGACCTTCAAGGGCACCAGGATGGCGGGTCGTATGGGCACCGATAATGTGACGGTCAGGAATCTCGAGATCGTCAGGATCATGCCGGAATCGAATCTCATTGTCGTGAAGGGAGCTGTGCCGGGTCCGAAAAATTCCTATGTAAAGATTGTTTCAACAACAAAGTAAACGCTGAGTGCAGGGAACCATGGAATTAAAAGTACTCAATATACAGGGTGCGGAAACCGGTGAGGTTGTGACGCTGAACGATGAAATTTTCGGTATAGAAGTTTCCGAGCATGCCATGTACCTCGACGTCAAGGCAATTCTCGCGAACCGCAGGCAGGGAACCCATAAGGCAAAGACCCGCGCGGAAGTCCGTGGCGGCGGCAGGAAGCCGTTTCGCCAGAAGGGCACGGGCAACGCCCGCCAGGGATCTACCCGTTCGGGCACGATGGTTGGCGGTGGAGCGATTTTCGGCCCCAAGCCCCGTTCATACGATCAGAAGGTCAACAAGAAAGTCAAGCAGCTTGCCCGCCGTTCGGCGCTGAGCTCCAAGGCATTCGCAGGTCAGATCGTCGTCGTCGAGGATTTCAGCCTCGAAGGCATCAAGACCAGGCCGGTTGCCGACATGCTGAAGAATCTCGGCCTTGCAGGCAAGAAAACCCTGATGCTGACATCTGCCTATGATGCCGTAGTCAGCACTTCGGGCAGGAATATCGAAAAGCTGAACGTCATGGTCGCCGAGAACGCATCGACCTACGACATACTCAACAGCCAGGCCGTGCTTTTCCAGAAGGCCGCCCTGCAGAAAATAGAAGAAACATTAGGGTAATTACTGTTTGCCTAAAATAGGAGAGATTGCAATGAAAAACCCGTTGTTGCGGCCGTGGCTGACTGAAAAGAGCACCAGGCTTACCGAGCAGAAAGGCCAGTACGTGTTCCAGGTCAAGCCGGACGCAGATAAGGAAGATATCAAGAAAGCGGTTGAGCAGAAGTTCGGCGTCAATGTCACTTCCGTTCGCACGGTGAACTGCCTCGGCAAGTCGAAAAGGCAGCACACCCGCAAAGGCCTTATCGCCGGCAAGAAGAGCGACTGGAAAAAAGCGATAGTGACTCTCGGCAACGGGCAGGTAATCGATTACTATGCCGGCGTGTCGGAAAAGAGCGACAACAAGGATTAACAACTGGATAGATACACATTACGATGGCAATCAGGAAATTAGCACCGGTCACGCCGGGCACGAGGTTCGCATCATATGCAGGGTTCGAGGAGATCACCAAGAGTCAGCCCGAAAAAAGCCTTCTTGTGCCGATCAAGAGAACCGGCGGACGTAACAGCAACGGTCGAGTGACCTCACGCCACATGGGTGGCGGACACAAGAGGTTTTACAGGATCATCGATTTCAAGCGCAACAAGGATGGAGTACCGGCAAAGGTTGCCTCGATCGAGTACGATCCGAACCGTTCAGCCAGGATTGCACTTCTTAGTTATCTTGATGGAGAAAAACGTTATATTCTCGCTCCCAAAGGGATAAAAGTCGGCGACCAACTCGAAAGCGGTGAAAAGGTTGACATCAGGGTTGGCAACACGATGCCCCTGAAGAACATTCCGATCGGTACCGACGTACATAATATTGAACTCAAGGCCGGCAAGGGCGGCCAGATGGCAAGGTCTGCCGGCGCATATGCCGTGCTTGCGGCTCGCGAAGGAAACTATGCAACCCTGAAGATGCCTTCGGGCGAAATCAGGAAGGTCCGTGTCGAATGCCGTGCAACCATCGGCGTCATCGGCAATTCGGAGCACGAGAATATCAGCCTTGGAAAGGCCGGAAGGAGCCGCTGGCTCGGTATCCGTCCCCAGACCCGAGGCATGGCCATGAACCCGGTCGACCATCCGATGGGCGGCGGTGAAGGTAAATCGAAGTCCGGCGGTGGCAGAAAGCATCCGAAGTCTCCTTGGGGTCAGCTTGCGAAAGGCCTGAAAACCAGGAACAAGAAGAAAGCCTCGACGAAACTGATCGTCCGCGGCAGGAACGCCAAGTAAACTTTGTGGTAATTAACAACAAGCAGAGAGTATTATGCCAAGATCACTGAAAAAGGGCCCCTTCATCGAACTGAAGCTGGAGAAGCGGATCCTTGACATGAATAGCAAAGGCGAGAAGAAGGTGGTCAAGACCTGGTCGAGGAGCTCCATGATTTCTCCGGATTTCGTCGGTCATACGGTTGCAGTCCACAACGGCAAGACCCATGTCCCGGTCTATGTCAGCGAAAACATGGTGGGCCACAAGCTTGGTGAGTTCGCTCCTACCAGGACGTTCCGCGGCCATGCGGGCGGCAAGGCTGAAAAGGGCGGTTCGGCACCCAGGAAAAAATAATCTGAATAACGCGGAAAGGTAAGAGATATCATGCAAGCTAAAGCAATTTTACGGCATACACCGACGTCGCCCAGGAAAATGCGGCTCGTTGCCGGCCTTGTACGTGGCAAGCAGGTCGACCAGGCGAAAGCCATCCTGCTCAACTCCACAAAAAGCGCAGCACGCAATGTGATGGTTACGCTCAAATCGGCAGTGGCAAACTACACACAGCTCAACCCGGACGAAAGGGTGAACGACAACGAGCTGTTCGTGAAAGCCGTCTTTGTCGACGAGGGCTCTTCGCTGAAGAGGCTTCTGCCGGCCCCGATGGGTCGGGCCTACAGGATCCGCAAGCGGTCCAATCACCTGACCATTGTTGTGGACAAGGTGACAAAACCGGTAACCAAATAAAACAAGGAGATAACATTGGGTCAGAAAGTAAATCCAACCGGATTCAGGCTGGGAATCATCAAGGACTGGACTTCCCGCTGGTACGATGACGGACCGGTTATCGCCGAAAAGATCAAGCAGGATTACGTTATCCGTAACTATGTCCTTGCAAGGCTGAAGAAGGAAAAGGCAGGAATAGCACGCATCGTCATCGAGCGTACGACGAAGCATATCAAGATCAATATCTATGCCGCACGTCCTGGCGCCGTCGTCGGACGCAAGGGCGAAGAGATCAACAACCTTTCCCAGGAGCTGACCCGCATCACCTCCAAAGAGGTCAAGATTGATGTGGTCGAGGTGATCAAGCCGGAGATTGAATCGCAGCTTATCGGTGAGAATATCGCTTACCAGCTCGAAAACCGCGTTTCCTTCCGCCGTGCCATGAAACAGGCGATCCAGCAGGCCATGAGGGCTGGGGCCGAGGGCGTCAGGATCCGTTGCGCAGGCCGTCTCGGTGGTGCTGAAATCGCCAGGGCCGAGCAGTACAAGGAGGGCAAGATTCCGCTACACACCCTTCGCGCGAACGTCGACTACGCAAGCGTGACCGCCCACACCATCGCTGGAGCCATTGGTATCAAGGTTTGGGTTTACAAGGGCGAAGTGCTCGTCCAGAGGCTCGACGCCATCGAAGAGGACGAAATGAAGAAGATGCAGGAACGCCGTGGCGATGCAAGGTCAAGAGGCCGTCGTGATGATCCTCGCGGTGCGAAACGTCGCCGCCGTCCAGCCAAAAAGGCCTGAACGTCACCAAGTACCATATAATCTGAAAAGAATGGAGTTGCCGGTATGTTAATGCCAAAGAGGGTTCAATATAGAAAGATGCAGCGGGGACGCATGAAAGGCGTCGCCGGTCGCGGAACTGACGTGTCGTTTGGTTCGTTTGGCCTGAAAGCGCTTGAGCCGGCCTGGATCACCAGCCGTCAGATCGAAGCCGCCCGTGTTGCCATGACCCGTTTCATGAAGAGGGATGGAAAAATCTGGATCAGGATTTTCCCGGACAAACCGGTATCGAAGAAGCCGGCGGAAACCCGAATGGGTTCCGGTAAGGGTTCACCCGAGTTCTGGGTTGCCGTCGTCAAGCCCGGACGCGTCATGTTTGAAGCCGATGGTGTCCCGCAGGATGTTGCGATCGAAGCGTTCAGGCTCGCAGCCAAGAAGCTTCCCATCAAGACCAAGTTCATCGTCAGGCCCGATTACGAAGGTTAAAGAGCAAAAGGAACGCATATATCATGAAAAAACACGAAATTGTGGCCATGGGCAAGCAGGAGCTTCTCGTGAAGATTGAAGAGCTGCAGAACAGGTTGGCCGATATCAACTTTTACAAGGCAATCGAACTGCCTCAGAATCCGATGGTTTTCCGCAATTCCAGGCGAGATATCGCCAGGATGAAGACCCAGCTCAGGAAGATGGAGCTTCAGGAAAACAGCAAGGCCTGACGCCAGGGCGCAGGTAATAAATAACCGGTTTCAACATGAACGAAAATCAAATGGGCAACGCAGCAATGTCAGGTGTATCCGAAGCGAGGAGCAAGAAGAAGAGCTGGTTGGGCAAGGTCGTCAGCGACAGCATGGACAAGGGTATCGTCGTCGTTGTGGAGCGGCGTGTCCAGCATCCTGTCTACAAGAAATATTTCAAGAAGACCACCAAACTCATGGCGCATGACGAGAAGAACGAGGCCGCCGTGGGCGACCTGGTTCGCGTGACCGAGTGCCGGCCGCTGAGCAAGCGCAAGAGCTGCAGGCTTGTCGAAATCGTTGAAAAAGCCAAGTAAACGGGTTTACTATCACTTTAAAGGGGTTAATGCAGGATGATCCAGAAAGAGACTAATCTGGTTGTTGCCGATAATAGCGGAGCGAAGAAAGTTCGTTGTATTCATGTGTTCGGCGGTACCGGAAGGCGTTATGCCTCGATCGGCGACCTGGTCATGGTATCGGTCAAGGCGGCGGTTCCTGGCGGCGTCGTCAAAAAGAAAGATGTCTGCAAGGCGGTCGTTGTCCGTTGCGTGAAAGAGCAGAAAAGGAAAGACGGCTCATACATAAGGTTTGACGAGAATGCCGTTGTGCTGCTGAACGCCCAGGGCGAGCCGAGAGGCACCCGTATCTTCGGGCCGGTCGCACGCGAGCTTCGCGACAAGAGGTATATGAAGATTGTATCGCTCGCCCCAGAGGTTCTCTGAGGAGCGGACAAGCGGGAGTAACTCAGCTGGTAGAGTCACAGCCTTCCAAGCTGTTGGTCGCGGGTTCGAGTCCCGTCTCCCGCTCAGGTTTATGAATACTATCATACATGACAAGCCATGAAAACAGCTACTAAAAAGAAGATCAAGCTCCACGTCAAGAAGAATGATGCTGTTGTCGTGATCAGCGGTAACGATAAAGGCAAGGCCGGAAAGGTTCTGAAAGTGTTCCCCCAGAAGGGCCGCGTCATCATCGAGGGGGTGAACATCCGCAAGCGCCATATGCGCCCCACCCAGGCGAATCCCCAGGGATCGATCATCGAGCGCGAGTTTCCCATTCACGCATCGAACGTCAAGAAGAGCTGAAAGCAATAAACTAATGGCAGGGTGACCAAGACCACCCTGAAAAATGGATAAAGGAAGAGATGTCGAAAAAAGTCGAGAATGCCCCGCAGGAGCCCGCAATGCCTGCACGCCTTGAGGTACACTACCGCGAGAATGTCGTACCAAAGCTCATGGAGCGCTTCAAATACAAGAATGTCATGATGGTTCCCCGGCTCGAGAAGATCTCGGTGAACATCGGCGTCGGTGAGGCGGCTGCCGAACCGAAACTCCTTGAGACCGCGATGCAGGAGCTTGGCCAGATCACCGGCCAGAAGCCGCAGGTCCGGAAGGCCAAGAAGGCCATTTCAAACTTCAAGCTTCGCGAAGGCCAGGCTATCGGCTGCCGCGTCACCCTCCGCAGCAAGATCATGTATGAGTTCATGGATCGCTTCGTATCGGTTGCGGTGCCGAGGATCCGTGATTTCCGCGGACTGAGCGACACGAGCTTCGACGGTCGCGGCAACTACAACGCAGGCATCAGGGAGCAGATCATTTTCCCGGAAATCGACATCGACAAGGTTCCGAGGATCAATGGCATGGATATCAGTTTTGTTACGTCTGCCAACACGGACGAGGAGGCTTTCGAGCTTCTCACCCTGATGGGCATGCCGTTCAAGAAGAAGAACTAATCACCTTTATCAGAGACCAAGATGGCAAGGAAAAGCATCATAGCGAGAAACGAAAAGAGGAAGAAACTTGTCGAGAAGTACGCGGCAAAGCGTGAAGAGCTGAAGAAGGCCGGCGATTATGCCGCGCTGCAGCAGCTCCCCCGCGACAGTTCTGCGACCAGGGTCCGCAACCGTTGCGTCCTGACCGGACGCGGGCGTGGAAACTATGCAAAGTTCGGACTTTGCCGGCATATGTTCCGCAAGCTGGCGCTGGAAGGCAAAATTCCCGGTATCAGGAAAGCCAGCTGGTAAGCCGGCTTCCCGATACGAAAAAAAAGATGTCTGTTCATTTACGAATGTAACCAACTGTTAGCCATGCCTGTAACGGATTCCATAGCCGATTTCATCACCCGGATCAGAAACGCCGGAAGTGCCAAAAACAAGACGACCGATATTCCGTATTCAAAGCTGAGGGAGAACCTCTCGAAGTTGCTTGTAGAGAAAGGATATATCAAGAACTACACGGTGATCACCTCCGAGCAGTTCCCCTTCATCCGCATCGAACTGAAGTATACCGCTGAAGGACAGCATGCCATCAAGGAGATCGCCAGGGTCAGCAAGCCCGGCCGCAGGGTCTACGACGGCAAGGATATCAAGAGGTATCTCGGCGGTCTCGGCCTGTTCATCCTTTCGACCTCGAAAGGTGTCCTGACCGACAAGGAAGCTCGCGACCAGAATGTCGGCGGCGAGGTCCTGTTCCGTATTTATTAATTTCATAAGCGCTTCAGTATACCATGTCAAGAATAGGAAAAATGCCGATCAGTCTTCCTGATCAGGCTAAGGTCGAGGTGAAGGACAATATGATCAGCGTCACCGGCCCCAAGGGATCGCTTACCCAGGCCATGTGCAATGAAGTTACTATTTCCGTCGCTGATGGAGTCGTTACGGTCCAGAGGATCGATGACACCAAACGCTCCAGGGCGATGCACGGCTTGTACCGCATGCTGGTGAACAACATGATCGAAGGGGTAACCAAAGGGTTCACCCGTAAACTCGAGATCACCGGTGTCGGTTATCGTGCAGAACTCAAGGGTGATCTGCTTGCCATGACCCTCGGGTATTCGCACATGATCTATTTCAAGGCTCCCGGTGAGATCAAGATCGAGGTGCCGGATCCGGTCACTGTTCTCATCAGCGGCATCGACAAGGCCCTGGTTGGGCAGATCGCCGCAAAGATCCGCTCGTTCAGGAAGCCTGAACCGTATCGCGGCAAGGGCATCAAGTACGAAGGCGAAGTGATCCGTCGCAAGGAAGGCAAGGCAGCCGGCAAGTAACCGGCAGTCCTGAAAGGATATAAAGTCAGGTAATAACATTTACAGGGTTAGAGATAATGAGCCAAATCGATAAAGCTGCACGCAGGCAGAAAATCAAGGCACGGAGCAGAGCAAGTGTTCACGGCACCGAGGCAAGGCCGAGGCTTTGCATTTTCAGGAGCCTGTCCCAGATCTATGCACAGTTGATCGACGATGACAAAGGCCAGACCATTCTGTCGGCGTCGACGATGTCGAAAGACAGTGCCGGTTTTACCGGGACCAAGAGCGAAGTCAGCGCCATGATCGGCAAGATGCTGGCCGAAAAGGCCCTTGCAAAGGGCATCACCGCTGTCGTTTTCGACAGGAACGGATTCCGGTATCACGGTCGCATCAAGGCTCTGGCCGACGGTGCTCGTGAAGCAGGACTGATCTTTTAAAACTTTTCAACGAGAGAAAGTACATGTCGAAAAAATCTGCCAGGAGCATCAAGCCCGGTGAGTTGAATCTGAAAGAGAAGCTGGTGCACATCAACAGAACCGCAAAGGTCGTCAAGGGCGGCAAGCGCTTTGGCTTCAATGCGATCGTTGTTGTCGGAGACAAGGATGGCCATGTTGGATACGGGCTCGGAAAAGCGAACGAAGTTCAGGACGCTATCGCCAAAGGCGTAGAAGATGGAAAGAAGAACGTGGTCAAGGTGCCGATCGTGAAGGGGACCATCCCGCACCCGATTGTCGCCAAATACGGATCGGCAAAGGTCCTCATGAAGCCGGCAACCCCCGGTACCGGTCTCATCGCCGGTGGTGCCGTAAGAGCTGTGCTTGAAATGGCAGGAATTCATGACATCCTCACCAAGTCTCTCGGTTCGTCGAATCCTCACAACGTGGTCAAGGCCGCAATCAAGGGGCTTCAGAGCATTTCCGACGCGAACGATGTCGCAGAGCGCCGTTCGAAGAGCCTGAAAGAGGTATTTGAAAGCTAAAAAGGAGAAATGGTGATCATGAGCGATAAAATGATTAAAGTTACGCAGGTGCGCAGCGTGATCGGCGGCACCAAGAAGCAGAAGTCGACGATCAAGGCTCTCGGCCTCGGCCGCCCGAACCACAAGGTTGAACTCAAGGACAACGCCTGCACCAGGGGTCAGATCCGCGTCGTGCAGCACCTCGTGAAGGTCGAAGAGCAGTAACAAGCATTCATAAAAGAAAGTTGGGGAATCTAACAATGGATTTAAGTTCACTTCGTCCTGCCAAGGGTGCAGTCAAAAACAAGAAAAGGGTCGGTCGCGGCCCCGGTTCCGGAAATGGCACCACCGCCGGCAAGGGCAACAAGGGTCAGCAGGCGAGAAGCGGCTACCAGCGCCCGATCATTGAAGGCGGCACGGTTCCGATCTACAGGAGGCTTCCCAAGTTCGGGTTCACACCTCCGAACAGGAAATCGGTGATCAGCGTCAATGTTTCGCAGATCCAGCAGTGGATTGAAAAGGGATACGTGAACGACGAAATCGGTGTGCTCGACCTGAAGCATCTCTGCAACGCCAGCAACCAGGACTATTTCAAGGTGCTTGGCAACGGTGACATTTCTTCATCGGTCACCATTACGGCGCACTTCTTCAGCAAGACTGCCGAAGAGAAGATCGTGAAGGCCGGCGGCAAGACCACTCAGGCGTTCCGTACCCTCGAAGAGGCTTCGAAGGTCAACGGCCTGCCGCTTGAAGAAGCACTCCTGAGGCCCAAAGCAAAAGTTGTGAAGGTTGTCAAGAAAAAAGTCAAGCCCTAAAAGGGACTGAGGTGCCATGAAGCTTACCGAGAGTATAAGGAATATCAATAAAATACCGGAGTTACGGCAGCGGATCCTCTATACCCTCCTGCTTCTCTTCATTTACAGGCTTGGATCTCACATAACCATTCCGGGGGTGGATGCAGCAGCGGTTTCCGCAGGCTCATCAGCCCACACGAATGATCTTTTCGGCCTGTTTGACCTGTTCGTCGGTGGCGCGTTCGCACGCGCCTCCATCTTTTCCCTCGGCATCATGCCCTACATCTCCGCATCGATCATCGTCCAGCTCCTCGGCGCGGTCACCCCGTATGTCCAGAAGCTTCAGAAAGAGGGCGAAGAGGGAAGGCAGAAAATCAACCAGTACACCCGTTACGGCACGATCCTGGTTGCCGCTCTTCAGGCCTGGGGTGTCAGCGTCAGCCTGGCAAGCCCATCTTCTTTCGGAAAGGTGGTGGTTCCCGATCCCGGATTCCTGTTCACGATTACGGCAGTTTTCATCCTGACGGCAAGCACGGTCTTCGTGATGTGGCTTGGCGAGCGCATCACCGAGCGCGGTATCGGCAACGGCATCTCGCTGATCATCATGATCGGTATTCTCGCGCGCTTTCCCCAGTCCCTGGTCGCTGAGGTACAGTCGGTATCGCTTGGCAGCAAGAACTGGATCGTGGAGATGATCATCCTTGCCATCATGGTCTCGATCGTCGCCGTCGTCATTGTCCTCACCGTCGCCACCCGCAGGATTCCGGTCCAGCACGCCAAGCGTGTCGTCGGTCGAAAAGTCTACGGGGGAGGCACCCAATATATCCCGATGAGGATCAACACGGCCGGCGTCATGCCGATCATTTTCGCCCAGTCGATCATGTTCCTGCCCAGCACCTTCCTCTCCTTTTTCCCCGAGAACGAGGTGATGCAGAAGATGGCTGGTGCGCTTGCCTACGACTCATGGTGGTACGCCGTGATCTTCGGATCGATGATTGTCTTCTTTACCTATTTCTACACGGCCATAGCCTTCAACCCCAAGGAGGTCGCCGACACCATGCGACGTCAGGGCGGCTTCATTCCCGGCATCAGGCCAGGAAAGGGTACGGCTGAGTTCATCGACAATATCCTGACCAGGATTACGCTTCCCGGCGCGATATCGCTCGCGATCATCGCGATCCTGCCGACCTTCCTGACGAAGTTTGGGAACGTCACCCCTGGATTTGCACAGTTTTTCGGAGGTACCAGTCTTCTGATCATCGTCAGCGTCGGACTCGATACGCTTCAGCAGGTCGAAAGCCATCTGATGATGCGCCATTACGACGGGTTCATGAAAACCGCGAAGTCAAGGGGCCGTCAGGGCTGAACGGTGACGGCATGATCACGATCAAAAGCGAACGGGAAATAGAACTTATGCGGGAATCCGGTGCCCTTGTGGCTCGGGTTCTCGACATGCTTCAGCTTGAGATCGCCCCGGGCATGACGACAAAACGCCTTGACGATCTTGCCGAGCAGTTCATTCGTGACCACCATGCCGTACCCAGTTTTCTGAATTACGTACCCAAGGGAGAGGTTGGCGTGACACCGTATCCCGCCACGCTGTGTGTTTCGATCAATGAGGAGGTTGTCCACGGCGTGCCGAGCTCGAAGCGAGTCGTCCGTGAAGGCGACATTGTCTCGGTCGATTGCGGTGTGTATAAAGGTGGATACCACGGAGATGCGGCAAGGACGTTCGTTCTTGGCGAGATTGCACCGGAGGTGCAGAAGCTGGTGGATGTTACCCGTGAATGTCTTGACCTCGGCATAGCCCAGGCCGTTGCAGGAAACCGTCTCGGCGAGGTATCTGCGGCAATTGAGGAGCACGCGCGCTCATTCGGATTCAGTGTTATCGAGAACATGGTCGGTCACGGCATCGGAAGCGAGCTTCACGAAGACCCGGCGGTTCCCAATTACGGCCGGCGAAATTCCGGAGTCAGGCTGCGTAGCGGCATGACGATCGCCATTGAGCCGATGATTGCCCTCGGGCGGTCCCGCAGGGCGGTCAGCAAACGAGGGGCGTGGGTTGCCGTGACGGAAGACGGAAAACCGTCAGCGCATTTCGAGCATACTATTGCCATCAGGGAGGGTGCCGCAGAGGTGCTGACCCTGTCGCAGTCGGGAAAAGACTGAATACATATCAATCACCAGTTAAGCGGAGAGCTACTTTGGCCAAGGAAGAATCAATCGAAATAGAAGGCGAAATTCTGGAAGCGCTTCCGAATGCCCAGTTCAGGGTGCGGCTTGAAAACGGACTTGAGGTGCTTGCGCACGTGTCCGGCAAGATCAGGATGCACTATATCCGCATTCTCCCTGGAGACAAGGTCAAGGTGCAGATCTCTCCTTATGATCTTTCAAAGGGTAGAATTACCTACAGGTACAAGTAGAAATATCAATAAATGTCCAACTTCCGGTTGATTATTAGAGAGGGATATATTACATTAAAAGCCTTTTCATATTTTGGACTGACCGGACAATCTTAGCGTAGGGTTTACCATGAAAATATTTTCGTCTATCAAAAAACGTTGCGAGCACTGCAGGATTATCAAGCGCAAAGGGAAACGATTTGTGATCTGCAAGGTGAATCCAAGCCACAAGCAGCGCCAGGGGTGATCTTCGGAACAAACAACAGACTTGAGAAAAACATATGAGGTTAGCTGGTGTAAATTTGCCATTGAACAAGCATGCTGTCATCGCACTGACGTATGTTTATGGTATCGGGAAAAAATCTGCAGAGAACATTCTTCAGAGAGCGGGTGTTGCACCGAACAAGAAGATCTCCGAGCTCAGCGATGAAGAGGCGCATGCTATCAGGGAGATCGTCGGCAGTGACTATACGGTTGAGGGTCAGGCGCGAGGCGAGCAGCAGCTTGCCATCAAACGACTGATGGATATCGGTTGCTACAGGGGCCTTCGCCACAGGAGATCGCTTCCGGTCCGCGGCCAGCGAACCTCTACCAACGCACGTACCAGAAAGGGCAAACGCAAGACGGTCGCCGGCAAGAAGAAGGCTACCAAGAAGTAGTAACCCGAGTAATTCAGCAATAAGAGAGATTAAATAGCGACAGACTCATGGCAACAGCGAGCAGGAAAAAAAAGAAAGTCAAGGTTACGCCTGAAGGTACCGTCCATATCAAGGCGTCGTTCAACAACGTCATGGTGACGATTACCGATACGCTCGGAAATACGGTTTCATGGTCCAGTGCCGGCAAAAACGGCTTCAAGGGTTCCAAGAAGAACACGCCTTATGCCTCACAGGTGACCTCCGAAGCGGCAGCCAAAGAAGCATACGACCTTGGCATGCGCCACGTCGACGTGCTGATCAAAGGGCCTGGCGCGGGGCGCGATGCCGCCATCAGGGCCCTCCAGGGCGTCGGTTTTGACGTGAAGACGATTCGCGACATCACCCCGCTTCCGCACAACGGTTGCAGGCCGCCCAAGCGCAGAAGGGTCTGACGACGGTTATCATCAAGAATTATCAATGAAGCAATTGCTATGGCACGATTCAGAGGCTCAATTACCAAGGTTTCTCGCAGGTTAGGGATAGCTCTTTCTCCGAAGGCTGAAAAATATCTTGAAAGACGTCCGTACGCTCCTGGTGAGCACGGTCAGTCACGCAAGGGCAAAGTGTCGGAATACGCACTTCAGCTCCGTGAGAAGCAGAAGATGAAATACCTCTACGGTATTCTCGAAAAGCAGTTCAGGACTTACTATAGAAAGGCAGTAGCCCAGCGTGGCGTCACCGGTGACAACCTGGTGAAGCTGCTCGAACGGCGTTTAGACAACGTGGTTTTCCGTTGCGGGTTCTCCCCGTCGCGCGCAGGAGCCAGGCAGCTCGTGACGCACGGTCACCTGCTCATCAACGGCAAGAAGGTGAACATCCCTTCGTACCTCGTTTCTCCCGGCGACCTGATCGAGTTCAGGCAGAAGAGCCGCAATCTCGATGCCGTTGCCGATTCGCTGAACAAGGTGTCTGAAACGCGGATTCCCATCTGGATCCAGGTTGACAAGGCGAACAGGAAAGCTGTATTCCTGGCAGTTCCCGAACGCGAAGCGGTTCAGGAGCCCTACAACGAGCAGCTGGTCGTCGAGTTGTACTCCAAGTGACATTTTTGAGAATCCTTAAGGTATCAAGACTATGATATATCAGATGCAGATGCCTGCAAAGATCGAGGTTGATGAAGCAACCCACACTGGCAGCTACGGGCGCTTTATAGCCCAGCCGCTGGAGCGGGGATATGGAGTTACGCTCGGCAATGCCATGAGAAGGGTTCTGCTTGCCTCTCTCCCCGGTACGGCCATCACCGGTATCAAGATTGATGGTGTGTATCACGAATTTTCGACGATCGACGGCGTCCGCGAGGATGTGCCCGAGATTGTCCTGAACCTGAAGAAGGTTCGTTTCAAGTCGAACTGCAAGCGCAGCTGCAAGACCTCCCTGACCCTGACCGGACCGAAAGAGTTCATGGCCGGCGACATTATCGCACAGGAAGGCGAATTCGAGGTGCTCAACAAGGAGATGCACATCTCGACGATCAACGCAGGTTCCACCCTGAGCATCGATATCTATGTCGGCAGGGGGCGCGGCTATGTGCCGGCCGAGGAGAACCGGAGCGAAGGTCTTCCGATAGGCTTCATTGCGGTCGACTCGATCTTCACCCCGATCAAGAACGTCAAGTTCACGGTGGAGAATACTCGTGTGGGGCAGCGCACCGACTACGAAAAGATGGTACTGGATGTCGAAACCGACGGATCGATCACCCCTGACGACTCCATCAGCCTTGCCGGCCGTATCATCAACGAGCACTTCACGTTTTTTGCCAACTTCTCTCCAACCGAGGAGGAGTTCTCGGAAGAGGAGTACAAGCAGCTCGACGACGAGTTCGAGAGCATGCGCAAGCTGCTGCAGACCAAGATCGAGGACCTCGACCTTTCGGTCCGTTCGCATAACTGCCTCAGGCTTGCCGAAATCGACACCCTCGGTGACCTGGTTTCAAGACGCGAAGACGAACTGCTGAACTACAAGAACTTCGGCAAGAAATCACTGACAGAACTGAAAGAACAGCTTGAGAAGTTCAACCTCAAGTTCGGGATGGACATCACCCGATACCAGATGAAGGGTTGAAGCAGGCACATTGTTTTATTGAATCGATAAGAGCGGAAATCAGACATGCGTAAAGTTAAGCCAGCAAGAAAACTTGGGAGGACTGCCGCCCATAGAAAAGCAACTCTGTCGAACCTTTCGACCCAGCTGCTTCTCCACAAGCGTATCGAGACCACCGAGGCAAAGGCCAAGGAGACTCGAAAGGTTGTGGAAAAAATGATCACCAAGGCACGCAAGGGAACGCTTCACGCCCAGCGCGAGATCTTCAGTGTCCTGCGCGACAAGGAAGCGGTACGTGCGCTTTTTGAAGAGATTGTTGGCCGCGTCGGCGATCGCAATGGCGGTTATACCCGCATCATCAAGCTCGTCCCCAGGTTCGGAGACGCAGCAAAGATGGCCGTCATCGAACTGGTCGATTACGCCGAGGCTCCGTCTGCGAAACCGACGACCATCAAGCAGGATCGTTCAAAGCGCGTGAAGGGTTCCAAGAAGGCGGAAGAGTCTTCGAAGGGGCCGGAAGAGTCCGCAGAGTAAATCCCGGTTCGCCGGTTCCGGCATTCAGTGTATCGATAGTCATCGCATGCAGGGTGAGGTTTTCACCAGTGTGCGATGACTATCTGCTTTTCAGTGAAAAATGAGCTGATCTCCCCGATCGGCAACTGGTCAACCGAAGAGGGAAAACCAAGATGTTTATCCCTTGAGGAGACCGCATCACCGATTTCCCGGTCCAGCACACCTCCTTTCAGGCAGATCAACACCCCATCCTGCTTCAGTAGCCGGGATGTGTACCCGCACAGTTCGGCAAGCGGTGCGACCTGCCGGCTCAGTACCGTGTCAAAGGTAAGCCCCTTGAGCTCCTCAACGCGCGAATGGAGCGCCATCACGTTCTTCAGTCCCAGCTCTTTAGCCATGGACTTGCAGGCAGCGATCTTCTTTCCGGTGGAGTCCACCAGCAGGAACGACGTTTCAGGAAACAGAATCGCCAGAGGTATGCCGGGAAGTCCTCCGCCGGTGCCAAGGTCGAGCACCGTCTCTCCTTTCCTGAAATCGTGCACCCTGCAGATCAGGAGCGAGTGGAATACATGCTTCAGGATCACCGGCGCGTCTTCCTTGCGACTGATCAGGTTGACCTTCGAGTTCCACGATTCGAGGAGTCCGGTGTATCTGACCAGCTTTTCAAGCATTTCGCCGGAGGCCGGGATGGCATGGTCACGGCAAAGTTCCCGGATAAGGTGCAGGTCGTTCTGCATGTAGGCGTGAGGTGATGCGGACGTTAAAAAAAGTGGACAAATTGAAAAAACGATATTTTGCCGCAATTGGCAAATGTTTGCCGTTACCGGCGCTCCGGCCGCATCAAGCCGTTGGATTTTGTTGTAAATTAGTGGTAAGAAGCAGTCAGAACCAAGAGATCGAATTTCCGCGTACCACATGACCCAGAATCCTGACAGTCACCTTTATGCGGTCATCATGGCAGGAGGCGTCGGAAGCAACCTCTGGCCATATTCACGCAAAAAAAACCCAAAACAGTTCCAGCGCCTGTTCAATGGATCCTCGATGCTCCAGAATACGGTCGAGAGGATCTCAAGGGCAGTCTCTCTTGAGAACATCTACATCATCACCGGCCGCCAGCATGCCCGCCTGATCTACGAGTACCTTCCCGACTTCGACGCGAAGAACGTCATCGTGGAGCCTTGTGCGCGGGATACTGCTCCATGCATCGCCCTGGCGACCACCGTCATCAGGAAGCACGACCCCGACGCCGTGACCGTCGTCGTTCCATCAGACCAGTTCGTGTTCGATGAAGAGCAGTTTCAGAGGACGGTACGGAAGGGGGCCCTGCTTGCCCGGGACAAGCAGGGGCTCGTCACCATCGGGATCCATCCGGACCGTCCGGAGACCCGCTACGGCTATATTCAGAGCGAGAGTGCGGTCATGATAGAAGACGAGGGGGCCCTCTACCCCGACATCCGTCAGTTCAGCGTGAAAACCTTCGCGGAAAAACCCGACCTGGGTACAGCCATCCAGTTTCTTCAAAGCAAGGATTTCTGGTGGAACAGCGGCATGTTCATCTGGCATGTCGATACCATCGACCGTGAGTTCCGGCGTTCGATGCCCGAGCTCCACCAGGATATGATGAACGTTCATGCCCATCTGGGGAGCGATCGCGAAGAGTCGGTCATCGAGGATGTCTACAGTTGGATACACCCCATATCGATCGACTATGGCGTTATGGAGAAGGCTGAAAAGGTCTTCATGCTCGCGGGGAATTTCGGATGGACCGATCTTGGCTGCTGGGATGAGGTGATCAAGGTACTTGCCGGTGAAGGACAGGAAACTGATGGCCCCGAGGTCATCAGGCTCGGCTCGGAGAACGTGTTCATCAGAAAACCGGCGGATAAGGCCGTGGTCGCCATAGGGGTAAAGGACCTGATCGTCATCGACACCCCCGATGCCCTCCTGATCTGTAATGCGGGCACTTCGCTCGACGTGAGCCGTGCCGTGGATGTACTGCGGCGTGAGGGACTGGACCAGTACCTGTGAACTCACCCCGGGTTGGAACCTGGGGCAATGGGAAGAATAGAAAACGCAACCGCTTACAGTACAATTCCCCCGGGCAGAGCGCGTGCGAATGTGCGGCCTCAGCCCCTCTTTTTCGACCAGCTTGTTCCCTCCCGGGTGTCCTTGAGCTCGATTCCCCTGGCGAGCAGCAGGTCCCTGATGGTGTCGCTGGTGGCGAAGTCCTTTCGCGCGCGCGCTTCCTTGCGGAGCTCCAGCAGCACCTCCATCACATCCGCCAGCGTTTCGCCCCCATCGCCGGATTCTCCGACAATCAGCTCTTCACGGCTTTTCAGGATGCCGAGCACCTCTGCGGCATACGTCTCGAGGTAGGCAATCGCCGTTGCAGCGCCATCAGCCGAGAGCCCTTCCGGACGGTCAAGCGCACTGTTCAGGGCCTTCGAGAATTCGAAGATCACCGAGATGGCCACAGGCGTATTGAAATCGTCGTTCAGCGCATCGATGGTTTTCTCCTCGAATCCCGCCATATCGAGTGTCCCGCTTCCCGCCGGGGCTTCGTACAGGCGCCTGGCCGTATCGTGCAGTTTCGAGAGGCCGGTTTGCGAAGCCCTGATCGCCGTGTCTGAAAAATCAAGGGGAGATCGGTAATGCGACTGCAGGATGAAAAACCTGATCACCATCGGATCGAACACCTTGAACAGGTCCTTGAGGGTCACAAAGTTGCCGAGCGACTTGCCCATCTTGGTGCCGTCGACCGTCACCATGTTGTTGTGCATCCAGAACCGTACGAACGGTTTGCCGGTCGCAGCCTCCGCCTGGGCGATCTCGCAGTCGTGATGCGGGAACTTGTTCTCCATGCCGCCGCCGTGAATGTCGATGGTCTCGCCGAGGTACTTCATGGCCATTGCCGAGCACTCGACATGCCATCCTGGATACCCTTCGCCCCAGGGGGACATCCACTTCATGAGGTGACCCGGCTCGGCCTTTTTCCAGAGCGCGAAATCGGACGGGACGCGTTTGTCGGAGCGGAGTTCAACGCGAGCTCCCGCCTGGATGGCGGCCTGGTCGGTCCTGCCGGAGAGGCGTCCGTAACCGGCGAACGATTCGACGGAGAAGTAAATGTTGCCGTTCGACTCGTAGGCGTGGCCTTTTTCGATCAGTCGGGAGATGAGGGCAATCTGTTCGGGAATGTGCCCGGTTGCCGTCGGTGCGATGTTCGGGCGCAGTACGCCAAGACGGTCCATATCCTCCAGATAGCTTCGGGTGTAGGCTTGGGCGATCTCCATCGGGTCGACCATTTCAAGCCGAGCCTGCTTCTGGATTTTGTCCTCCCCATCGTCGGCGTCATCGGTCAGGTGGCCAACATCGGTGATGTTCTGCACATAACGGACCCTGAATCCCGTATGGCGAAGCCAGCGCACCACCACGTCGAATGACACATAGCTTTTCGCATGCCCCAGATGCGCGTGGCCGTAAACCGTCGGACCGCAGACATACATGCTGACCAGGCCGGGTATGAGCGGTTCGAATGGGTCTTTGGTGCGGGTGATCGAGTTGTAGATATGCAGAGAGGACATCCGGTTATAAGATCAATGGGTTGCAACGCGCACCCGACCTGGGTGCGATGATATGTCGAAGTGCCTTTTGTCACCAAAGTTAAACATTTGGGTTTTCAGGGCAAGGTTTTTTGGCCCTGCTTTTCCGGCATGCAGCGCCAGCCCCGATTACTGGCAGAATGAGCCGTTCTTAGTGGTTTTAACCGGCCGGCTGGCCGAGCCTGGGTGGTGCGTAATGGCCGGGGTTTATGGATGTCTCTGCTTGCCTGTGCCAGTTCCGTGCTCAAGGGTTGAACGTCGAAGATTTCAGGAGCGTTTCCAAATTATCCCATGCATGCCCACCCATGTTCCGCTCCGCATTGAGACGGCCGTCAGCTCCATGCCGAAGAGAAATTGATGATAGATGATGTTTGGGACGTGCTCCATATGTAAATTCCCGAAAGAGCGGAGTTGGTGTCATCAGGCGGGGTCATGCATGTTGCTGGCCAACATGTTCCTGATCGCCTCAACACGACATAGCGTAAGCAGTGAATGGCGTGACTCCGTGCCCTGATTCGGTCGATCAAACTGATCTTTTTTCCGCGATGAACAAGCATTTCGATACTCCGACGGTGGTGGTTATCGTCGTCACGTTCGTCCTTTTTGTGGTCGCGCTCTTTGTCAAGGGCTTGACGCATGACATCCTGCTGGAGGCAGGGGTGTTTTTGGTGTCGGTAAAACTCATTCTGATGAGTTACAAAAGCAGCGTGGGCAACGCCAGGGTGTTGGAGGAGTTGGAAGAGATCAAGAAACGGCTGAACAATTAAGGTGGATACTCTTGAGCGTTCGTACACAAGTCGTTATCAGGTACAGCGCCTGGATTGATTGGGTCGGTGGCAGGTGGCGTTACTCAAATTGATGTAGCGATGCATTCCATTGAGTATGCGGTCAGTCCGATAACTGATGACGATCGCGAATCGATCATGGACATTTTCAACCATTACGTCGAGAACTCGTTCGCGGCATTCCCTGAAAACAAGCTCCCTTACGAGGCATTCGACAGGTTCATGCAGATGTCGAACGGATTGCCGACAGGTACGGTGAGAGACCGGGACGGCAAGGTGGTCGGTTTTGGCATGCTGCGGGCGCATAATCAAATACCGGTATTCGCGCGAACGGCCGAAGTGACCTATTTCATCCATCCGGCCCATACCGGACAGGGGTTGGGAACGCGCTTGCTCGGTTATCTCGAACAAGGTGCGGTTGGACAGGGAATAACCACGATCCTGGCGAACATCTCCTCCCGTAATCCCGGAAGCATTGCTTTTCATGAACGGAACGGATTCATGCCCTGCGGCCTTTTCCGTAATGTCGCAGAGAAGCATGGACAGGTATTTGACGAGGTATGGATGCAGAAAATACTCTGAAATACGCATCGACCAGTCACCGTACACTTGTTGCTCTCTTCATTGAGGCAGTCGTCAGCCACATGGCGAAGAGCATGAGCTGAAGCGTGCTATTCGGCACTGAATAGCCGCAGGGAATATCGAAATTGTTGAGCCGGTATGATGAGCTTGAAGCTAATAACAAACCATATACTCCAATGAATCGGACAGTACAGGCACTACTCTTCCTGCTTTTTCTGCTATGGTTTGCTCCTGGAGTGAACAAGGATTGTTTTGGTGCAAATACGGATAAAAACGTATCGAACGGCATCCGACCAGCAAACCAATACAAAGCTTTGGAGCTATTGAAACCCGGGACTGCCCGCTATGGCTGGACGATGGATGCCAATGGTATGGTCTCTTTTCGAGGTCGTTTTGTGGTGAAGGCTGATCCTTCATATTCGGAATTGCGTTTTTCCGGGCAGAGTCCGATTCATGGTGTTCGTTATGTTGTTTTGGCAGATGACAAAGGGAACTGGAACGGCTATGTGTTTTCTGGAAAAGGCTTGCTGGTCTCGATACCAAATGAGTCTGCGCAATTATTATCAGATGTCATGTTTCTTTCTGAGCATGAACGTCATGCCGTTATTCTTGACGGTGGTGAACTTCAGGAGCATGCATACCTGGTTAACCTCGAAACCGGAAGAGTCAAAAAACACACCATCGGAAGTCTGACAAGGAGTGATTGTGAGATACAATGGCTGTGTGAACAACCAGGCAAGTTTATTGGTGACTCGCGATTTCAGCTTACGGTAAAGATCGAAAAAAACCCATGGGATGCGCAGCGGTGTCGTTCCACAAAAACACGTTTTGTTAAACTATCAATACCGCTCAACTGATCAAATGACGAAGGGCAGGAGGTTCTACCGTATGGTTCCTTGTGCGTATCCGGGACATTTCCGGAATCATTCAGTTTTCGGGTTATCTCTCTGATCTCAATCAGCACCAGCATGCCTTCAACCCCATCCCCACGTGAAAGTGGAACAAAGAAATAGCGCCACTCAGCGCGCACAACGGAGAGAGATGTGGATACGCAAGCAAAGATGACGATTTGCCTTTGGTACGATGGCCATGCCGAGGAAGCGGCGCGATTTTATGCGAAGACCTTTCCGGACTCATCCGTTGGCGCGGTGCACCTCGCGCCGGGAGACTTTCCGTCCGGGAAACAAGGGGATGTGTTGACGGTCGAGTTTACGGTGATGGGAATTCCCTGCCTCGGTCTCAATGGAGGCGCCGAATTCAAGCACAATGAGTCGTTCTCGTTTCTGGTCGCAACCGCCGACCAGGCTGAAACCGATCGTTACTGGAACGCCATTGTCGGCAATGGCGGCGAAGAGAGCGTATGTGGTTGGTGCAAGGACCGATGGGGCCTGTCCTGGCAGATTACGCCCGTCGCGCTCACCCAAGCGGTAACCGACCCTGATCCCGCCGCCGCCAAACGCGCGTTCGATGCGATGATGGAGATGAAAAAGATCGACATCGCGGCGATCGAGGCGGCCGTGCGCGGTTGAAGCCGCAATCTGCCATGTGCGCATTTCGTTCGATGGGAAGCTGTGGCAGACGACAGGGTGAGGGTGAATAACCCGTGAAATGGGTATATTCAGCAAACGCAAACAGGGAGGTGCATGGCAAGGACGTATGAGGTGGGCGACGATTATTTCAGGGAAAAAATAATGGCCGCCGTTTTTCTGGGATTCCGCACCACCAACAATCCGTCATCGGTGACGGTTCATCCTGAGCTCATGATGAAGATCAGGGATAATTTCGGGAACAAAGTGGTTGGGCCGAAACGTGTGGGCGATTCGGAAGTTTTTTGTGGACTGCGGGTGATTGAAGATGCGACGAAAGAGAAGGATTATCTGTCTGTCGGTTAAGCCCGCTGACGCAACGCAGGCAGGGGAAAGTTGCACCGTAAGCGAAGTAAATCGGAGCGTTGCCCGCCAGGCAACGTCCGCAGGATTCAGTTCCGAACCCAAACCTTTGGGTTTTTCGGGCAAGGTTGTTTAGCTTCGGTTTTCAGAACGCCGCGAGTCACGCGGCGTGATTATTTTATGAGGATTCCTGCATGAACATCACCAGCGCTGAATTCTTCAAGAGCGCCTCGGCCATAAGCGGCCTGCCGGTCGAGGGGTTTCCCGAGATCGTGTTTGTCGGGCGGTCGAACGTCGGCAAGTCGTCGCTGCTCAACTCGCTCTGTGCCCGGCGCGGGCTGGCCAAGACGAGTTCGACGCCGGGCAAGACCCGCCTGATCAACTTTTTCCTGATTAACGACAGCTTCTATTTCGTCGACCTTCCGGGTTACGGATATGCCCATGTCGGTCACGCCGAACGTGAGAGCTGGGGGCAGCTTCTGTCGGACTACGTTCGTTATCGCAAGGGGATCTCGCTGGTGGTGCTGCTGGTCGATTCGCGCCACCCGGGGATGGCCATGGACCTCGAGATGATGGAGTTCCTCGCATACTGCCAGCGCCCCTATGGAATTGTGATGACCAAATTCGACAAGCTGAGCCAATCAGAAAAATCGAAGGCTCGCAAGGCGATGGAAAGTTGCGCAGCGAAAGCCGAATTTATTGTAAATTATTCCTCTTTTTCGGGCGCGGGCAGGAGCGAGCTTCTGGCTCGACTCGACAATTTTTCTCAGTAAAAGCAAGCGAAGTGGAAGAAAGAACATTCAGCAGGCCTGCGGCGCCAGCCACCGTGCTCGTCGGTACGCAGTTCGGTGACGAGGGCAAGGGTAAACTTGTCGATTACCTGTCCGACAAGTACGACATCGTGGTAAGGTATCAGGGCGGAGCGAACGCCGGCCATACCATCTGCTTCGATAACAAGACCGTGGTGCTTCACCTCATCCCCTCGGGGATCTTCAACAAGGATTGCGTCTGCGTCATCGGCAATGGCGTGGTGATCGATCCGAACGCTCTGCTCGAAGAGATCCAGAAGGTCGAGGAGCTGGGGTACGACGTCAGGGGCCGCCTGTTCATCAGCCACAACGCGCATCTCATCATGCCGTACCACAAGCTGCTGGACTCGCTGAGCGAGTCCAGCCTGAGCGGTGAGCAGAAGATCGGTACGACCGGTCGCGGCATAGGGCCAAGCTACGAGGACAAGTTCGCGCGCTGCGGCATCAGGGTGGTCGACCTGCTCAACCAGAAGGTACTCGAGGAGAAGCTGCGCGACAATATCGCCGTCAAGAACAAGCTGTTCAGGAATATCTATGACAAGGAGGAGGTCGACGTCGACGCCATGGTACGGGAGTACTCCGAGTTCGACAAGATCATCGACCCGTTTGTCACCAATACCCAGCTCTATCTCAACCGCCAGATCAAGGCTGGCAAGACCGTTCTGCTCGAAGGAGCACAGGGCTGCCTGCTCGACGTGGACCACGGCACCTATCCCTATGTGACCTCTTCCAACCCGACTTCGGGCGGTGCCTGCACCGGGTCCGGCGTGGCTCCGAACCATATCGGCAAGGTGATCGGCGTCTGCAAGGCCTACACCACCAGGGTCGGCAACGGTGCGTTTCCGACCGAGCTCGAAGACGAGGTGGGTGAGGCGCTCGGCAGGATCGGCCACGAGTACGGCGCGACCACGGGGCGCAAACGGCGGTGTGGCTGGATCGACCTGGTCGCCCTGCGCTATTCGCTGACGATCAGCGGTGTGACGGAGCTGGCGCTGACCAAGCTCGACGTGCTCGACACCTTCGAAGAGATCAAGGTCTGCACGGCATACCTGCTCGACGGCAAGGAGATCCACGACTTTCCGACCGAACATCAGACCCTGTCGAGGGTGACGCCCGTCTACTTGACCCTCAAGGGGTGGATGGCCTCGAACGCCAACGCAAAGAGCTTTGCCCAGATGCACGAGAACGCACGGAACTACGTGACCTTCCTCGAAGAGGCACTCGACGTGCCGGTGACCTTTATTTCAGTGGGACCGGGTCGGGACGAGACCGTGTTCAAGTAACTCCACGCGACCACTCATGGCCCTGATGGATATCACGGTTGTGCCTCTCGGTACCGGGGAGGGAGGCCTGAGTCCCTGGATCGCGGGGCTCGAGGCGCTGCTTGCCAAGAGCGGGCTGCCTTTCCGGCTGCACGACATGGGGACGACCGTCGAGGGTTCTGCGGACGAGCTGTTCGCCGTCGCGCGCCAGATGCATGAATACTGCTTCCTGCAAGGGGCGTCAAGGGTGTACACCGTCATGAAGGTCGACGACCGACGCGACCGGAGGGTTTCGATAGGTGACAAGGTGAGTTCGGTACACGCCTGCATGGCCGCACCGGATAAATGAAAAATATTTTTATCTTCGTTCTTCAAATATTCAGGTTTGACCGCCCGAAAGCCTTCAGGGGCCCACGTAGCACCATACATAAAGAATTACTGCCATGATGCCGGTTTCAAGCGATTGCCAGATTCTCAAGGAGGATAACGTAACCCACAGCTTCTGCGGCCTGGCCTGTGTCGGCTGGCTCTACCAGAAGATCAAGGACAGCTTCTTCCTCATCCTCGGCACCCACACCTGCGCCCACTTCCTGCAGAATGCCCTCGGCATGATGATCTTCGCCAAACCCCGTTTCGGCATTGCCCTGATCGAGGAGGCTGACCTTTCCAGGGCGGAACCCAAGCTCGAAGAGGTGATTGCGGAGATCAAGCGCGACCACAACCCCTCGGTCATCTTCCTGCTCTCCTCCTGCACGCCCGAGGTGATGAAGGTTGATTTCAAGGGTCTGGCCCACCATCTCAGCAGTGACACTACCCCGGTGCTCTTCGTGCCGGCAAGCGGTCTTGTCTTCAACTTCACCCAGGCCGAGGATTCGGTGCTCCAGGCGCTCGTGCCCTACTGCCCCGAGGCTCCTGCCGGTCAGAAGTCGGTGGTGTTCGTGGGCTCGGTCAACGACGTTACGGCTGACGACCTGAGGGCGGAAGCCGAAGAACTCGGCATTCCCGTCGGCGGGTTCCTTCCTGAAAGCCGCTTCGACAAGCTTCCCGCGATCGGCCCCGACACGGTGCTCGCTCCGATCCAGCCCTATCTGTCCCGCGTCTGCTCGCGCCTGAACCGTGAACGCGGCTCCGAGGTGCTCACCTCGCTCTTCCCTTTCGGCCCCGATGGCACCCGGGCGTTCTGGGAGGACCTGGCCGCCATGTTCGGCATAAAGGTGGATCTTGCCGACCGAGAAAAGGCTGCATGGGAAAAGATCAGGAAGCAGACCGACCTCCTGAAAGGCAAGAAGATCTTCCTGACGGCCGACACCATGATGGAGCTGCCGCTTGCGCGCTTCCTCAAGCATGCCGGCGCCGAAGTGGTCGAGTGCAGCAGCGCCTACATCAACAAGAAGTTCCATGCGCGCGAACTCGAAGCGCTCGATGGCGTGAAGGTGGTCGAACAGCCGAACTTCCACCGCCAGCTCGAAGAGATCAGGGCGACGCGGCCGGACATGATCGTGACCTCGCTCATGACGGCCAATCCGTTCGTCGGCAATGGCTTCATCGTGAAATGGAGCATGGAGTTCACGCTCATGTCCATTCACAGCTGGTCGGGAGTCTTCACCCTGGCAAACCTCTTCGTCTCGCCGCTCCTGCGCCGCCAAAGCCTGCCGGAGTTTGACGAATCGGTCTGGCTCGAAGGGATGATGCCCAGCGCGAAATAAATTCAATGACGAAAACCAACGAACAACCATGCGTTTAGCTTTCTGGCTGTATGAAGGAACGGCGCTCCACGGCGTGAGCCGCGTGACCAACAGCATGAAGGGGGTCCATACGGTTTACCACGCGCCGCAGGGCGACGACTACATTACGGCCACCTACACCATGCTCGAGCGTACGCCACAGTTCCCGAAGCTCTCCATCAGCGTCGTCCGTGGTCAGGACCTTGCCCGTGGCACATCGCGCCTGCCCAATACCGTCAAACAGGTCGAGGAGCACTACAACCCTGAGCTGATCGTGGTTGCCCCAAGCTGCAGCACGGCGCTCCTCCAGGAGGATCTCGGCCAGATGGCGCGCTCTTCGGGGGTTTCGCCCGAGAAAATCATGGTCTACGCGGTCAACCCCTTCAGGGTCAGCGAGAACGAAGCCGCCGAAGGGCTCTTCACCGAGCTGGTGAAGCGGTACGCCGCCGATTGCCCGAAAACCGAGAGGCCTTCGGTCAACCTGCTCGGGTTCACCTCGCTCGGGTTCCACCTCCGCTCGAACCTGACCAGCCTCCGCCGCATGCTCACGACGCTCGGCGTCGAGGTCAACGTCACGGCGCCATGGGGGGCGGGGATCGATGACCTCAAAAAGCTGCCGGCTGCCTGGCTGAACATCGCGCCGTTTCGTGAAATCGGCCTCAACGCCGCCGATTACCTGAAAGAGACCTTCAGCATGCCGGCGATCACCCTGGCTCCGATCGGCGTTCAGGGGACCATGAGCTGGTTGAATTCGATCATCGAGGAGATCAATAAAATTGCGGCAGAACGCGGTGTGGCGCCGGTCTGCATGCCTGAACTCAGGAAGTTCTCGTTCGACGGACAGAGCGCGCCGAGCGGGGTGCCCTGGTTCGCGAGGACGGCAGACATGGAGAGCTTCAGCAACAAGCGCGCGTTTGTGTTCGGCGACGCCACCCAGGTGGTGGGCGTGACGAAATTCCTCAAGGACGAACTCGGCATGCAGATCATCGGCGCCGGCACCTACCTGCCGAGTCAGGCCGACTGGGTCCGTTCGCAACTCGAAGGTTACCTGCCGGGCGAACTCATGGTGACCGACAAGTTCCAGGAGGTCGCCCAGTTCATCGAGGAGGAGATGCCCGAACTGGTCTGCGGCACCCAGATGGAGCGGCACAGCTGCCGCAAGCTCGATGTGCCCTGCATGGTCATTTCGACTCCGACGCATATCGAAAACCATCTGCTCGGCTACTACCCGTTCTTCGGTTTCGACGGTTCCGACATCATTGCCGACAGGGTCTATACCTCGGCAAAGCTCGGCCTTGAGAAGCACCTGATCGATTTCTTCGGAGATGCAGGACTCGAATACGAGGAGCCCGGGATGGCCGACGTTTCTTCAATCGGCACGCCCATGTCGCACGCCGCCGAGGCGGTGCCGCCTTCGCCGGATGAACCGTCGATGCAGCCGCAGTCGCTCAACGGCGAAATGAGCTGGACCGGTGAAGCCGAGAAGATGTTGAACAAGGTACCCTTCTTCGTTCGCAAGAAGGTTCGCAAGAATACCGAGAATTTCGCCCGTGAGATCGGTGAGCCGGTCATTTCAGCCGAGGTGTTCCGGAAAGCGAAGGAGCATCTTGGGGGGTGAGCGTTTTTTCCCCCCGGGTTGAAACCCGGGGCAATTGAATTGTAAGAGACTCGAATGTCCGTCGTCCCGACATGTCGGGACTCCTGAATCTGGGAATAGAAACCCGGTTGAAGAACGCTTGAAAATCGACTAACCTATTGAACTGGATTTCATCATGAGCTTAGTATTGGCCGTATACGGAAAGGGTGGTATCGGAAAGAGCACAACCAGCGCAAACATCTCGGCGGCACTCGCCCTCAAGGGGGCCAAGGTGTTGCAGATCGGTTGCGACCCGAAGCACGACAGCACTTTCCCGATTACCGGAAAGCTCCAGAAGACCGTCATTGAAGCCCTTGAAGAGGTCGACTTCCACCACGAGGAGCTGACCCCCGAAGATATCATCGAGACCGGGTTTGCCGGCATTGACTGCCTTGAGGCTGGCGGTCCGCCAGCAGGCAGCGGCTGCGGCGGTTACGTTGTCGGCGAATCGGTCACCCTGCTCCAGGAGATGGGGATGTATGACAAGTATGACGTCATTCTGTTCGACGTACTCGGCGACGTGGTGTGCGGTGGTTTCAGTGCACCGCTGAACTATGCCGATTACGCCGTCATCATCGCCACCAACGACTTTGACAGCATTTTCGCGGCCAACCGGCTCTGCATGGCCATCCAGCAGAAGAGCGTACGCTACAAGGTGCAGCTCGCCGGCATCGTGGCAAACCGAGTCGATTACACCACGGGCGGCGGGACCAACATGCTCGACCAGTTTGCTGAACAGGTCGGCACGCGCCTTCTCGCCAAGGTGCCCTACCATGAGCTTATCAGGAAGAGCCGTTTCGCAGGCAAGACCATATTTGCCATGGAGGACAGTGTCGAGGGCAAGACAGAGTGCCTGAAGCCGTATGACGAGATCGCGGACGATATCCTGTCGTCGCAGCCGATCGCATCGGTGCCGAAGCCGATCGGCGACCGGGAGATCTTCGATATCGTCGGCGGCTGGCAATAAGCTGGTCGGCGCAGACGAAACTCATGAAACGCCAAAACGGAAGCCGAGGACCACGTTCCCCCGGCAACCGTTTTGACGCTTCGACTGCCGAGCCACAGCTCGGCATTGTGCATTATATGATAACAAGGGAACACGATACGCAGGCTTCTCAGCTGAGGTGAGCAATTGAAAAGCATATGAAGATGTGGCGCCTTTGGCGCCATGCCGAGCTGGAGCTCAGCGCTCCCAGGGAAATAGCGTTCCAGGGGGATTACCCTGGACAGCCTCTGAAGTTATTCCGACCTGCTTGTCGCGGTTCACGAACCCATTGAGTCCATGGAATCCCACGAGGAAAAACTGTCGAAAGTGATCAGGGATGCGCGTCGATTCTTTGGGAGATAGGATTCTCCCTCTTTTTGCTCCCCGAACATGGGAGGAATGGTTAACAATTGTATATCTTTTTTTGTATGATCGGCCCGTTGCGGTCGCCTGTAATTATTAAAACGCTCTCAATGGAGGTGGCATGAAAAAGGTTTTTCTTGTATTGGCGGGCATGGTGGTGCTGGGCGGTTCGGCCCAGGCAAAACAGAAACCTGCTCCGGCTCCTGAGCTGCCGCGGCAGAGCATGATGATCTGTGACAATACGATGGGGTCGATGTGCCCGACGATGGAGATGATGCCCGTCCTGCTCCAGGTGATGAAGCTGCAGCAGAAGCTCGATACGGGGGTATCGGGATCGGAAAGGAAGGAGATCATTGCCGACAAGGGCAAACTGATCGACGAGCTCGATGCGGCGATGGTCAGGATGAAGAGCCTGCCGATGCCCTGCATCTCCCAGCCGATGCCGTGCGTGCCTCCTCCGAAGAAGTGACCGGTCTTGTGGTTTCAATATGAGGCTGACTCGGGAACTCCGGGGGAACCGCATTCCCCCGGAGTTCCTGTTTTATGCCGCCCCCCTATGCGCCACCGTCCAGCCGAAGGAGCGCGTTCAGTCCTGAGGTGCGTTACTTGTCAGTAACAGTAACCGGTTACGCTTCCGTTGTATGCCTCAAGGCGTCAGGTCACGTCAGGTTCAGAAGGCGCAGGCGTACTTGCAGACGATGGCGTTGTCCTCCTTGCGGATATCCGGCCTGATGGTGGTCTCCTTGTCGACCAGTTCGCGGAGCAGGGCGGTGAATGTGCCGAGGTAGAAATTGCCGACCACCGGATGTGACGGGTAGGTGACTTTGACCGTGATGTTGGGATAGGGTTTGGAGCCATAACCGAACTCGCCGCTGCCGGCGAAGGTCCAGGCGTTCTTGCTGATAGCGAAGAGGAACATCTTGAACGCAAGGCCTGGAGGCAGCAACTTGACGATCTTCTGAAAAGGGGCCGGAATTCTCACCCGGAGCAGGTATCTGGCCGTGCGCTCGCCCGACTCCTTAAGGATACCGGCCGTGGCCTTTTCGCCAATCTCCTGTTCGAGTGCCATCACCAGGGCGTGGAATTTCGATTCCTCGGTCATCTCCGTGGGCAGGTTGCCGATCCAGTGGCCCTGGCCGATTTTTCTGAGGATCTCTTCGGCCTGTGATTTTCCGCATGCGGATTCGAGGGCGCCCACGGTCTGTATGATGGAGTTGGGTCCGATTCTGGATGGAGTACTCATGTGATGGTCGGTGATCTTGTTTCAGCGTTTACGACGTTGTTTGCGAACCGGAGGCGCCTCTGTTGAGGTGGCGGGTTGCGTTTTTCCAGAGGGAATGCGGAATGCAGGCACTTCGGTGGTCCAGCCTTGGCGGACGTTGGCCGTCATTGCGAAGAACGGGGTGGCCGTTCTGAACGGTTCGAGCGATCCGGCGTCCCACTCGTTTATAGTGCCGGAAGTTTTGCCGGAGTCGGGGACGAATGCGAAAATGGTATAGCTTCCGGGCGGGAGATTGCGGAACGCGTAGCTGAAGCCACCTCCGGCCGACGGTTGGACGGTGGTGCGGAAGACGGTCGTCGTCCCTGCCCGGCGTGCTTCGACGACAGCGGCTGCCGTCGTGGTGCCGGTTCCGGTGATCTCCCCATACTGTTCCGGACCTGCCGAGCTGAAGCGTGAAACCAGCAGGGTGTCATTGCCCCTGGCGCCTGCGAGCGTGGTGATCAGCGCCGGATGGACGGCGACCCGATAGTCGGCCCCAGGTTCAAAGCCGGCGTCAGGCCTGACAAGCCACGTCCTGTGGTCATACCGTGAAACGGTGATCGGGAGCGGCTGTTCGCCGGATTTTCGTATTGCCGAGAGCGCAACGGCTTTTCTGACCGAGCTCTCTTCGACCGGCAGGTTGGTTTGCACTTCAATACACGGGCCGGCATCCGGGCGTACCATGTCCAGCAGGGCGTTCACGGCTTTGTCCGGCGGGAGGATGGTGACTGAAAGTTTCGGCCAGGTGACAGATCTCATGCCTCCGACGAAGGTCAGCTCCTGCGGCTTGCCTCGGGTGGTGCCGGGAGAGACGGTGAGCGTGTACTGCGATTTCGGGTTCATGACGCCGGTCAGCAGCCTGAAGGTGGACTCCTCTTCGCCGCGGTTAGCACCGAAAAACCCCAGCACCGGGAGGGGTGAACCGTCCGACTGTTCGCGGATGGAGATGGTCGAGATATCCAGGGAGCGGGTCGTTACCGGACGGTTGAAGGTGATCTCGATCTCTCGAGTGTTCACCGGTCGTGCCGATCGGATCGAGACCTCCGTGGTGTCGCCGGATGCGAGACGGACGGAGATGTCGCGCTCTCCGGTGCTCAATGAGGCGTGTCCGGTGACGCCGAAATCCTCTTTGTTGCGGTCGAAACGGAAGTTTGCGTTTTTGTCGTCAATGGCGACGATGCGGTAATTGCCCGGAGCGAGGCTTTCGAAACGGAAGTTGCCGGAGGCCTCGGTCTGGGTGGCGTAATCCGGGGTCGAGGGCAGCGAGTCGGGCGGCGACGCGTTCGAGGGATCAAGGTTGAAGGCCATGACCGTGATGTTCGGGGCTGGTGCGAGCCTTCGGGCCCAGACGTTGCCTTCGAGCGTGCCGGTGTCGATCGTCGACCCGGTTGAGAACGGCAGCGACCAGTTGGTGGCGAGTTCGTTGCCGTAGAAGCTTTTCAGTGATTTCCTCAGGGTGATGGTATAGGTCTTCGCAGGACGCAATGGAGCGGTCAGTCGTATCTCGGCCTCCCTGCCATGCATGACGAGTTCATACTCCTTGATGACCGGGGAGAATATCAGGGACTTTTTCAGTTCCGCCGCGGTGACGTACCGGTTGAACTTGATGCGGATGCTCTCTGTCGCGACGTTGAGCGATCCGGGTTCCGGGGATGACGCCGTAACAGCGAGCGGAGCGGTATCCGGAGGGCCGCCAGTCGGGGGCCGGTCGACTGCGCATGCTCCGGTGAAGATCGGGATGCAGAGTATTGCCAGGAGTTTCAGGCCGGGAAATCGTTTCACGAATTGTCTCCCTTCGGTGAGTTGAAGGATAGGGGGGCGCCTAAATTGTTTCTCAGCGTGAAAATTCTTAAATTAAAAACTGAGGGTATTCTATGAAAGCCTTTTGTTGAAAAAAATATAGCTCATATTGTGCGATAGATGGCCAGAAGAAATTTCAAGGTTCTTTATGTCTCTGGCGAAGTTTCTCCTTTTATAAGGGTCAGTTCGCTGGCCGATTACATGGCGTCCTTTCCCCAGGCTCTCGAGGAAGAGGGTTTCGAGGCGCGGATCATGATGCCCAAGTACGGCATTATCAACGACCGGAAGTTTCGTCTTCATGATGTGCTTCGTCTGTCAGATATAGAAGTGCGCCTGAAGGAGAAAAGCGACATGCTGCATGTGAAGGTTACCGCCCTTCCGTCCAGCAAGATCCAGACCTATTTTCTCTACAACGAGAAATATTTCAAGCGGAACGGTCTTTTTTCCGACATCCAGCTTGGCGGAGACCATAAGGGAAGCGCCGAAAAGCTGATCTTTTTCAGCGTCGGCGTGATGGAGACGCTTGTCCGCCTCGGCTGGCAACCGGACATCATTCACTGCCATGACTGGCATGCCGGACTTGTGCCGTTGCTGCTCAAAACCCGCTATGCCCAGCACGACTATTTCAAGAAGGTGAAGGTCGTCCAGACCATCCATAACGTCTACCGCCAGGGTGTTTTTCAGTCGAAGGTTTTCCAGAAGTACCTTCCCGACGACGTCTACTCGGGGCTTGTGTTGCAGGGCGAGGATGTCAACCTGCTCGCCACCGGAGTGAAGTATGCAGACCTGGTGACGACCACCTCGAAGCGGTATGCCCACGACATCTCCCACGACGGAGACCTCTCCTGCGGACTCGACAGCCTGCTGCTGTCCCGAGGTGAGCGGTTCCACGGGATCCGCAACGGCATAGACACCCGGCAGTGGAACCCCCTGACCGACAAGCTGATCAAGAAACGTTTCGGCGTCGAACAGCCCGAAATAAAGCTCGAGGACAAGAAGGTGCTCATCGAGGAGCTTGGCCTGCCGTTCGACGAGAACACGCCGGTTGTTGGTGTCGCAGCCAACTTTGACGCGTTCCAGGGTGTGGAGCTTCTGAAGGCGGCGCTTTCGGGACTGCTCGCGATGGATCTGCAACTGGTGGTTTTCGGCTCCGGCGACAAGGAGTACGAGCAGGTGTTCCAGCAGGCGGCCGAGGAACATCCGGAAAAAATGGCCCTGAGGACCGAGTTCACCGATGCCTTTTTCCATCAGATGATGGCAGGCCTTGATATCCTCGTCATGCCTTCCAGGGTAGAGGCCTGCGGCATGGTCCAGATGTTTGCCATGACCTACGGCACCGTACCGGTGGCCTATGCCGGCGGCGGCATTGTCGAGACCATCGATGAGGTGGAGGGAGACAAGGGTACCGGATTCGTGTTCCATGACTATACGCCCGAATCGCTGCTGGAAAAGCTCTCCGAAGCGCTTGCGCTCTATGCCGATCGTGACCGTTGGGGCGCGCTCGTGCTCGAGGACATGAACCGCGATTTTTCATGGAAAAGCTCCGCGGAGGAGTATGGCGAGCTCTACCGTCAACTTCTGGGGTAGGATTACTATGCCGCAGAAGGTGAGGGTGCTGTTTCTCGACAGGGACGGAACGATCAACCGGGATCTGGGAACCTACGTCACGACGCGTGAGGATTTCGTGCTCATCGACCGTGTCGATGAGGCGATCTCGATTGCCAGGGCCTCCGGTTTCAGGATCGTGATCGTCACCAATCAGGCGGGGATTGCCCGTGGCATCGTCACCCCCGAGCAGGTTGAGGACGTGAACAACTACCTCAACGAACTGCTCGCGATGCAAGGCACCTTCTATGACCGCTGCTACTATTGCCCGTCGCATCCCGACTATCCCCATCCCGACTACGACCGCTTCAATGATTGCCGGAAACCTTCGCCCCTCATGGTCGAGCAGGCTATCGCCGATTTCCTGCTCGAAGGGATCGAGGTGGACAAATCCGAATCTTTCTTCATCGGTGACAAACTGCTCGATGTCGAGTGCGGACTTCGCGCCGGACTGCGGCCGATCCTGGTGCGCACCGGTCATAACGAGGAGGCGCTCTGCATCAAGCGCGGCGTCGTTCCCGAACATGTCGCCGACGACCTGTATCATGCCGTCGCCAACTATATCCTCCCGGCGATCATTCGCTGAAGGTGACGCATGCTCTCTCTCTACGTCCATATTCCTTTCTGCCGGGAACGGTGCCGCTATTGCGATTTCTTTCTGGTGACCCGCCTCGACCACGTCGATCGTTTTTTCACGGCGCTTGCAGAAGAGACCCGCTCGAAGGCTGAACTGCTGAAAGGCGAGCGGATCGGGGCGATCCATTTCGGCGGAGGCACCCCATCCCTTGTACCGGTCTGGCGGCTCTCGGGCTGGCTTTCGCAGGTCGCCGGCATTGCCGGTATGGACGACGAAACCGAAATCACCCTGGAAGCGAACCCGGAGGACATCGATAACACCCGGCTTGACCACCTCAGGGATGCGGGGGTGAACCGGCTCAGCATCGGCGTCCAGTCCTTCACCGACAGAAAGCTTCGCGCGCTCGGCCGTGCCCACACCGCGGCCGATTCGCTCCGCACGGTCTCCATGGCCATGGAACGGTTCGGATCGGTGGCCGTCGACCTGATGTGCGGCGCAGAAGGCGAGGGGCCAGACGAGTGGGAAGGAGATCTGCGGATGACGCACTCGCTCAGGCCGCAGCACGTTTCGGTCTATATGCTCACCCTCGAGGAGAAGACGCGCCTCTGGAGGGACGTATGCCGGGGCACGGTCGAACTGCCTGGCGAGGACGAGCAATCGGCCATGTACCGGGCGGCCCGGATCGCGCTCACCGGCGCCGGCTACCGGCATTACGAGGTCTCGAACTATGCGCTCGACGGTTTTCACTCGCGGTACAATCTTTCGAGCTGGAAGCGCGAGCCCTACCTCGGATTCGGCCCGTCGGCGCACAGCTTCATGGTTTCCGGCGGCGAGGAGACACGCTTTTCCAACGTCGGCAGCCTCATCAGGTACCTCGACGACCCTCTTGCCGCCGTCGATTTCCGCGAAGTGCTGACACGGGAGCAGCGCTTCGACGAAGAGGTGTTCCTTTCGCTGAGGATCAACCGGGGCTTGCCGGTCGGGTTCCTGCGAAGCGGGCGCTCGACAGGGGATGATCGCCTTGATGACGCGCTTGCCGGCTTTCTCGAGAAGGGGTGGATCCGCATCGACGAGGAGGTCGTGACGCTTACGGGGGAGGGATTCCTTTTTGCCGATCTCGTCGCGGCGGAGCTCATTCATGGTTGAGCCTTCCGCAGAACAGGACCCCGGTTGTCCATGGCTCGAAGCCGCAGGCGCTTGTCGTATCCGGTCAGCCGCGAATTTCCGGGAGCACGAAAAAGAGGGTCTGAATTGCGTATATTTCCCGGCCAACCCTCCCGGCGTATTGAAAACGTCATGGGTGGGCCGTCAGGAAGGTGATGACGCAGGAAACGGATCGCGTGAGCGATAAACCAGGGGCGCCCTCAATGAAAACCGCATGAAGCACAGGAATCTCAACAGGATCATAGCCTCCGCAGTCTTTTTCGTCACCGAGGCCGTCTACCTTGCGACGATGGCGCCGACCCTGTCGTTCTGGGATTGCGGCGAGTTCATCGCCACCTCGAATACGCTCGGCATTCCCCATCCTCCCGGAGCGCCTCTCTTTCTCCTGTTCGGGCGTCTGTTCAGCATGTTGCCGCTGCCCCTGGACCCGGGCGCGAAGGTCAATCTGATCAGCACGATCATGAGTGCCCTGACCGTGATGCTGACCTACCTGACCACCGTTCGGCTCATCGTCATGTACCGCCGGCAAGATGCGGACTCATGGACCCCTGCCGGCAAGATATCCGCGTACGGCGGAGCGATCGTCGGGGCCCTGGCGCTGGCATTTTCCGAGAGTTTCTGGTTCAATGCCGTTGAGGCTGAGGTTTACGCGGCCTCGAGCCTCTTTACGGTGGCGGTGATCTGGATGATGCTGCGTTGGCACGAGGAGGAGCCGGAACCCGGCAACGAGCGCTGGATTCTCGGCGTGATGTATCTTTTCGGGCTTTCGATCGGCGTGCACCTGCTCTGTCTCCTGGCGGTGTTCTGTATCGCCATGATCTACTATTTCAAGAAGTACGAGCCGAGCCTGAAGAGCTTCGCACTCATGTTGCTCGTCAGTTCGCTGCTGTTCATTCTGGTTTACAAGGTGATCGTTGTCGGTCTGCCGATACTGCTGAAGAGCTCATCATGGTGGGGTTTCTTGTTCGTGCTTGCCGTGCTCGTCGGCGCCGCGTGGTACGCCCACCGGGAGCGTCTCGTGCTGATCAACACCATCTGCATGTCGCTGCTGCTGATCATCATCGGCTATACGTCGTACACGACGATCTATGTCCGTGCGCAGGCAGCGCCGCCCATCAATGAGAACGACCCCTCGACCATGGAGGCGTTTTCGTCGTACCTCAACCGCGACCAGTACGGTGAAATGCCGCTCTGGCCCAGGCGATGGTCTCCCGAACCGCTTCACCGTTACTTCTACGATCGCTACGACAGCGAACTCGATTATTTCCTGACCTACCAGCTCGGCCACATGTACCTGCGCTATTTCGGATGGCAGTTCATCGGCCGGCAGCACGACGCTGAGGGCGCTCCGGTCGATTGGACAGTCCTCTGGGGCCTGCCCTTCATGCTCGGCGCAGCCGGCGCGGTGAATCATTTCCGGCGGCAGTGGCCCATGGCCCTGGTGATCACGGTGCTGTTTTTCATGACCGGAGCCGCCTTGGTGATCTATCTCAACCAGACGCAACCGCAGCCCAGGGAGCGTGATTACAGCTACGTCGGAAGCTTTATTGCATTTGCCCTCTGGATTGGCATCGGCGTCGAGAGCCTGTTCACCGGGATCTCCTCACGCATGCAGCGGATGGGGCAGAAGCAGGGGGTCCTCCTGGCCGCCGGCATCGTTGCCGCCGGAGTGCTGCTGGTCGACGGACGGATGCTCCAGGCTAACTATCGTACGCACGACCGCTCGGGTAATTACGTACCCTGGGACTGGGCGTGGAACATCCTGCAGAGCTGCGACAGGGATGCCATCCTGTTCACGAACGGCGACAACGATACCTTTCCGCTCTGGTACCTGCAGGAGGTCGAGCGCATCAGGACCGATGTCAGGGTAGTCAATCTGAGCCTGGCCAACACCGGCTGGTACCTGTTGCAGCTCAAGCACGAGAGTCCCAGGGGCGCCAGGCCGATCGAGTTCAGTTTCAGCGACGAAGAGATCGCCAATATCAACTATATGCCTGTCGATTCAATGGAGGTGGCCGTGCCGGCAGTCACGGAGCAGCGCCGGCTTCTGGAAGACGCCAGGCATTCCGCTTCCCGCCTGCCGGGGGTTCCTTCAGACTCGCTCCAGTGGAGGCTCCTGCCGGGCATCAGCTACAAGGGCCAGGGATACCTCCGGCCTCAGGACATCGCCGTTTTCGATATCGTCGCGAGCAACTACGGGCGGCGTCCCATTTATTTCGTGCTAACCGTGGACCCCGAGGGGATGATCGGACTTGACAGGAACCTCCGTCTGGACGGCATGGTCTACCGGGTCGTGCCGATGCGAAGCGCATCGCCCATGAGTTTCCTCGATCCGGAAATACTGTATCGTAACCTGTTCCGGACATACCGGTACCGGAATCTCGGCAATCAGAAGGTGTATATCGAGCAGACTGGTCGTGACCTTGCGGGCAACTATCGCCCGCTCTTCACCCGGCTTGCCCTCGATCTTGCCTCGACCCCGGCAGCACCGCTCAAGGTGCCCGGGCCGGCAGGCCTATCGGTCGAAATGCAGCGTGGTCGGCTCGCCGTCGATGTGCTCGACAGGGCGGAGGCGCTGTTCCCCCTGGAACGGTTTCCCGTCACACCGGAGCTTGCCGCATCGGTCGTGTCGATCTATGCAGGCCAGGGTGTAAAGCAAAAGGCTTATCCGTATATTAAATATCTGGAAACTCTGGCGAGCCAGAGCGACGAACAGCGTGACCCCGCCCTGTTTATTACCCTTGCCCGAGCCTATCGGGCCATGGGTCGGGATCAGGAGTCAGGAGCGGTGTTCGGAAGACTCAAGCGGGCGCTGCCCGAAATGAGCAGGCAGCTGGATTCCCTAATGCAATAGAGTGCAGTTTATGAGCAGTAGTATTCATGCGACAGCCGTCATCGGCAGCGGGGCACAACTTGGCGAAGATGTGGTGATCGGTCCCTACTCGGTGATCGAAGACGATGTCATCATCGGCGACAGGACAGTTATCGGTCCGCATGCGCATATCGCCGACGGTGCGCGCATCGGCAGCGAGTGCCGGATATCGTCAGGCGCGGTGCTTTCCACCGCTCCCCAGGATCTCAAGTTTGAGGGTGAGAAGACCTATCTGTATGTCGGCGACCGGACGGTCATCCGCGAGTGCGTGACCCTGAACCGGGGTACGAAGGCCAGCGGCAAGACCGTCGTGGGGTCGGATAACCTCATTATGGCCTATGTTCACGCAGGACACGATTGCGTCATCGGAAATCATGTCGTGATCGCCAATTCGGTGCAGTTCGGAGGGCATTGCGAGGTGGGCGACTATGTCGTGGTCGGCGGTCTTGCCGGGGTACACCAGTTCGTCAGGATCGGCAGATACGCCATGGTCGGCGGGATCTCCCGTGCGGCCCTCGACGTGCCGCCATTCGTCATGGCAGGGGGGCATGCCTCTTTCCGGTATGAAGGCCTCAACGTGATCGGCCTGAAGCGTCGGGGATTCACTACCGAACAACTTGCCACGATCCGCGACGTCTACCGGGTGATTTTCCAGTCGGGACTGTTGCTGAACAACGCCCTCGACACCGTGAGACGCGATATCCCCAATACTCCCGAAGTGGAGGAGATTCTCGCTTTTTTCGAGTCGAATACGCATGGCAGGAAGTTTATCAAGCCTTTCAAATCATAAGAACCTTATTCAAGCTATCCTGCAGCACGATTGCTGCGTTGGGTGGAGCTTCAAACCCTCTTGTTTCCAGGGCTTCAGATCGGGGAAACATGGATCCTGGAGTTTATCGGCAGGGGGGTGAATCCCTGCCGGTGAATTCCGGTTTCTTCGCTCCGGCCGGCCTGCACCCGATCCGCTCATTACGGTTGATAAAGGTTCTGTAACCAATCTGTATTATGTCTTCTTGGGCCATAGGAATCGATCTCGGCGGAACCAACATCAAGTCGGCGGTCGTCGACGAGGCGCAGGGCGTCCTCTTTGAGGAAAGCCAGCCGACCGATACGGGTACCGGTCCGGAGGGGGTGGTCAGGCAGCTGGCCTTTCTGGCATCGGAGATCTATCAGCGCGCCTCCGAGCAGCTCGACACCGGTAGCTTCTCAGGGATCGGTGTCGGGGCTCCCGGCGCGGTCGATCAGTTGAAAGGCTTGCTCTGCTATCCACCAAACCTTCCCGGCTGGGGCCGTTACCCGCTTCGTGACGAACTCCAGAAGCGGCTTGAAGAGGCACACGGGATCTCGGCGACGGTGCTTCTCGAAAATGACGCCAACGCAGCCGCCTACGGCGAAGCGATGTTCGGCGGGGGCAACTCGTTCAGGGACTTCATGCTGGTGACCCTCGGCACCGGAGTCGGAGGAGGCATCATTCTCGACCGGAAACTCTATCGGGGGCCGAACGGTACGGCCGGCGAGATCGGGTTCACGATCATCGATTTCGAGGGTGAGAGCGTGCATGCCGGTGTTCGGGGTACGATCGAAAGCCTGATCGGCAAGCAGAAGATCGTCGAGCTTGCCTGCGGCATGCTCAGCGACCCCAAAGCCTCGCCGCGCCTCCTGGAGCTGTGCTCCCACATCCCGGCAAAGATATCTCCCCGCCACCTTGAACGCGCGGCCATGGAGGGGGACCCCGTCGCCCGCCTCGCCTGGGAGCGGGTCGGGACGATACTCGGTGTCGGCCTGGCCAACGTCGTTGCGTTGATGGATATCCGCAAATTCGTGATCGGCGGCGGTATCTCGGCGGCGGGGCCACTGATTTTCGAGCCAGCGCTCATGCAGCTGCACCGCTCCACGCTGCCATCGATGCACGAAGGACTCGAAATTGTCTCTGCAAGGCTTGGGAATACGGCGGGGGTGTGCGGTTCGGCCGCACTCTGTTTCGCCTCCGGCCATCCCCGTCGTCGTGATGATTGAGGGGCTTCGGCATATCCTTTTCCCGGAGGTGTGTGTCGCCTGTCACCGGCTGCTCGATGCCGGGGATCAACTGCTCTGTCCGGATTGCCTTGCTGAATTCAACCCCTTTCCCGGAGCTGACGCCGGCAGCTCGGCGCTTCATCGGGTGGTCCGGGAGCATTTCGGGCCGAAGGCGGCGCCCGCTTTCGCATGGTGCCTCTACCCCTACCGGCATGCAGGCAGGTTGCATGATGCCATGCACGCGCTCAAGTATGAAGGCATTTATCCCCTCGGTGCGTTGCTGGGCCGTAAACTCGGTGAGCTTGTCGGGAGTTCTCCGTGTACATTTGACGCGATCGTGGCGGTCCCGCTCCATCCCCTGAAAAAAATCGAACGCTCCTATAACCAGTCCCACAAGATCGCCGAAGGGGTTGCCGGGGTACTCGGCTTGCCGGTGCTTGAAAAGGTGGTGGAACGCCACCGCTATACCGGTTCCCAGACGGGCCTGACCTCGACCGCCCGAAGAAAGAATGTTCAGGATGCGTTCCGGCCGGGCAAGGCAACCTGCCCTCCGTGTGTGCTGCTGGTTGACGATGTGGTGACCACCGGTGCGACGATGGTCGCCGCGGCGAAGGCGCTTCGAGACTCCGGGGCTTTGTCGGTGGCCTTCGCCGCAGTTGCCCTCACCGAAAAAGAGTAGTTTTCATGGACCTTTTCTACGTGTTACCTCGTCAGCTCGACCTTGGGCGCAACCATGCCGTGATTGATGGCGACGAGTTCCACCACCTGACCAGGGTGCTCAGGAAGCGGGAGGGCGATCGGATCGATATCACCGATGGTGCCGGGTTGTCTGCGGAGCTGACCATCGGGAGGATCGACAAGCGTTCGCTCGAGGGCTCGCTCCGGAACCGTACGCTGGTCGCCCGGCCTGCGACACGCGTCTCGGTGGCCATTTCGCTGCTCAAATCCCATCACCGGTTCGACTTTTTTCTTGAAAAGGCGACCGAGCTGGGCGTGGACCGGATCATTCCCATGACGACCAGGCGAACGGTCTCCACTCCGTCATCCGAGAAATTCGGCCGCAAGGCGGATCGGTGGCGGAGCGTGGTCCACGCTGCAGCGAGACAGTCCAGGCGCCATTACCTTCCCGAGGTGTGTGAACCGCTGGATTTCGCCGAGGTGTTAAACCTGCCGGGTTACGATCTGCGCCTGATGCCATGGGAGTCGGAAGAGCGTTTGCCGCTGTTTGATGCGGCCGGCAGGAACATCCTCTTCCTGATCGGCGGCGAGGGCGGCTTTAGCGACGAAGAGGTCGTGGCCGCAGAAACTGCGGGCTTTTCACCGGTTACCTTCGGCACAACGATTCTTCGGGCAGAAACGGCCGGAATCTTCGCCGTGGCTCTCGTTCGGTCGAGGCTGCTCGCCGGGGCTGACCCTCCAGAGCGACTCTAAGCAGGTTTCGGGAGCGGCCGGCCTCCATGTTTTGCTCCGTTGGTGAACAGCAGTACATTACCTATCATGACCGGTCCGGTTGCCGGAACCCATCCCCGAACAAATGCCTCGAACTACCGTATCGATGAACCAGTTGAACATAATGTATATCAAAAAGAGCGTGGTGCTCATCATGACGCTGCTGATCTCGGCGCTCTTTTTTTCGATGATACGCCACTTCCTGCTGACCATTCTTCTCGCGGGTATTTTTGCCGGCCTGGGAACGCCCATGTTCAACAGGTTTCAGCGTCTGTTTGGCCAGCGCAGGGGGTTGAGCGCTTCGCTGACGATCGCCTTGTTCCTGCTGATCGTCTTCCTGCCGCTTGTCGGCCTCCTGATTGTGGTGGCAAACCAGGCCATTTCCCTGAGCAGCACGGTCATACCGCTGATCCGGGAACGGCTCCACAGTCCGGCACCCCTGTATGGCATGTTCTCGCAACTGCCGTTCTCCAGGGATATCGAGGTGTACAGCGATCTTATTCTCAAAAAAGCGGGCGAGCTCATCGGCTCCCTTGGTGCAGCCCTGTTCGGCAGCGTCTCGGCCATCACCGTCACGGCGGTGTACGATCTTTTTCTGTTCTTCATGTTCTGGTACACCATGTTTTTTCTTCTCAAGGACGGTGAGGCCCTCATGGAGCGGATTCGCGGCTACATACCAATTGACGATGACGACCAGCACCGGTTGCTCGACAAGTTTCTCTCCGTCACGAGGGCGACCATCAAGGGTACCCTGGTGATCGGAATCGTGCAGGGGTCCCTTGCCGGTCTGGCATTCGGCGTCGCGGGGATCGACAGCGCCGTGTTCTGGGGGGCGGTCATGGCGGTGTTGTCCATCCTGCCGATGATCGGGCCACCGATCATCTGGGTTCCTGCGGTCATTACCCTGGCGCTGTCCGGCCACTACCTGGAGGCCGCCGGGCTTGGCCTGTTCTGCAGCATCGTGGTGGGGCAGATCGACAATATCCTCAGGCCGGTGCTGGTGGGACGAGACACGCAGATGCACGAGCTGTTCATCTTCTTCGGAACGCTCGGCGGCATCGGGATGTTCGGGGTATTCGGGTTCATCATCGGGCCGGTGGTCGCAGCCCTCTTCGTCACGGTGTGGGATATCTATGGGGAGACCTTCAGCGACATGCTCACCGACATCCGGCAGAGGAGAAACGGGAGCGCAGAGCATTAGTCTGGCACCGGAGCCGCCAAATAGCCTGGAATGGAAAGAGAGCGGCTGCCTCATGCCCTGAGACAGCCTCCCCTGCGGATCAGTCGACCCTGACGACCTCTTCGGCGGCGAAGAAGAACGCGCCCTCGATGGCTGCGTTTTCGACCGAATCGGAACCGTGGATGATGTTTTCGCCCTTGCTGTCGGCATAGAGCTGGCGGATGGTGCCCGCGTCGGCCTCTGCCGGGTCGGTGGCGCCGATGACGGTCCTGAAGTCTGCGACCGCGTTGTCTTTCTCGAGGATCATGGGCACACAGGGGCCGGAGGACATGAAGTCGACCAGTTCACCGTAGAACGGACGCTCTTTGTGTACGGCATAGAATGCCCCGGCGGTCTCTTTGGTCAGGCGGGTCTTTTTCATGGCCACGATGCGGAATCCGGCGCGCTCGATCTTGTCGGTAACGGCGCCGATGAGCTGCTTGCGCACGCAGTCGGGCTTGAGGATGGTGAGTGTTCTTTCCATGGCGAGAGTCATTTGCGTTGTCGAAAACAAGTTCCGTGCGAAGATACGCAATGTCGTCCGATTATGGAAAGGCGCCGCTGAAAAACCGTCGCCATGACGGCCAATTCAGGGGCTTCCGGTACCAGGCGATTTTCCTTGTCAGGCCTTGTCGCGGTCCGGTGGGATTTTTGCTGCGGCATCGTGCTTCAGCTCCACCAGAAGCCTTGCCACGCGCTGCCCGTCCATCTTGATCACCCGGAACAGGATCTCCTTCCACTCCAGCGTGTCCGAAACGGCAGGTACCTCGCCCAGTTTGTGCATCATGAAGCCTCCCATGGTGCCGTACCTGGGCTCCTCCTCACCGGTGAAGGTATCAGGGTCGAGAGAGAAGGCGGTCGCGAATTCGTCAACAGGCAGCATGCCGTCGACGATCCATGTCCGGTGGCTGCGCCGCACGATTTTGCGTCCGGTATCAAGGTCGTCGGCCGGTACGTCGCCGACGATGCTCTCCAGCACGTCGAAGAGGGTGATGGATCCCTGGACGGAGCCATGCTCGTCGATGACGAGCGCCATGTGGGCACGGTTTTTCCTGAATACTTCCAGCACCTGAAATGCGGGTATCGATTCCGGCACGAAGAGCGGGGCCTTCATCGAGGCCCTGACAACATCCTTCACCCCGCCAGGTTTCATGAGTTGCGCGCTGACGAGGTCGAGCGAGCGGACCACGCCCAACAGGTTATCGAGGTTGCCTTCGGCCACGGGGAAGCGTGATCGACCGCTCGCCTTGATTCGGGCGATGATCTTCTCGTCAGGATCATCGAGGTCGAGCCACTCGATCTCGGTGCGGGGGGTCATGATGGCGCTGGCCCGCTTGTCGCTCATGCGGAAGATGCGGGAGATCATCTCGTACTCCACCGATTCGAAAACCCCCTTATTTGCTCCCTTCCGGATCATCAGCATCACGTCCTCGTCGGTTACCTCCGGCTTTTCCGGCTCATCGATACCCAGCCCTTTCAGGAAGGCGTGCGTTGATCCGTTGACCAGCCAGACGGCCGGCTGGGCGACGCGGCAGAGCAGGTCGACCAGCGGCGCGATTCTCAGGGAGATCGCTTCTGGATGTCTCAGGGCGATTTTTTTCGGCACGAGTTCACCGGCGACAAGGCAAACGTAGGTGACCGAGACGACGATGAACAGGAGTGCAAGGCCTTTGCTGTAAGGCTGCAGCGCCGGAAGCGTGTCGAGCGCACGGGCGAGCTGCGAGGAAAAGGCCACGCCGCCCCATGCTCCTGCAAAGATGCTGTTCAGGGCGATTCCTATCCGGAGCGTTGACAGGAGCCTGCCGGGATTGTCGAGCAGCACCAGCACCAGACCGGCAGACCGGTATCCGGCATTTTTCAGTTCAAGCAGCCGGGTTGGCCTTGAAGTGATAATTGCGAATTCTGCCATTGAGAAAAAGGCGTTGGCCAGAACGAGGAGAATGATGACCAGTGACTCGATACCGTCAGGCTTCATGTGTCGTGACAGGCGCCGTTTTGATGTGGTGGCTCGGAGAGACAAGATTTCTACGGTCAAGATATTCAAAAAAAGATTATTTGCGGTTTTCGGCGAACGTTAAGTGCCGTAGGGTCATTCTGACATTTACTTCTCATGTCTTGCCCGTGGTGGATTTTATGGGTAGAATTGAAACAGGACCGTTCAACACAGCCAGGCTCATCGATGAGACAACACCCCATCCCCTATCTTCTGTTCATCTCTCTTGCAGCAATTCAGCCGTTGCTCTCCTCATGCAACTGGAACCCTGAAGGCGCCGATCCGGCGGCACTTTACCGGGAGGCCGCGCAGCTGTACCGGCACAGGAACTACCCGGAAGCGCTCGAAACCTTCAACAGGGCTATCGGCATCGATACCCTGAAGGGATTTCCGAAACGAGCCATTGACGCGCTGCAGCTCAAGAGCCGTATCGAGTATATGACCGGGGAGTATTACGAGGCGTTCAGAACCTTTAGTGCACTGGAGCGCCATGCGGGACGGACGATGCCGGATTCCCTCCATGCGGACATGGAGCTCAGCCGGGCGCGGATGTACGCAGAACTCGGCAATTTCAGGCAGGCGGCGTCCGTCATGGGACGGATACGGCAACCCGATGCGTGGCAGCGCCTTCAACAGGCGGAATTCTGGAAGAGAGGTGGGGCCTGGGCCGAAGCCGCAGCGGTGTATAAAGGTCTTGCCGTAGCAGAGGACCCCGCGCTCAGGATCGTGGCGCTTGCCGGGCTTCTGGACTGTTCGGTCGCGAGGCGGGATCTCCGGCTTGAAACCCCCGATGCCTATGCGGGGAAGATTGCGGCCATCTCCGGCAGGGTCATGTCGATGCAGGCGGAGCCGACGGTGCGTATCCGAGCGCTGCGTATTGCCGCCAAGAGCCTCCAGCTGCTTGAAAAACAGCGTCCGAACGCAAGTTTCCTGCTCTTCAGAGCGCTTGCCACCGCCCAGCATGCCGGGCTGGCGCGCCTGGACCAGATCCTCCAGTACGAGTCGAATGCCGTCATCGTCCGGAAGCCAGACGTGTACCGGAGCGTGATTGAATACTTTGGCCAGAGGAATATGCCCTATGCACGGATGGCCGCGATGTTCAGGCTGGGGATGAGCCCTGAGCTCACCGACGCCGAGCGGATCGATGCCCTGAAAGGCGGCCTGCAGATCGGTCAGAATTACCTCATACCATTCACTGCTACTGCCGATATCCTCCTTGAAAACGAGAGTGTCGGCACCCTCGAGGAACTGCTGATTGCCAACAACCGCTATTTCGAACTCTTCGAGGTGAGCGAGCAAGCCAAGCTTTTCGATCTTCAGCGGGAGATGCAGGCCTCCGCGATCAATTTCAGGCTTCCGGCAGGACATGAGTCACTGCAGCGCGAAATCATCGAACTGAATCGTGAAATTTCGGGACTTCTCCAGAGAAAGATCAATATGGTCGAAGAGGGATCCGGTTTCGAGCTGTCGGGCTTGGCCGACAAGGCGATCAGCCGGAAGCGAGGACGGTTGATCGAGCTTGAGTCCGAGGTTTCAACCATCGACAAGGGGCTCGCTGCGCTGCTCCGTCCGACTCCGGTCACCATGATGACACTCCAGAAGAGCCTGCGCCCCGACGAAGCGCTCATCAGGCTCTTCATCAGGGACAGCCTCGCCACCAGCATGCTGATCAGCGGACGCGAGATGCAGATCGCGGTGTCTCAGGTGCCCGGATATCAGGTCAGAACCGGGATTGACGGGCTCCGGAAATCCCTCGAGGATGGCGGCCCAGGCGCTGCGGACCGACTTGCTTATGATCCACAGCGGCTCTGGCTGACCGATATCCTTTTACGCTCCCTCGGGGAACATCTCTCAGGATACCGACATCTGCTCTTTGTCGCCGACAGTCCGATTCCCATGCATCTTCTCGGCTACGAACGGCTGCTCGGAACAGAAAAACGCATCTCCATTCTTGGTTGTGCCAAGGAGGCCGCCATCTATTCAGTGGATTCCGCCACGTCGGGGCAGACACCTGGCATGGCGTTTTTTGATGCTTCACGTCCTGATCTGGCGAGGATATACAAGATGTTTCATTCGTCTGATCGGGTATTTTTGCTCTGGAAACCCATGTCGAAGGGTGAACTTGCCGATCTCGAAAAGATGCTGGCTGTCCACTTGAAGCGTGACGGGTCTGGCTCCGGGAGCCTCCGGCGGCTTGCTGCCGGAGAGGGCGCCTTGCCTGATTCCAGGTGGGTCAACATCTCCTCTTACGGGATCGATTGAGCGGTTGTTTGCAGGTGAATGTCGTTAACCGGACGGTTTAGATGTCTTACATTTGCTCTGAAGCGTTATAATTGATTAACTTGTAATGTTATTTTCTTTGGTGTAATTGCAACTTTAATCTGGTCTTGTTTCATGACAGATGAAGTTTCCCCTGGCGGTTCGCTCGCGCAGCTGGTTCGTAAGCTGAAAAACGAGCGGCTTAACAGACAGCTGTCGATCGAAGAGATGAGCCAGATCGTCAATTTCAGCGCAGCGCATATCGAAAAGGTCGAGGCCGGGGACTTCACCTTCCTTCCACCCTTGTACGTCTTTTCATTCCTGAGGAAATATGCCGCTGAGCTCGGTGTCGGCGACGAGCAGCTCCTGGCCCAGTGCCGCAACGAACTGAACGCTCCCGATCGACCTTCGCTCCAGTACGATGCAGCTGCGCCAACCGAGAGCGACCGCGCATCCTCCCACTCCTCGATACTCCCCATCGACAACTGGAAGTCGTTGGCCGTGCTCGCCGTGCTGCTCATTCTGGCCGCGGTGCTCCTGTTTTCCCTTGCCCGATGATCACGTTCCCTTCTTTCCGTTCAGGTTTTTCTTGCAGGTGACGACAAATAAGACTATTTTAATCCATGTTTGGTGATGGCAGGAACGTTATCTTTCAACATGGTTGTTCATGAGGAATAACCTTATATTCCCCTGCTTCCGGCAAGGGTGACCGAAATTTATAAAGCAGTTATGGCAGCACGACAGATTTACTTCGACAACAACGCCACCACTCCGTTGCATCCGGAGGTTAAAAAAGAGATGATAGCGGCGATGGAGATGTTCGGCAATCCGTCGAGCATGCATGCCTTTGGGCGCGAAGCCCGGGCAAACGTTGAGGATGCACGCAGAAGGGTTGCCCGTTTCATGGGCGCTGACGAAAGCGAGATCGTCTTCACCGGCAGCGGATCCGAAGCCAACAATACGGTTCTTTCCCTGTTCGTGTGCCATACCGCCCAGTGTATACCCGGTATGCGCCAGACGATCATCACCAGCAAAATCGAACATCCCTGTGTACTCGAGACGTCGCAGTGCCTGAAGCATCGCGGAGTCGATGTCAAATATCTCGATGTGGACCGCTACGGGAAGGTCGATCTGCAGCAGCTTGAGGAGTCCCTCGCCGTCGGCGGTGTGGGTCTCGTTTCGGTGATGATGGCCAACAATGAGATCGGCACCATTCAGGATATTCCGGTAATTTCCGGTCTCGCCCATCGTTATGGCGCCCTCATGCACACCGATGCCGTTCAGGCGTTCGGCAAGGTGCCGGTGCATGTCGATGAGCTCGGCGTCGATTTCCTGACCATATCCGGTCACAAGATCTACGGCCCGAAAGGAATAGGTGCGCTCTATGTCCGCAAGGGGATGCCCTACTGTCCGTTCATCAGGGGAGGACATCAGGAGCAGGGTCGCAGGGCAGGTACCGAGAACACGCTCGGCATCCTGGGCCTCGGCATGGCCGTAGACATGCGGGCACTCGAGATGGAGGCAGAGGAGGTCCGCTTGCAGGGGCTGAAGGATATCCTGAGGAAAGGAATCTCCGAGACGATTGATGATGCGCTCTTCAACGGGCATCCGGTCGATTCGCTTGCAAACACCCTCAACGTCTCTTTCCCGGGTGCGGAGGGAGAGGCCATTCTGCTCTATCTTGATCTGGCGGGCATCGCCGTGTCGACCGGTTCGGCATGCGCATCTGGCTCGCTTGATCCATCACATGTGCTGCTGGCGACCGGTGTCGATGCAGAGCGCGCACACGGTTCCATCAGGATCAGCCTTGGACGGAACAACACCCTGGAAGAGGTGGAGTATCTGCTGGAGGTTCTTCCAGGGGTCATCAATCGAATCAGAAACATGTCAACGGCTTATATCAAAGGAGGAGTTCATGCTTCAGCCAGGTGAATGGGCATATACGGAGAAACTCAAGGAGCACTTCGAAAGTCCGAAAAATATCATGCAGGGTGATAATCCCGATAGCTACGATGGCGTCGGAATGGAGGGTAACCTGCAGTGTGGCGACCAGATGCTGGTGGCCATCATGGTGGACAAGGAGAAAGAGGTCATTACTGACTGCAAGTGGAAAACATACGGTTGCGCAAGCGCCATCGCCAGCACCTCCATTCTTTCAGAGATGGTCAAGGGGATGACCCTCGAACAGGCGTTCAATGTCACACCGAAAGATGTCGTCAGGGAACTCGGCGGTCTGCCGGACCATAAGATCCACTGTTCGGTTCTGGGGGACAAGGCCCTCCGTGCTGCGATCAACAACTACTATATGCGCAATGGCATGGATGACCGCATCAAGAAGGAGCAGGTGAAAATTGTATGCCAGTGCATGAATGTGACGGATCACGACATCGAGGAGGCGGTGCTCGAGGGGGCCCGGAGCTATTACGAACTTCAGGAGCGCACCAAGCTCGGTACGGTCTGCGGACAGTGCAAAGAGGAGGCTGAGGCACTGCTCGACAAGTTCAAGCATATCCATTTCGGCGCCTGATCCAACAGGCACTGCCATGGACCGGAACGTTCACCAAGGGGAGCGTGCCCTGCTCCCCGTCGATATTCCCGACAGCCGAAACCCGGTGGACATCTCATGACCGGGGAAACTCGACGGCGGGCAATCTTCTTTCCGGTGCTTTTCGCATCGGCCTTCACGCTCAATTTCTGCTGGGAATCATGGCATGGCCTGTTGTATGCGGCCCATCAGACCATTCCCGCCATGTCGTACGTCCCCATGATGGTGCAGATGTCCCTGCTCGATGCCCTGTCGGTCGTCGGCATGCAGCTGTTTACCGCGCTTTTTGCCCGGGCACTGGTATGGTCGCCGGATCTCCGGAGCGTGACCGTGTTTTTTCTTGCCGGGATGATTCCGGCCGGGGGAGTCGAATACGTTTCGGTCAATATTCTGCACGCATGGTCCTACACTCCTGAAATGCCGACACTGTTCCGGGTCGGCCTGAGCCCCCTGCTCCAGCTTCCGCTGACTGGTCTTGCCGGCGTGTTCCTGTCCCGGCCTTTTTCCGGATATGGCCGCTCCTGAAGCGTTATTTCATCAAAACCTTTTGACCGCATGCTGAAGCCCTCTTCGACACTGTTTTTCATACACACCTTCGGTTGTCAGATGAACCAGGCCGATACCGGGATCGTGACGTCCATCCTGCAGGATGCCGGTTTTGAAAGATGCGGGGACGAGGCCGAGGCCGGCATCGTCCTGCTGAACTCGTGCGCAGTTCGTGAAAACGCCGTTGACCGTATCGGCAACTTCCTGCAGCAGCTCAAAGGGCGCAAGCGCAGGCAGAAGGCACTGGTCGTGGGCGTGCTCGGTTGCGTACCTCAGTTCGAACGGGAGAGCTTTTTTTCCGCCAATCCTTTCGTTGATTTCATTGCCGGGCCCGACACCTACCGGGCCCTTCCCTCGATGCTCGACGCCGCCATGGAGGGTAAGCGACAGTCGAGACTCGAGTACGACCATGACGAGACCTACGCGGGTATCGACCCGGTTCGAGAGGGCAGGATCGGTGCTTTTCTGCCCGTGATGCGCGGATGCAACAACCATTGCGCATTCTGTGTGGTGCCGGTGACCAGGGGACGGGAGCGCAGCGTGCCGCTCCGAACCGTTGTGGACGAGGTGGCACGGCTTGAAGCTTCTGGATTCCGGGAGGTCACCCTGCTTGGCCAGAACGTGAATTCGTACCGCGACGCTTCGGGTGGTGAGGATTTTGCGAACCTGCTCAATGCGGTCAGCCAGGCAGCACCGGGCATGCGCATCCGCTTCACCACATCGCACCCGAAGGATATTTCCGAGGAACTGGTCCGGATCATAGCGGAGCGGCCGAACCTCTGCAACCATATCCATCTGCCCGTACAGTCGGGATCGTCGAGGATCCTCGGGCTGATGCGCCGAGGGCATACGCGTGAGGAGTATCTGCGCAAGATCGACATGATCCGGCATCATATTCCCGATGCGGCCATCACCACCGACCTGATCGCCGGATTCTGCTCCGAATCCGACGAGGAGCACCGCCAGACCCTGTCGCTTCTGGAGACGGTACGGTTCGATGCCTCGTTCATGTTCTATTACTCGGTCCGTCCCGGCACCTGGGCTGACCGGAACCTTGCCGACGATGTCCCGGAGGAGGTCAAGAAGTCCCGTCTTCAGGAGATCATTGAACTGCAGAACGCCATCTCTCAGGAGCGTTTCCGTGAGGAGGTCGGTCGTACGGTCGAGGTACTTGCAGAATCGGAAAGCCGCCGTTCCGCATCGCAGCTCATGGGAAGGACCGAAACGAACCGCGCCGTGGTATTCGACAGAGGACGGTTCGCGCCGGGTGACCTGGTCAGGGTAAGGATCTCCGGTGCTTCTTCGGCGACATTGGTTGGCGTATCTGTGGACGAGGAATGAACTGCTTTCATATGTTTAACGGGAATAGTAAATTGGAGGTTAAGCCACGAGATCAACAATAACCGGCACTTAAGCCGATCCCGAAATCAGTACACATGCCAGCAGTCCCACGCATAGGATTCGTCGACAAAATCAAAGCACATCTCGAACTGCTCGATCCGGTCACCTGGATCAGTGTGTTTCCTTGCCTGGCTGGTGGTGTGATGGCTTCAGGCGCCATGCAGCCGACCGTGCATGATTACCTGCTCCTGTTGGCCCTGTTTTTTCTCTACGGTCCCTTGGGCACCGGCTTCAGCCAGTCGGTGAACGACTATTACGACCTTGAACTTGACAGGGTCAATGAACCGACCCGACCCATTCCGTCTGGCAGGTTGACCGAAAAAGAGGCGGGCTGGAACTGGGGCATCGTGCTTTTGATCGCCGTACTGCTGAGTTCATGGCTCGGTCTCCACATTGGCGGCCAACGCGGCATGGTTTTCGTAGGTTCCCTGCTGATAGGTCTTTTCGTTGGATTCATCTACTCCGCCCCGCCGCTCAAGCTGAAAAAAAACATCCTGTTATCAGCACCTGCTGTAGGATTGTCCTACGGGTTTATCACCTATCTTTCCGCCAACGCACTCTTCAGCGAAATCCGTCCCGAGGTGCTCTGGCTCGCAGGGCTCAATTTTTTCATGGCAGTCGCCCTGATTATCATGAATGACTTCAAATCGAAGGAGGGAGACGCGAAAGGGGGCATGAAGTCGCTCACCGTCATGATCGGTTCGAAGAACACCTTTCTGGTCGCGTTCATCATCATCGATCTCGTGTTCGCCGTTTTTGCCTGGCTCGCCTGGAGCTGGGGTTTCACGGTGCTTTTCTGGTGCGTCCTTACCGGTTTCGCCTTGAACGTGTTCATCCAGATTCCCCTGTATCGGGACCCGAAGTCGGGTATTACCTTTGTTCAGCACGCAGTGGATGACGGTTTCGGCAACGCCATTGGCAAGAGCGAAGTGCAGGAGCACAGCGCCTTCCTGAGGTTCCAGGTCGTCAATAATATCCTGTTCCTGACCAACCAGATGTTCGCCGCAGCACTGATCGGCAGCAAATACATGTGAGCCTCAGGCTGGTTTTCGGCATGTCAACCGGCGTCCGGTCGCTTGCCGTCAGCGATGTTCAGGTTGTTTTTTATTCCATCCATCCTATGATAAACCGGAGGAACCATGACCGAATGGACCTTTTTTTCCCTTCCCCTGGTGTGGCACAACGCCATCGTGACGCTCTTTACCTTCATCTATGTCTTCAGTGTACCGCCGCTGATGGATTATCTGGTGACCAACCACGGATTGCCTCGCGACATCAGCCGGAAAATCACCCATATCTGCGCCGGTTCCGCCATCGTGTTTCTTCCGCTTTTCCGCGAGGGCGACTGGTCGCATTACCTGAACATCACGGTGTTTGCCGTCTGGACGCTGCTCCTGATCCAGAAGGGGCTGTTCGCAGCCGAAGACGATCAGGCGGTCAAGACCATGACCCGGACCGGTAACAAACGGGAGTTGCTCAAGGGAACACTCTACTTCGTGATTGTGGCCATGATCTGCGGGACGGTTTATTACAAGCAGTTTTCGGGAGTGCTTGCCATGGCTGTGCTTGGCTGGGGCGACGGCCTCGCTCCGATCGTCGGCACCAGGCTTGGCAAAATCAAGTACAAGGTGCTCAGCGACAAGAGCGTCGAGGGCAGCCTCGCCTTCTTTGTCGGAAGCTTCCTGGCCGGACTCTTTTTTGTCAAGCTGATCGTGCCCGAAGCCTACGATCCGGTCAAGATCGCCATCATCGCCCTGGTATCGACCATCATTGAAGGGGTCAGCCCGAGAGAGGTGGACAACATTCTCATACCGGTTGCCGTCATCGGATTGGCCGCCGCGCTCTGAACCCAAGCTGCGAAGAGGGCGCAATGCCGGGACTCTATTTTGTGAGTGATGTTCATCTTGGCCTGCAGGAGCCACTGGCGGAGCGTCAGAAGCTCGACCGCCTCGAGGTGCTCTTTTCGACGATCCGCAGCCAGGGGGGGGAGCTCTACCTGGTCGGTGACATCCTTGACTACTGGATGGAATATCGCCTCGTGATACCCAAGGGGTTCACCAGGTTCATCTGCATGTTGTCAGAGCTGGCCCGTAGCGGCATCCGGGTCACCTACCTTGCCGGCAACCACGATTTCTACCTCGGCCGCTACTTCGACGATGAGCTTGGAGTACGGACGCTTTACGGCCTTCAGGAGGTTCGCCATGACGGAAAACTGTTCCTTGTCGCCCATGGTGACGGACTTGGCGAAGGGGACCACGGATACAAGTTTTTCGCGCGATTCGTCAGGAACCGGTTCAACCTCGGCCTCTTGACCGGCTTCCATCCGGACCTGGCCACGGCGCTCATGAAAAAGTTTTCCACCCTCAGCCGCCACCACAAGCCGATCGACACGAAAGCAGAACCGAAACGCCTGATCGAATATGCGACCGCTCTGGCTCGGGAGCAGGTTTTTGACTATTTTGTCTGCGGCCACAACCACGCGGCACGCATGGAGACCGTCAGCGAGTCGGGCAGCACCTATGTCAATCTCGGCACCTGGATTGAAGGGCAGTATCCCTATGGCGTGTACGAGAATGGACAGTTTCAGATCAGGAAAGTTTAAGTCAACTATCACACATCAATTCAACATGAGCAATAGCAGCAAGGTTTTGAAGCTCGGTTTGCCGAAGGGTAGCCTGCAGGATTCGACCCTCGAACTTTTTGCCAACGCCGGCTTCAAATTTTCAGTACAGAGCCGCTCCTACTTTCCCTCCATCGATGACGACGAACTTGAGGCCATCCTGATCCGAGCCCAGGAGATGGCCCGCTACGTCTCCCAGGGGGCGTTCGACGCCGGTCTGACCGGAAGGGACTGGATTATCGAGACCGACGCCGATGTCGTCGAGGTCGCCGATCTTGTCTACTCCAAGGCATCGATGAGGCCGGTACGCTGGGTGCTCGCTGTTCCTGAGAGCTCGCCGATCAAGTCGGTCAAGGATCTCGAAGGCAAGCATATCGCCACCGAAGTGGTGAACATCACCAGGAAGTACCTTGCTGCGAACGGTGTCAACGCATCGGTCGAGTTCAGCTGGGGCGCCACCGAGGTCAAGCCGCCGGAGCTTGCCGACGCCATCGTCGAGGTGACCGAGACCGGTTCGTCGCTGCGTGCCAACAAGCTCAGGATCGTCGAGACCGTGCTGGAGTCGAACACCAAGCTGATCGCCAACCGTGCATCCTGGGAAGATCCGTGGAAGCGCGAGAAGATTGAAAGCATGGCCCTGCTGCTCCAGGGCGCGATCAACGCCCAGGGCAAGGTCGGCCTCAAGATGAATGCCCCAAAAGCATCGCTCGCCACCATCATGTCGGTCATTCCCGCTCTGCGTTTGCCGACCGTATCCGACCTGGCGGACGGCCAGTGGGTGGCGCTCGAGGTGATCGTGGCTGAAAAGATCGTCCGCAAGCTCATTCCAGAGTTGAAGCGTGCGGGCGCTGAGGGGATTTTCGAGTATAATATCAACAAGCTCATCGACTGAAGCAGGTCGTTCTCAACCTGCTCTGCTCTTCCCATTACCCGGACTTCAGTCCGGGGTTCCAGGGGCAAGAGGTATGCAGCAGTTCTTGATGTCCGGAGGGTTGAACCCCCTCCTGAGGCGTTCCGGTTGACAGGTTTCAATCTCATTTTATCAGCTATTGATTTTCAGGCCGCCGGATGCGGCCTTTTTTTTACCATGCTCCTTTACCAGATCATCATCCTCGTCGGTCTGCTCGTATTCCTCGGCATCATCCTGAGGAATCTCGTCGACCTGCCCGACCTGCCCTCGGCCAGCGAGGTGCCCCTGCAGGGGCCCAGGGTTTCGGTGCTCGTTCCTGCGCGGGACGAGGAGCGGAACATCGCTGCCTGCGTCACCACACTGCTTGCCCAGCAGTATGAGGATTTCGAAGTCATCGTGCTTGACGACCACTCTCGGGACGGCACCTGGCGGGAGCTGCAGAAGCTGGTTGACGGAGCTGGGGGAAAGCGGCTCCGAATCCTGGAAGGAGCGGCGTTGCCGGAGGGCTGGCACGGCAAGGCCTGGGCCTGTCAGCAACTGGCGACTCACGCTTCAGGAGAGCTGCTGCTTTTCACCGATGCTGATACCCGTCACCGGCCGGAGACACTTCGGCGATCGGTTGCGGCGATCGGCTCATGCCGTGCAGGCATGCTCTCCCTGACCCCGGCCCAGGAGCTTGGGACATTCTGGGAGGGGCTCGTCGTACCGCTCGTCTACCATATTCTTTTCAGCTACCTGCCCATCGGCATGGTCAGGGCCAGCCGATCCCCGGCTTTTTGCTACGCCATCGGCCAGTTCATCCTGTTCCGACGCGAGGTTTATCGTCAAATCGGCGGGCATCGATCCGTTTGCCGCAACATCGTGGAGGATGTCTGGCTCTGCAAGAAAGTGAAGCAATCCGGCGGCACGGTCGTCACCTTCAATGGCGCCGATGCGGTCAGTTGCCGGATGTATCACGGGCTTTTCGATATCTGGAACGGATTTTCAAAGAATCTCTACGCCGGACTTGGCAACAATGCCTTTGTCCTGTTCACCCTCATGCTGCTGGTGGTCCTGTTGTATCTCGTACCCTGGTATTTCGCCGCATCTTCCCTGTTGGGCGGGGCGCTGTCGATCGACGGCTTCTGGCTACCGGTGGTTCAGATATGCCTGGCCGTCATCAGCCGGCTTATCATCTCGGTCAAATGCCGTCAACCGTTGTGGCCGGGGCTACTGCATGCACTTTCCCAGGTGATGCTGCTCCTCATCGCCATGAACTCGCTGCGCCAGACGGCTTTCGGCGGTGGTCCGGTGTGGAAAGGCAGGAGTTACCCGTATCATCGGGAGTGCGGGGGAAAAGGGCGGATCGATGGCGGTGACCATGAGCAGTGAGACGGTCTGTAGGTTACCAGGAAAATTTATTAAATTGCACGCCAGCGTAGACCGCTCAACCCGTCTGGTCACGGGCCGTTGCACGGTATTCAAGGCATTCAAATCAAAAGATCAACACCCATGGGTTTCTTGTCCAAAATTTTCGGGAAAAAGGAAGTAGAGCTTAAGCGTCCGACTGTCAAGGAGGATGTGAACCTCATCAAGACGATGGAAGGCCACCTCGACCGCGTGCTCGGCGTGAAATTCAGCCCCGATGGCAAAAAGCTCGTGAGTGGCGGCTTCGATGAACTGGTCATGCTCTGGGATGTGGAGGCCGGCAAGGCGATCCATACCATGAAGGGCCACGACACCTGGGTTGAGTGCGTCGACTACAGCCGTGACGGACGCAAGCTTGCCAGCGGCAGTACCGACAGCACGGCCAGGATCTGGGATGCCGCTACCGGCAACTGCCTGCATCTTTGCAAGGGGCATGACACGGCGGTGCGCATGGTTGCCTTCAGCCCCGACAGCAAAACGCTTGCATCCTGTTCGAGGGACACGACCATTCGCCTTTGGGACGTCGAGAGCGGGAAGGAGACGGCACGCCTGCTCGGTCATAAATCCTACATCGAATGCCTCGCCTGGAGCCATGACGGCAAGAAGCTGGTCAGCTGCGGCGAAGAGCCGGTTTTTCGGATCTGGGACGTCGAGAGTGGCAGGAACGTCGACAGTTACCAGACCGGCGACACCCTGTCCCATTCCATCTGCTTCAGCCCTGACGACAGCCTCATCGTGCTCTGTGGTCGTGACGCAAAGGTCAAGATTTTCGATGCGGGCAGCGGACAGATGCTCAAGGTTCTCGAGGGCCATCTGGACGCCGTTCGCGGCGTCTGTTTCAGCCCCGACGGCACGTTGATCGCAAGCGCGGCCAACGACGAGTCGGTTCGGCTCTGGGACGTCAAGGCCGGCACCCTGCTGCACACCTACCGCGGGCACACCCTTGAGGTGCAGACGGTCGATATCTCGCCTGACGGCCGCGTCATTGCCAGCGGCAGTGATGACCGGAAGATCAAGTTCTGGGGTATCAGGTAAGCGGAGGAGTCAGGGAACTTCTGCTGTTCTGCCGGGCTGCCGCCCGGCAGAACTGTTTTCAGCAGATCCTTTCAGGGCAACGCCCCTCAACCGTCGTCGCCGATGGCGTTCGGGGGGCAGGCCGCCATCTGCTCCCGGCAAACTTCGATTTCAGCCTGGGTTTCCGGCTGATACGAAACGTACGCATAGCCTTCGATGTCTTCAGAAAAGAATTCAGGAGCTGCAGAGTAGCAGATGGTGCATGCGGTGCAACCCTGACCACCCGGATCATCAGGCTGGGTGACGTAAAACGGTCCTGCTGCGTTGGCGGAGTGTTTCATTTCACTGTTGGCCATACCGTTTCTCCTGATTGTGTTGAGCGCTTGTCGGGGATCGAGGATGTCTCAAAAGGTCAACTGACGGGACACCTTCCGCGCGGCAGCTTTCAGCCACCATCACGCTTTTCTGAGAGCCTCGTCAACATCATGACGCAGAATACCGGCAAAGAGTTCCTTCGGACAGGCTGACGGCTGTCAGGGAAGCGCCCCCCTTTTGTCCTCTTCCGGTATCTCCGTATCTTCATGGAAAGTATCTGAACAACGGTGAACGAGAGGTGGATGGGCATAGTTCTGCTTGATATCGGCAATGTGATCGTTTCGGTCGATTTCGAACCCTTTTGCCGGGCGGTCGCCAGGGATGGGGGCGCAGGGATGGAGGCCATCCGGAGCCGCTACTGTGACAGCCCCCTTAAGGACAGGCTCGACCGGGGGATGGTTGCGCCAGGTGAATTTCTCGGAATGCTTGCCGATGATCCGATGACGGTTGACCGGCCACGCTCATTCTTCAGGTCTGCATGGCAGCAGATCTTTACCCCGGTTCCCGGATGCGTCGATGGTTTGGCGCGCCTGCGGGAGCGGCATCAAATCTGGATCATGAGCGACACCGATCCCCTCCATTTCACCTGGCTGCTCGACACCTATCCCTTCATGAGGGGCCATGACCGCTATTTCCTCTCTTTTGAGCATGGTCTTTTGAAACGGGAGCCCGAGGCATTCCTCCATGTGCTCGACAGTTCAGGGCTTGCTCCCGAACAGTTCGTTCTGGTTGATGATCGACCGGTCAACATCGATGCATGCAGACGTTGCGGTATGAAGGGGATTCTGTTCGGCAACTGGACCGATCTGCACGCCTCACCGTTACTTTCCGGAGTGGGGAGGCAGCCGTGATCCATCATCAGAGGCCGATTTCTTGATTGTCATCACCGACACGATCGCCATTGCCGATGACGAGGTCGAGATTCGGACCATGCGCGCGCAGGGGGCCGGGGGACAGAACGTCAACAAGGTCGAAACGGCCGTTCATCTCCGTTTTGATATCGGGGCCTCGTCGCTGCCGGCAGGAGTCAGGGAGCAACTGCGGCAACTGGCTGACCGGAGGATATCCGGCGATGGGGTGATCGTCATCCGTGCTCAGCGCTTCAGGAGCCAGGAAAAGAATCGTGAGGACGCTCTTTTCCGATTGAAGGAGCTGATCCTGAAGGCGCTCATCAGGCAGAAGCCGCGTCGCCCGACGGCTCCGACCGGAAGTTCCCGGAGGAAGCGTCTCGAGCTCAAGGCTCGGCGGAGTGAGGTCAAATCGACACGAGGCAGGATCCGCGAAGAGGGCGGTTGAACTCCCCGGTCTCAGGCTTGCGTGTCCGAGGCCGGGAGATGCGTCAAAGCAGCACCGATGGGCGCTGCGAGATCGTGGCAACCCTGATCTGGCTTTGGTCGAGCCGCGAGTGGTAGAGGTCGATTTTGGCAAGCAGGCCGCCAAGTTCAGCCGGGGAGAGGCGGCGTTGTGGAGCGTGAGCCTGGAGAACCGCCATCGGGTCGCGGGCCCGGTCGTTCACGATGACCCTGAAGTCGAGGTGCGGGCCGGTCGAAGACCCGGTCGATCCTACGTAGCCGATCACGTCACCCTGCTGGACGCTTTTGCCAAAGGCGCAAAGGGACGAGAAACGGCTCAGGTGCAGGTACTGCGTATGCATTCCTCCGTTATGGGCGATGGTGATCATGTTGCCTGCCCCCCCCTTTCTTCCACGGAAAATCACACGCCCGTCAGCAATTGCTTTGACCGGAGTGCCCAAAGGTGCGGCAAAGTCGACGCCTCCGTGAAAGTGGACTGTCCTGCGGATCGGGTGGGTGCGATAGCCGAATTTGCTTGAAATATGGTCGTAGCTGCAGGGGAGGATCATCATCTGCTTGCCCTGCAAAGCCTGGCCCCGCTCATCGTAGTAGGTGCTGCCGCCGTCGGCATCCGTGAAACGGTAGGCGTTGTACCGATGTTTGCCGGTGCTGATTTCGACGGCAAGGATCTTTCCGGTGCCGATCATATCACGGTCGAGCCACTGCTCCTCGTACAGGATGCGATAGGTCGCGCCGTTGAGCGCGGCACGACGGAGATCGATTTTCGGTTGCAACAGCTCCCTGGTCTTTGCCACAAGCGATGGTCGTCCCCGGAGCTGCAATTCATTGGATAGGGAAGACCCGATGCGCCCTTCGAGCTTCGCGATCCTCGTTTCAGACTGGAGGGTCTCCTGCCAGACGTTCAGCTCTCCGGAGTGCTCGTCCTTCTCAAGATGCAGTACCTCGGTCCGGCTCAGGTGCCACGAGAGGCTGCTGAAGGAGTTGTCCGTGTTGGTTTCGATCTCGTAGACCATGCCAGGTTTGAAATCCCTGATGGATTGCCGGTTTTTCAGGCGATGCGATAATTCGAGCGCTTCACGGTGTGAAAGTCCCGATGCGGTCAGGATACTGTAGACGGAATCACCTTTCAGGACCGTTTTTTTCAGGACGTTCCGGTTGATCCCTTCATCCCCCTCTTCTATCCTGACGGTATCAGTTTCGCTGGTCAGGCTGAATTCGTCATCGTAGGGAATGCCGAGGGAGTCATAGATACCGCGAATTGATGCAACCAGCTGAGAGGCGGGCGATTCCGACAGTCGAGGACCGGAGACCGGGAGAATGAAGCTGACGATGGAGAGCAGGACAACGAGGATCACGGATATGGCAGGCAGGAGATGCGCCGGACTTCGGAAAAGGGCAGAGCGCCTCAGGCGTAAAAGTCGATTGATAAGGCTGTTGATACTGATCATGACTGCGGGTCTTGTTCACTAAACACGACGTTCACCCAGGTGACTTCGCGACAATAAGCTCTCAATGTAATAAAATTACTTTCATAATAAAAGTATTCGCACCCTCGCCAGGTCGACGGCGGTTTTGCCAACACTACCCATTGTGCTATATACGGTAATCCGGGTTTCCGGAACCTCGTCGAACAAAAAACAAACTGAAGTCCAATGCTTGCAACCAACGAAAATCGTCTGGTCGAATTTCTCCTCCAGTGTCAGCCAGGCCAACCCAAAACCCGGGGAACCTGGGAGGTCGACCATCAGGGCACCCCGTTCATCCTGCCCTCAATCGGCGGCATAACGCTCAATATCCAGGTCGGTGATCCGGCGTTCGGTTGGGAAGGCGACCATATCGAACCCGGGGTGAGCTGTACGGCCGATACCCATAAGCCTTACGAGCATCCCAACGTCACGGTGCAACTGCTGACCTGTGTCGGAAACCTGGCCACCGTTGTGTCCGGCGAGGCCAAGGGGGCGACCGGTACCGTCATCGGTCATCATGGAGGGTCGGAGCACATTATCGTCGACTTCCCACGCGAAGCCAAGGAGAAGATGACCTACTCCGACACCATCATGATCCGGTCCCGCGGCCAGGGGCTGCAATTGCTCGATTTCCCCGGGATCGCGCTTTTCAATCTCGATCCTGCGCTGCTTGCGAAAATGGCCATATGCGTTGCCGCCGACGGGGTCCTCGAAGTTCCCGTCACCACCATGGTGCCCGCATACTGCATGGGTTCAGGAATCGGCTCGGCGCACGTCGCCAAAGGGGATTACGACATCGTCACCAGCGACGCTGATGCTGTCAGGGAATTTGGTATCGACCGGATCAGGTTTGGCGACATCGTCGCCCTGATGGACCAGGACAACCGTTTCGGGCGCGCCTATCGCCGTGGAGCCGTTTCCATCGGTATCGTCGTGCACAGTGACTGCCGTGAAGCAGGCCACGGTCCAGGAGTGACCACCCTCATGACCTGTGCGACTCCCGGTATCCGTCCGGTGCTCGATCCGAACGCCAACCTCGCCGACCTCCTCGGCATCGGCACGCTTCGCCAGGCTGTTTAACCTGCATGGATCTCCTGTGCTCCCATTTCCCTTCAGGAGGGGGGATGGGGGCGACGGGGCGCCCAAGGACAAAAACTTTCACGCCTGGAGCTCGGCGTTCCCAGGCGCCACTGTGGGTTCCAACTGTCGTTGAACGACCGCATAAGCGAAGCGGTGATCGGGAATGGCAGGCGCAGCCCGGAATTTTATGGTGACCTGATCTGTTGTTATGGTGCAGTGATTAGAGTAAGCAATGATATTATGCAAACGTTCAACAGGAGGAGGAAACCATGTCACTCAAGCTCTACGGAAGGGATCCCCTGAAGATGTTCGAAGATGTGTTCAATGAACGGCTGACACCTCTGTTCAGCTCGATGGGATCGATGATTTCACCTACGTTCAAAGTTGACATCAGCGAAGATGAAAAGGCGATTTACCTCTCCGCCGACATCCCGGGTGTCAGGAAGGAGGACGTCAAGGTCACCATGGAGGACGATGTCCTTTGTATCTGCGCCGAACGATCACAGGAGGAGGAGGAGAAGAAGAAAAACTACCATCGGGTGGAGCGTTCCTGGGGCAGCCTCTCCAGAAGCTTCAACCTTGGCGAGAATGTCGACAGCGAAAACATCAGCGCAGCCTATGACAACGGCGTGCTGAAAATCGTTGTGCCGAAAATCGAGGGCGAAGAGAAAAAAGCCAAAGAGATCGCCGTCAAGTGAGCGGTACTCGAAGAACCCTTCACGCTCTGGCCTCATATCCATCGATATGGGGCTCTTTTTTTGTCCCTGGCCCCCCCGCGGTCTGGAGTCCGG
>JAAXXR010000046.1 GCA_013334335.1 Chlorobiaceae bacterium
TGCACGACCGGGTCGCGACGATCGACCTGGAGCTGTCGGAGAAGCGGCGGCTGCTTGAACACGCGCGGAGCGAGCTTGGCGGGCTTGAGCGTCAGATCGGCCATCTGCTCGAAGCGCGTGCCGCCGCTGCGGTTGTGCTCGACCGGGACCGGGACGAATTGGCCGTGGCGGAGGCCTGGCTCGAAGCGAACCGAACTGACGCCGCCATTGCCGCCGGACTCTCCGGCATTCGTCACGCCGTGCAGGAGCTTCGGGCGACCACCCGTCGCGCGGCCTCCATGGAAACTGCGTTATCCTTGGCAACCGATGGGCTGCATGCCGGCGTCGAGGCGGCGGGTCTCCTGCAAAAAGCGGCTGACGCCTCGAATGCCCGCCTCGCTGACGCCCGTCGTGAGCTTGAAGTGCTGAAAGCGGCGTTCACCAGGCTGATGGACGGGCGTACGCTCAAGTCGCTCCGTGCCGATCTCGACCGGTCGAACTCCCGCCGGCTGCTGCTCGACGATGTCGCTGCGCTCTACGCCTCCGGCAAGGAGCTCTCGGCGAGGATCGAATCCGTTGCTGCCGAGATCCTCGCCCTGGGCACGCTCGGGCGGGAGGACGAATCGAAGCTTGTCCATGCGCGTGAGCTCCTGGCGCTTGCGGAGCGCGAAGTATCACTGCTCGAGGAGAACCTCCGGCTGGCCGCGCGCGTCAGAAGCTACGAAGAGGAGCGGAACCGCCTCGCCGACGGCGAGCCCTGCCCGCTCTGTGGCGCGACGGAGCATCCCTGGGCGGATGGTGCCCCTCAGGGCGGCGGGGTCGACGAGGATTCGCTGATGGGGCCGAAGCGGATCGCCCAGCGGCATGCCGGGACGGTCAGGGGACTGGAGATCGCCATTGCCGAGTCGGCGGCCAGGCTCGGTCAGCTCGAACTTCGCCAGGCGGAGCTGGTCGCCGAGCGCGAAAGCTCCAGGAGCCGCTGCCTTGCCCTGCTCACCGAGGCAGGCATCACGGAACCTCCACGCGAAGCCGAAGCGGAGGTGCTCCGAGCTCGCGATGCCGCGCTTGGGCTCACCGTTCGGCTGGAAACGCTGATCGGTGAGGGGGAGTCGCTCGACGAGCGGATTCGACGCTCGGAGGCCGGGCTGCAAGCGCAGCAGGATGCATGCAACGACGATCTTCGGCGCCTCGAGCAGGCGAAGGCGAACGCGACGGTGGCGTCGGCCGAGCTCGCTCGCCTCGAGGCGGCCCTGAGCGAAGTGCGCCGGGAGCGCGACGGTCGCAGGGCAGCGCTTGTTCTGCTGGTTGAGCCGTTCGGCGTCGCAGCGGATGGGGAAGCCGACCTTGATGCCGTCGTCGACGGACTGCATGCACGGCGTGACCGCTGGAGTTCAGCCGAGGCCCGGCGCGTCGTGCTCGTCAGGGAAATCGCGGAACATGACCGCACCCTTTCGGTGCTTGACGCCCAGGTCGGGACGTTGCAGGCGGAGCTCGCGAAGCGGCAGGCGGCCGTGACCGCTTCGGTTCGCGATGTCGAGGTGCTGGCCGCACAACGTGCCGAACTTTTCGGCACCCTCGATCCCCTCCGGGAGGGCGAGCGGCTGGCAACGGCAACCGGCGTCGCCCGTGAAGCCCTCGAAGCGTTCCGTGAACGTGCGGCCAGCACCCGCCAGGAGCTGCAGGTGCTGCTGACGGCGGTCGCTTCCCTGCAACGCAGCCTCGACGAACGCCGAAGCCTGTTGCAGGAGCTCGACACCGCGTTTCAGCGGGAGCTTGCCGCCAAAGGGTTCATGAACGAGCAGGCATGGCTTGACGCGCGCCTCGCGGAAGGGGAGCGCGAACGGCTTCAGGCGTTCGCCGCGGAGCTGGCAGGCCGTCACCGCGAACTCGAGGCGAGACGGAGCGATCCGGTCCGGAACATGCAGCGGGCGCAGGCTGAAATTTCCGGCGTGCGTCCGGCCGAGAGCCTGGCGGCGCTCATTCCGGAGCTCGACGAGTCGGCCCGACGCATACGGGAGGAGATCGGAGCCATACGCCAGCAGCTTGTCGAGCACGAACGGGCTGCAGAAGAGCAGCGGGAGCGGGCCGTGGCCATCGATGCCCAGACGGTCGAGTGCCGCCGCTGGGATCTGCTGCACGACCTCATCGGATCGGCTGACGGCAAGAAGTTCCGCAACTTCGCCCAGGGGCTGACCTTCGAGATCATGGTCGCCCATGCCAACCGTCAGCTCCTCCTGATGAGCGATCGCTACCGGCTTGTCCGGAACGTGGTGGTGCCGCTTGAACTCGATGTCATCGATACCTGGCAGGCAGGAGAGGTCCGCTCGACGCGCAACCTGTCTGGCGGCGAAAGTTTCATCGTCAGCCTGGCGCTGGCGCTCGGACTGTCGCAGATCGCGAGCCGCAACGTCCGCGTCGACTCGCTGTTTCTCGACGAGGGGTTCGGCACCCTTGACGAAGAGACCCTCGAAACGGCCCTGGAGACCCTCTCCAGCCTCCAGCAGTCCGGCAAGCTCATCGGGGTCATCTCGCATGTGCCGGCGCTGAAGGAACGCATCAGTACGCAGATACTCGTCTCTCCGATCAATGGCGGGCGCAGTTCGATTTCAGGTCCGGGTGTGGCCAGGCGGTGAACGGTTTCAATTGCTGTGTTGCTTCGGGGGAAATCCTCTTCCTGTCGACGGCTGGAGTGTTCAGGGGCCTGAGCGGCTTGTGGCAGGGCTTGTCGGCTACCGGACGATCAGTAGTACATGACTGAGTAGAAGAGGTTTTTTTTCACCTCGCTGATCACGAACTGCTGGCTTGTCCTGTTTTGCCACCAGAAAAGGGCATTCCACCAGCCGGGTTTGGTCGAGACGAGGGTGAACCGCTTCGAGGTGCCTTCGAATGCTTTTGACCAGCTTTTGTGCAGGCGCAACATGTGCGGGGGGTCACTGACGACGATCGCGCTTTTCCAGCCGTTCTTGTCCATGGTTTCAGAGGCGTTTTCCGCCTCTTCCCACGTGGATTCCGACCAGGTGTCGACGAATATCGCGTTTCTCGGCACCCCGAAGGACATGAGCTTGCGCTCGCGCCAGTTCGGATGGTTCGGCCGGTAATATTTGCTGTCGATGCCGGTCAGGATGATGTGCTTCGCGTAACCGGCCTTGAACAGTTCGCCGCCTCTTCGCACCCGCAACCCTTCGTCTCCGCCGAGCACCACGATGACATCGGCTTTATGCGGAGCGGATGCATACGAGGAGACCATGAGCCCGAGGCCCAGATACAGGGACGCGCTCAGGGAGGCTGCGATGAAGATGAAGAGCAGGAGAAGTTTGAATAAGGCTTTCATTGCACTGCCTGGCGTGGTTCGAAGTGTCGTTACTGCATTGGAGGTGTCATGGTGGCGATTCCGGAAACCGGACCATCATGTTCTCCCCCCATATGATGCACACTCTCAATATATTATCCAACCGGAATCGGTTTTTTGCCGGGGTTTCGATCGATCGGACGCGGTGAGGTTTGAAAACGATCAGACCACAGGGGGAGCCAGCCTGAAGATCGATTCGACGATCCTGATGAATCCGCGAGCTTTTTTCATGAACTGCTCGATCGAGGCCGCCTGCTCAACCGATGCCTGCAGGGAGCTGATGCCTTCGAGCAGATCTTTTTCGATACGCTTCATGCCGTTGTTCACCTCGAGAAGCGTGGCTTTCTGCAGTTTCAGGTAGTTTTTCTGGGCGCGGGAAATCGTCAGGGTTATTTCATGCTGATGCTCAGGTGGCAATTCGTCAATCGCGGCAAGGCTGTCCGGACTGAGGAGCCGTTCCCTGATGAGCATCAGCTGCTGGAGCGTCATCTCTTTAAGCGCCAATGGGGAGCAGTCGGAAGACATCGTTGGTTCGTTAAGGGTTTGTCGAGAGCCTTGACGAAAGCCGTTGCCTGTCAGGTTTGCGTCATGGGGGACGTGCGCTGCCGGCGTACACTGGGGGGGCCTTGTTGGCTTTCCGAATTATCAAAATATAGGCAATGGGAGCGTGTTTTCGATGGGAAAATCCTCTTTTCAGCTTCAGGATCCACCCTACGCAAACCAAAATGCCGTTATCATCCTCTCTTTTGGTGCGCGAGGAGGCCGCCGATGGCGTCGATATCGTGGAGGAGGTCGTCAAGATCGGAAACGGTCAGCGTTCCCTCTGCAAGTGCCCTGAAGCTCTTCCTGAGTTTTCCGGCGGCGGCCGCGGCAGCGTCGATGGACTCGATGGTCCGGTTTGTTTCGAAGAGTTGCCGCCTGCTGATTTTCCAGTTTTCAGGAATCGGCAGGTTTGCATCATAGGGTTTCATGACGAGCGCATACTCCTGTATTCCGGCACTGGCGGCGATGTCGGCCCGCATCTGTCCGGAGATGGCTTGCAGGGCAGCCTGTTGCAGCTCCAGTTCCCGTTCAATGGTCGGCCCGTTGCTTCGCAGCTCCTCTTCGAGCGCTTTCTGGCGGAAGGCGGCCACCACCAGGGGGGTGACCGTACCGGCTGACGCTGCGATTGCCGAGTTGCCTGATGAGGCATTTCCCATTCCTGCCGAAAGTGCACTGATCGATTCGGCGAGTCGCCGGGCCTCCTTGCCCAGTCGTTCGGGCGTGTCCGATCCGGCCATTCGTGCGAGCGTCAAAAAGTAGTTTTTGAGCAGGATGGTGTGGCGTTTGAGCTCCTGCTGCTGGGCGAGGAGACCCTTGAGGGCGCTGGTGTGCTCGCGGTAGTGCTGTTGACGCTCGGGCCTGCTGAGCCGTTCGCGCATGAGCAGGAGGATGTCGCTGTCCGTGTCGATGGCGGTGTTGCCGGCTTCTGCGGTGAGCGACGACATGGCGTCCGCATATTCGGCACCGGCTTTCGCGAAATCCCCGAACTGTGCCGTCCGGTGCGTGGTGCATGCGTTCAGCGACAGGGTGACCGAAATCGCGGTCATCGCCAGGATGCGGTTGTTCATGATCAGAGCCAGGATACGAGCCATTCCAATTGATGTTTTGCTATTGAGAGGAAGCTTTTCCCGTAGGTGGCGACCAGGGAGTTCCAGCTGTCGATGAGCGCTTCGGCGGCCAGGACCAGGACGACGAAGATGATGGCGACAAGGATTGCCTCGATGAAGCGGAGCACCCTGCGTGTCTTGTAATTGACGGGAAGCCTGATGATGAAGGTCTCGATACCGTAACGGATGAGCCAGACGATGCCGACGATGCCGAGGAGCGCCCCCCCGACGGCGATGGTCGTGTGGCCGGGATTCTGCAGGGAGGATACCTTGCCGAACAGGGCGCCGAGTGCCATAATGGTGAGCGACATCAGCGTGGCCAGCTGCAGCCAGTAGTGGGTCAGGACCGCCTTCAGTTTCTTCGGCGTCGAGAAGTCGAGCATGGCGAGGAGAACCCAGCTCAGTTTTTTGAGGTAGCTGCTCGTCTTTTTTTTCAGGCCTTCGCCTTCATCCAGCCGTTCGACCATCGAAGAGAGGATCGATGAGCTGCGTCCGACGCGCCGGAGGTTCCTTTCAAGCTCGATCTCCCCGTCATAGTTGTATTCGGTGAGGAAACAGCTCTTCCAGGGCGGTTCCTGCACCGGTTCGTTCTTTTCGCGAGGCATGATCACCGGACTATTGTCGAGGGCGGCGTGAATTTTATCAAGGATATTGTACTGCGTGTCGTCCCTGGGGACCGAATTCCTGGTGTGCGCGAGCTCCGACTTCCACTTGATCATGGTTTCCAGCAGGATGGCATGCTGCGCTTTCAGGATCAGCTCTTCCCGAAGCCTCCGCTCTTCGCCCTCTGCCGGCATCAGGGCCGTGATGATGCGCTCGGCAGCATCAAGCCGCCCCCACATGATGTCGTTCCTTCTCCACTGCTGATCAAGGAATCCACCGAAGGCGCCGACGGAGAGGCCGGCAATCTTTGGTTGCGTCCTTTCGTCGGATTTCCAGAGACTCATCGTGTCGGCCGGGCTGATGCGGAAGGTTTCGACGATGGTCCCCTCGCCATACTCTCCTCCGGAAAAGAGGGGGAGTGAGGAGGCATCGATAAGGTCATAGCCGTAATCGTAGGCGTAGCGCATCCGGCCGGCAAGTTCCGGATACCGTATGCTGAGTCTGGCGAAGGCTTCGATGACGAGACTGCTGACCGCTTCCGTGCCGTTGCATGCCTCGGTGTCGCATACCTGCCTCGTTGCTTCTCCTGGCGATCCATTCATGACGACGAGATGCATCTCCTGCATCAGGCCATTGAAGAACTCGCTGAAAGGCTCTCGATGCAGGAGCATTTCGTGCCCGCTCTTGTCGAAAAGCTCGGCAATCCCGTTGAAATCACCCGGCAGGACCGGCATGCCGTCGACCCCTTTCACCGACCCTGGGCCGTCGACGGCAAGCCGGGCCTCTATCCTTTCACGGAGCGATTCGGCCGTTTTTGTCAGCGGGTTGCGCGTCGTTCCGGAGCGCAGCAGTGCCCGGAGCCGGTAGAGCGACCTGAGCGCCTTGACGACGACGTTGTAAAATCCGGTGATCTCCGTTTTCAGTTCGTCGCTCCATCTGACGACGAACTCCTCATTCGGCGTCAGCCCGAAGTAGAGCACTGTTGCGGATTTGTCCGTCATGGCGCTCTCGATGGCATTGCGGAAGAAGTTCATCCGGCGGATCCTGAAGTCGATGTCGTAGCGTCGGAAGAAGGTGTTTTCGGTTTCCGAAGCACCTTCCGGCCGTAAATCTTTTCTGTTTGGTGCGAAATTCGCCATTCTCCACGCCGTGACGATCTTTTCGACCGCAGATGAGACTTCGCGGCGCCGCTCGGCGTTCATCGCCCGGATGATCATGAGCGAGAGCTCTTTGGTCATATTTTCACGCCGGGTGAAGTGGAATGCCGCGTACCCTTTGCCGATGAGTCGCGTCATGTCCCGGAGATCCCTGCCATCGAATTTCGGGCAGACCAGTTCGCATTCGATCTTCTCCTGCGGGGCCAGCGAGCTGCCTCTTTTCGAGATGAACTCCCAGAATTTCCCGACGGCAACGTCGGCTGGACGGGAGTGCTCTGTGGCGGCCGAGCCGCTCCTGGCAGAGAGCAGGTGGAGCTTGGCCAGTTTACGCTCTTCAGGCTTGAAGCGACTCGGGTGTTTGCGGTAGAATTCGTCGAAATGGTAGAAGACGATCGATTTATGCTGCTTGATGATCTGTGGCTTCAGCTCCTCCAGGATGCCGTTGACCGATCGTATCCAGTCGTTGCGCCTGGCAAGGTCGTCGAGCTCCTTGCGGATGGTCTCATAACCGGGGAGTGCTTGGGCGGCAAGCACCGAATTTTTCACGAAGGAGATCTCGTTGAGCTTGCGGCGCTCTTCAAGGGTCTCCGGAACAGGATCGATGAAGAGCAGTTTCCGATAGATGGGGCAATCGGCCTCGCGGGCGTGGATCGCCTGAATGGCATGGCCGAAGGGGCGGTTGTCGAGGTAGCCCCCGTCGGCGAACTCACGCCTGTCGAGCGGAACGATGAGCTCCTCCTCTTCATAGCTGCTGAAAAAGAGTTTTTTCCAGTACCCGAGGTTTGTTTGAAAATTCAGGTGCTCTTCCGGTTTCTGCTGGTCCAGCCAGAGCCTGATGTCCTCGATCCTGACCGGTTCGAAGGCTGTCGGGAATGACGAGGTGCAGCGCGAGGCGAGGGCGAGCATCGTGTCGAACTGGCCGTCGAAATGGTTCAGCGCGCCTTTCAGATCGAACTCATGTTCGCGATAGGAAAAGGGAAAGACATGCTTGTGGATGCGCTCGTTTGCCTGTCCGTCGGAGAGCAGCAGCGGAAGCTGAAGGCCCCGGAGGTCGGTTGCCGTGACAAACAGGTCCATCGATTCGACGTGCGATTGCGGTATCCTTCCCTCCCGGGTGGCTGCGCTTTCCATCTTGTTGAATGCATCGAGGAGCATGCCGTACATCCGCTGGCTGTTGAAGAGCGAGGTTTTGGGCTCTTTCGGGCTGTAGATCTCCGGCTGGGATTTGCGGTCGTTGAGCAGGGTGTCGATGTCCCCGTGTTTGACCCAGGTCATTTCGAGCTCTTTGAGGTTGTCCAGCCCCCGGACGAGCCCTTTGGCAAGGCAGACACCGTTGATGCCTCCGGCCGAGGTGCCGGAGATGATGTCGACCACGAACCGGTGCTCGAACGTGTCCTTGCTTGCGTCCTTCGGCGTTGACAGGTAGCGGGCAACCTCCTGGTAGACCTTCGTGGTGGCGTTGTCCGATGCTGTTCCGCCGGATTTCGAGGAGGTCGACCTGACCAGGCTCAGCAACTCCTGGGCGATTCCGTTCATGTAGATGGCAAGGGAGACGCCACCGTACATGACGACGGCGAACCGGATCTCCTGGGTGATCTTTTCCTGTGACTGACCCACGCGGCAACTCCTTGTTCGAGGTTTGACGTGAACGCCCATGGCACATAAACCGGATGGGGAGCGGATTCAGGGGCCGGCCCGGACCGGTAGGGAACGGATGTGTGCGGTTCCCGACAATATACGAAGCGGCCGGCTCATAAGTAACGGGTGATCGTTGATCACGTTTGCGGCTGAAGGTTTGCTAAGTCGGTATGGGGCAATGCACAGGCGGCCTTCACGTTGAGCTTGATGTGGACTGCTCGCGCCGGGGGATGGTGTGCCGGGCCATGCGGGAAAGAAGGGATCGGGGGGCCATGTCATCCGGTGTCCGCCTGGGTGATGGCCCCCGAAGGTGACACCGGAGGAGATTATGATGCGGAGGAACGCTCTGCGTTTTCGTTGACGATACGGTCGATCTCCTGCTGCACCTGCTGATCGGAGATGTCAAGCACCCGGACGCCCGTGGAGAAGTGCCTGTCGTAATAAAAATCGTCGAGGTGGCTTCGGGTGATGCCTTTCGAAAGCGAGGAGTGGACGAACATGCCGTTGCCTACGAAGATGCCGACGTGGTTGATCCGCTTTCCCTTGTTATGGAAAAAAACCAGGTCGCCAGGCTTGAGTTCGTTGCGGTCAACCCGTGTACCGATGTTCGACATCTCTCTCGATGAGCGGGGCAACTGCATGTCGAAGACCTTGCCGAACATGAACCGGACGAATCCGGAGCAGTCGAACCCGGCGGGAGTCGTGCCGCCGAAGCGGTAGCGGATGCCGAAATACTGCCGCATGTCCGTGAAGAGCCTTGTCAGGCGGTTCGGAGAATCCTTGTCCTGACCCGATACGCTCGGGGCCGGGAAGGATGCTTCCAGTGCCGGTGAGGTTTCCGAAGCTATGAGTGAATGCGGGGTGAACAACAGTGAGGCGGTGAGCATGCCGGACAGGATGAACGGCCTGAAGCACGAAGTGCCCGATCGGGTAGTGTGCTGTCGTCGCATAGGCAAATGAGTTTTGTCTGCTTCTGTTGCAGCATTATTCCCGACGATAGATCATCAGGGATCAAAAAATTATCTTGTAATAAACCATGCGTATCCTTGAATTCCAAACTCAATCGGGCTTTTTACCTTTATTTTTCTCTTTTTCCTTTCTGTTCTTGTTCAACTGCAACGGGCTGCTCTTCAGGAATCCACCGAGTTCCCTGCCAATTTTCTGTACGGCGGAGCGGCTGAACGAGAAGGGATTTGCGACGATATCGCCATAACTTTCGGCCAGTTCGCGGGATTCGAATTGGGCGGGGTAGATCATGATTTTGCTGATGTCGGCAAAATGCTCTTCGAGTTTGTCCGGAACCTGGGCGAAAAACGGTTTGAAGGAGACCGACTCCGGCCTCGATCCGACGAACACGAGGATGTCGTCCTCCCTGATGTGTGTGGTTCTCGTGGCGATATCTTCCCACTCCCTGAAGTTTCGGTAAGATTCGAAACTGATGGTCACGCCGGACTGCAACTTCTTCAGGGTATTCAGGATTGCCGTTCGGCTTCTTTTTTCGCAATGACAGACGATGGGGATGCTGATCTCCTGCGCGAGACGGGAGAGCTTTCTGACCCACTGCTCGAACCCTTTCTCCTTTTCGCTGAACGGAGGGCAGATGACCAGGATTCTCCGGTGCAGGGCAAGGGGACGGGTGAACTGGCAGACCAGGGTGGTCTTGCTCGTGCAGCTGATGATGCTTTCGGTCACGTCGTTGATCATCCTGTCGATGAAGCCTCTCCGGTGTGGCCAGCCGAAGATGATCACGTCGGACATCAGCTCTTTTGCTGTACGGCTGACTCCGCTGCAGATATTGTAGTCGATCGTGGCGATGACATTGAGCCTCGCATCGAACGACGCCGCGTAATTGACCATGGGCGCGAGCTCGTTTCTGGCCCGCTGAACATTCAGTTCGGCCTCATTGTCGTGCGGTACGACGGTCAGCACGGTCAGGGGGTTCAGCGACTGCTTCTCCTTGATCATCACCGCCAGCTCGAGGATTTTCTCGGAAGCCCTGGTGTCGGAGATGGGAAGCAGGATGCATTCACTGGTGGCATCGCGCTCGAAACCGTTCTCAGGAAACTCTGGTGTGCTTTCGGTCACGATCTGTTTCGATGCACGCTCGGTGACGAGGGATGCCACGATGCAGGTGACCAGGATCAGCAGGATGGTGCCGTTCAGGATGTTCAGGTCGAGGATGCGGGCCTGGTAGCCGACAAGAATGACCGCGATGGTCGCTGCGGCATGTGAACTGCTCAGTCCGAAGATCAGCTGACGCTGGGCAGGGGAGTAACGGCAGATCAGCTGGGTGACAAATGCGGCGACCCATTTACCGATTAGGGCTACGACCGTCAGGGTGACGGCGATGATCATGGCCATCGGACCATTGAGCAGTACCCGCAGATCAACCAGCATGCCGACGCTGATCAGGAAAAATGGGATGAACAGGGCGTTGCCGATGAACTCGATGCGGTTCATCAGTGCAGAGGAGTTGGGGATGAGCGGGTTGAGCGCCAGGCCGGCGGCGAACGCTCCTACAATCGGTTCGATACCTGCGAGTTTGGCCAGGAAGGCCGAAAAGAAGACGGCGGCCAGCACGAAGATGTAGTGGGAGTGTTTTTCGCTTTCGAGATTGCTGAAAAACCATCGGGCAATGGCCGGGATCACCAGGAAGATGATGGCGATGAACACCGCGATGGAGATGCCGAGGCGGAGCCAGAAATCCTGGTCTACCGTGCCCTGGCTGTAACCGAGAATCACCGCCAGAATGATCAGGACAGCTGTGTCGGTCAGGATGGTGCCGCCTACGGTGATGGCGACCGCCTGGTTCTTGGAGACCCCCATGCGGCTGACGATCGGATAGGCGACCAGGGTGTGGGTGGCGAACATGCTGGCGGTCAGGAAGCTCGCGCTCATGTTGTAATTCAGCAGGAAGTGGCAGACAGGGAAGCCGATGGCGATCGGCAGAGCGAAGGTAAGCATACCGAAAAGTATGCTTTTATGCCGGTGCTTGCGGAACTCGTTCACGTCGAGTTCAAGCCCGGCGATGAACATGATATAGAGGAGCCCTATGGTCGAGAACAGATCGACGGCTGAACTTTTTTCAAGCAGGTTCAGGCTGTGGGGCCCGATGATGACCCCGGAAAGGATAAGGCCGACGGTTCCCGGGATGTTGATCCGCTTCAGGAGGATTGGCGAAAGCAGGATGATGAACAGGACGAGAGAGAATACCAGCACCGGATTTGTCAGTGGCAGCTGAAACTCCTGAAGAAGCTGGTCGTAGTACGGTCTCATGCGTGCTGGATCTGCAGGTGACAATTGACCGGGTATGGGAGGTGTCCGGCAGGGCGGCATGGGGTTCGCCCGGGTAAAAAAATTTCAGCTGCAATTTACACAATTTGAGCATAGCTCGACAAAAAGGGTGCATGAGTTTACAATTCGGGGCGCGGCGGGGTTGGCGTCCATGGGGCGGGCTGTCGAGGATGGCTGGAGCAACCCCGTTCAACATGGGGGTAACGAGCGTCGGCGGGTTTCAGCGGACCCATGATTCCGCTTCGCGATAATCGCGAAATATCCTTATGCTGAATGTCTTGGCTCCCGGCCAGGAGGAGGAGATGCTCGAGAGTGATGGATTCAGTCCCCGGCCAGCGACGATCGCCGTCCTCGAACTTTTCGCCTCTTGCTTCGAGGATGAGCGCATGCTCGAAATGATGGAAAAGAGGATGTTGTAGGTCAATGCCGGTTCACAACCGTCGAAGCTCCAGATCTCGTTCTTGTTTTCATTCTCCAGGAGCTCGGAGAGGTTGGTGACCGAACTGCGAAGCACCGATTCGCTCACGATGCCCGAAAAGCGGATCAGGATGTAGGAGCCTTTGTTGTTGACGGTAAACACGTATCGTCTCTTTGGTGAATGTTTCGGTTGCTTCTGTCGTTCCGCTTTTCATGGCTTACGACTAACTTACATGATGTATTCTGCAATTACTGTGCCGTTGTGTTCCGGTTTGTATTTATGGTCATATTTTGTAATATCTTACTGGCATATATCCATCCATGAATGTATCCGGTTCATGATACGGTGAGACGAAGCTTTTTTCCGGTATTCTCAGTGTGAGAAGCGCTTTGAGATTTAGCGCCGCTCCCGTTCGGCGCTCTCTCGGCGTCGTGGTGAGCGGCGGCACCGCCGGTCTCGGGCGGGCGATGGCGAGGGAGTTCCTGCTGTCAGGGGACCGGGTCGTGATTTGCGGCCGTGACCGGGTGCGTCTCGATTCGGCTATTCGAATGCTGAGGGCGCTCGTGCCCGGGGCTGAAGTGCATGGCGTGATTGCCGACGTATCGAAGCCCGAAGATGTCGCCGCATTCGCTTCGTTTGCAATTTCAAAGCTCGGCGTCATCGATCGCTGGATCAATAACGCCGGTACGGCCGGGGAGTCCAGGAGACCGCTCTGGGAGCTCGACGGCGCGGATATCGACCAGACCTGCCGGACGAACCTTTCCGGAACCATGATGCTCTGTGCCGAGGCGCTCAGGGTGATGCGCAACCGCGATGCAGAGGGCTCCCGCGGGGAGGCGGCGCATATCTTCAACATGGGTTTTTCGCTTTCCGGCATGAGTGCATCGCCGACCTCTTCGCCACACCGGGTTTCAAAACGCGCGGTCGCACTGACGACCATCATGCTCCGCAAAGAGCTGAAGAGGGCAGGGGCCGGTTCCATCGGTGTGCACGAAATCAGTCCGGGGCTGGTGCTTACCGGACTTTTGCTCAAAGATGCCGGTACGCGGGAACGGCGGTTGTTCAATGTGCTTGCCGAAACACCCGAGCATGTCGCCTCCGAGCTGGTGCACCGTATCCGTGCGGCCCGGGGCGCGGGAGGAACGATCAGGTTCAGTTCGCTGCCGTCGATATTGTTTCGTCTGTTCGCATCGTTGTTCGGTTTCCGGAAGGATCGCTTTTTCGACCGGGAAGGGCGGCGACGCAAGGCAACGTCAGGGAAATGAGCTTCAGCAACTGTTTCGCGACGGCATTGTGGAACAGATTTGTGCCGGGTTCTGTTATTACAGTACTCGAGAACATCCTTACGCCAACATGAACCGCTCTTACCAACATATCAGGAGAAACAGATGAAAGGAAACCAGAAAATCATTGACAAGCTCAACGATCTGCTCTCGGACGAACTGACGGCCATCAACCAGTACATGGTGCACTCTGAAATGTGTGACAATTGGGGCTATGAACGGCTGCACAAGGCAGAAGAGAAGCGGGCCATCGACGAGATGCGGCACGCCGAGAAACTCATCGCCCGCATTCTGTTTCTGGAGGGCACGCCGATAGTCACCAAGCTCAACAAGATCAACATCGGCGCGGCTGTCGAGAAGCAGCACCGCAACGATCATGCAGCCGAGAGCGATGCCATCGCCGCATACAACGACGGTATCCGGATTGCCGTCGAAGTCTCGGACAACGGCACCCGTGAGCTGTTCGAAACGATCCTGAAGGAGGAGGAGGCCCATATCGACTGGATCGAAATGCAGCTTGACCAGATCGAGCAGATGGGGGTCCAGAACTACCTGGTCGAGCAGATCGACTGACCTGGACGACGTGACACGTCATGCGTGACGCGGAAGTGGTAGGGAGAGGTTGAAGAAAAATGTAAGATGCCGAGCTGGAGCTCAGCGCTCCCAGGGTAAAGAAACCTTCACCACGCCACGTCGGGGGGGATTACTTAAGCAATTTAAGGACGTCCCCTCATTGAAAAAACCGCCGGGATGGCGGTTTTTTCATTTCAGTCAGTAGATCATGGCGGTGGCTTTGGCTGCCTGTGCAATGAAGCGGTCCATCCAATCCTTGCCGGAGTA
>JAAXXR010000104.1 GCA_013334335.1 Chlorobiaceae bacterium
ACGGCGTCGCTGGTGGTAATGGTCTGTCCCGGGTTGAGGCTGCTGACGATCACCTCCCCATTGATCGGCGAAATCAGGGCCGTCTGGTTGTACACCTTTTTCCAGTAGTCGGATTCGCCCTTGCCGATCCGGCTTGCCGCGTCGAGCAGGGCAGCCCGTTCGGTCGAACTCACCAGCGCCAGCACCTGGCCTTTCCTGACCATCTCGCCCTCCTTGACCAGGATTTCATCGATCCTGCCGCTGACCGGCGACTTGATTTCGAGGCGGTTCTGGGGCTTTACGGTCGCCGTAGTCGACACCACCGAGCGGATGGTGCCCGTTTCGACACGATATTCGCGCCAGTTCGCCTCAGCCTTCCCTTTTGCCCCGAGCCTGAAAAACAGCACGCCACCGACAATGGCGACAGCGAGCACGACCCCCCAGATCACGAGCGGCTTACCTGGTTTCAACGGTTCCTCCTTTTGCCTGCACCCACGAGGCTTCCGAAATCAGAAGCGTCGAGCGGGCGCTGAGATATGATTTTTTAGCACTGACAAGATTGTCCTCGATGATGGTCCAGTCGTTGAAGGTGACCAGGCCGGCCGAGTACTGGGCATCGGCGATTCGCGCCCGTTCGCCGGCCGCATCGAGGTACTGCTTCTGGACGGCGACATTCCCGGCCGCATCGCGGAAGGCTTTCCATGCCTGCTGCAGGGTTCTCATCAGGGAGAAGTAGGCGCTCTCCTCGTCGGCGTTCAGCTTGTTCAGGGTTGCCCGAGCCTGGGCCACGGTCGCACGTCCGCTGCCGCCCTGGTAGATCGGGACGGCGACGTTGACGCCGACCTGCCAGTCGACCCGGTCGGGAGGAAGGCTGCCGAATGACGAATTGCCGACCGAGGAACTGACCGAGACCTTTGGCGTCAAGGCGCTTTTTGAGGCCTGAAGGGTGAAACGCGAGGCCTCTTTCTGGGAGACCAGCTGCAGATAGGAGGGGTGATCCCTGACGAGGCGGTCAAAGTCGGGCATGGCCCTGGTGGCCTCCGTGGCCGTGAATGGCGCCGTGACGCCCAACGGGGTGAAGTTGCGCCGCCCGAGCTGGGTACAGAGCACCGCCTGGGCCATCTCCAGGCCTCGCCGGGCCTGGGCGACCTCGAACTCCGCATTCGCCACATCGGCCCTCGCCTTGTTGAGCGCGCCGCTGTTTTCGGATCCCGACTGGTACAGGAGACCGATCAGGCGGAGACTCTGACGCCGCCGCTGGGCGATCTCGGCGGCGAGCGTCACCTGCTGCTGCGCCGTGAGCAACTGGACGAAGGCACTCCTCAGGGAATATCTCGTGGATGCCGAAATGACCTCGGCGGCCCGCTGTTTCGCCTTGATGGTTTCGGAGCCGCTGCGGACCGTATTGCGGGTCTTGCCTCCATCAAACAGCAGCTGCGAAGCGCTGGCGACCATCGACATCGAACCGTCGGAAGTGCCGCGCGACTCATCCGAAAAGTTTCCTGAACGACCGGCGCCGGTCGACACGGACAGTGCGGGAAGCATGGCGCTCCGGTCGATCGCCCGCTGCGACTCGGCCTGGCGGACAGCTTCTGAAGCCGAACGGAGGTCGGGATGGTTTTGGGCGGCCTCCGTCAGACACTGCTCCCAGGTCAGCGTCTCGGCCGCCAGGAGGGAACCGGGCGACAGCGACTGGAAAAACAGGGCCGCCAGCAACGCCCCCAGCAAAAACAATCGTCTCATGTACGGTTCACGTAAAAGAGTGGTATTCAGGTGCTCTCATGCTTTGACGTCCGGGGCCGTCATTACCAGCGGCATTCATGAAAAAAGTTGCCCGACGGCTCATTCGGCGCCAAAAACATTGCGCTTCCTGAAACGGCCCCAGAGCATCCGGGAGATCGCCTTGCTTCGGGTCAGCCACTCGATGCGGGGTGACGGCCCCTTTGCGGCGAGCATCCCGTCAACCAGAAATGCCGACACGGTCTCGACATCGTCGGCAAGCAGGTTGTAGATCTCCCTGCGCCGGGCATTGCCGGGATCATCTCCGGCAATGGTCTCCATGAGCAGATCGGTCACCACCATGCCGGGAAGCAGGCGGCCGATGGTGACGCCACTCGAACGAGCCTCGTGCGCGAAGGCCTTCGTGAAGTACGTTGCCGCGCTTTTGGTCGTGCCGTACATGGCCATGCCGTCGACGATCCCGCCGTTGCTGCCGTGCCCTTCCATCGTGAAGATCATCCCCGACTTGCGGGCCTGCATCTGACGGAACGGCACCATGGTGCCATGCACCACGCCCATGAGGTTCACGCCGACGAGCCGTTCAGGCAAACCGTCTTCAAGCTCCCAGGCTTTCTGCAGCGGCTGGCCGATTCCCGCGTTGTTCACCCAGATGTCGACCGTCGAAAACCGCCGCTCCGCCTCGTGGTAGAGGCGCTCGACATCTGGTTTCGAGGAGACGTCCCCCGCAACCCCATGCACACGGCCACCGAAGGCCGACAACCGGCCGAGCGCGCGATCGACGCTATCCTGCCGCGTGCCGTTGACCACCACGTTGCAACCTTTTTCGAGAAACCTTTCCGCCAGACCCAAACCAAGGCCTCGCGTACTGCCGGTGATGACGACTGTTTTCATCTGGATCAGGGGTTGAGACTCAATGGAGTGGAACCGTGTACATACCGTAGAGAAACGTGATGAAATCGATGAACCAGAGCAGTTCGACGAGCAGAACACCGCTGTGGTAGAGCCGGTAGCGTCCGAAACGGTAGGAGAGAAGGGTAAGCAGAAAGAGCACCCAGACGAGCACGCCAAGGAAGACCCCGACCACGATGACCTGGTTGCTGCCATGCAGATGCATGCTCAGCGCCTCGACCCCTGCGCGAGGAAGGATGCTCAGCAGGAGATCGATGAGCACGGCGATGGCCATGACCAGCCGCGAAGCAAAGGGACCGTTGAACCTGAAGGAAAAGGCCGCTGCGCCCATGTAGAGACAGAGCGCAAAAGCATACAGGAGTTCATTGAGCGTCATGGTGATTTATCCGTTTGATTCTCCGGAGAAGTTCCGTGAAGCCCAGCCAGAGAGCCCTTCGCCATCAAGTCATGCAGCTTTCATGAATTATTGTATCTTTTCACCCATGTTAAAGAATTTTTCACGAGTTGCACACCCTTTTTCGGAACATTGTCAATCATGCTCGAAGCAAGAAACCTCTCCCTCTCGGCAGGCACCAAAGTACTCCTGCGCGAAACCTCGTTCAGGATCGGCGACAAGGACCACGCCTCGCTGGTCGGCCTGAACGGCACCGGCAAGTCAACCCTCTTGCGCATGCTCAGCGGCCAGCTGCACGAGGACGGTCCGCAGAGCGAAGGGCAGATCATGAAGTCTTCGACGACCACCATCGGCTACCTTCCCCAGGAGATCTCCTTCGAAGGAGACCTCGAGAAGACCGCCCTGCAATACTCGCTGCAGGCCAACAAAACCCTGCACGAACTGTCGGAGCAGATTTCGAGGATGGAGCTGGAGCTCGCGCTGCCAGACCAGGACCACGAGGGCGAGG
>JAAXXR010000047.1 GCA_013334335.1 Chlorobiaceae bacterium
CCGTCCGGGAATCGAAGCGAGATCAAAAACCCAGTGATCCGTAAAGCAGTAACCGTTTCTCCTCCGGTTGAATGCGATCGGCGCACCGAGCTGGTCGCGCATGACATCGATGTCTCTCTGGATGCTCCTGCTGCTGACATCGAAATACGCGGCTATCTGCGCGCAGTTCGGGTACCGGTGGTTCCGGAGTTCCCGTTCTATGTACTGCATGCGGACAAGTGGGGGGCTTGTACGTGCCATGCGTAAATATAAATCAGATTATCGTGGGGCTCTCCATACATAAAAAGTCTTCGATCCTGAAACGGCGACAGCATCGCGGACAAAGCCAGGGACGCCCGTCTTAAACAAGCGCGGCGAAACGCAGGAACCGCGAGCTTGGACCTACCGGAGTCCGGAAGGCGGATGAAGACTGGCCATCATCCACGACAGGCTATCGCCCCCGAGCAGTACCTTTAATATAATCATAATAACATCACGATCATATAACCAGAAAGGCATAATAATCATAATCCGTGATATTTTTACCGACAAGGGGGGAGGACGCTGGCGCCGGTGACTCAGCGAACGTACTGGTTGGCTATGGCCTTGGTAAACTCATGGATGACGGTCCCGATGGCGTAGCGCTCGGCAAGTGCCCTTGGTGCTCCCTGGAGGGTCCGGGCGCGCCATGCCGATGCCATCGATCGGAAAAGCTCTGCAATGGAGGCCGGGTCGCCGGCCTGTGCGGTCATGCCACCAGCTTCAACCACCAGCTTCGCCGCGACACCGTCGGGAAGGATGGCCGCGAGCGGCAGGCCCATGCCGAGCGCATCGACAAGACGCTCCGGAATGGTGCAGGTGTTGACGGGCGAACGTCCGAGCATCGCACAGAAAAAATCCGCTTTACGGCAATGGTCGAGCTGGTCCGTGATGCTTCCGGCCGCATCGACGGCCAGGAATGGTTTAATCGGGCTGCGAGAGAGACTCCGGGCGGCCGCGGCTGCCCCCTCTCCGAAAAGCGTCAGTTCGACATCGCCGCTCCGGAGACCATCTGCCCTGGCCCATGCCTCGATACCCGAGAACAGTGCCTTGAGATCCTGTTTCGGCACCTCGTCCATCAGCAGCGCAACGCGCAAGGTCAGCTCCGGCAGCTTCGAGCCCTGCTTCCGTGATGCGGCATGCGAACCGTCAAACGCATTCGGGACGATGGTCATGGCGCCATGGTCGAGACGGCCCCGATATTTTTTCAGGAAATACTCCTTGAGGGCTCGGGTCGGCGTGATCATGGGTACCCCGGAAAGCAGGATGCACTCTTCGGCTTTCGCCTCGGCAGAGGAGGCGGTGGTTCCCGGTGCCGGCATGGAGGCGTCGAGTGGCGACGTGATGTCGAGAACGACCGTCAGGTGATGCTTTTTGGCCGTTTCAAGGGCCAGCGTGAGCGGCTCGATCGGCGGCCCCTGGGCATAAAGCAGGTCGATGTCCGGTTGTTCGGCGAGCAGGCGTTCGACCATGGCAGCTGCGCTCTTCGCCCAGAGATCGCCATCGTTGTGCGCCCTGAACAACGTGGCCAGGCGCGAGGATAGCGAGCGGAGCGCGGCAACGGGACGACCGTGCAACAGGGCGCTCCTGTCGTCAGCTTCGAGTTTGGAGGCGTCGATATCAGGGCCGGTGCGGTGTACCTGAATCACCGGATTCGCGCCTGGAGACGGAGTCGCCGCCATCGTTGCGACGACGGATGGCGGCGCAACCACGATGGGCTCCCATCCGATCGAAACGAGGTTAGAGGCTAACTTCCATACTCGGGAGGCACCGCTGGTCACCTGCGGGGGGAAGTTCCGGGTCAGGACAAGGGCTTTTCTCACGTTACTGACGCTTGATGGTTGATTTTCTGCGGTCGGGCAGACGTGTTGACAAGGCGCCGCTTGCGACCATGAGCAGCGTGACGGCGATAGCCGACATGGATATTGCACGGCCGGTATCGAACCGGCTCCGGTCGTAGGTGAAACGAAGCTCGTGGTCGCCGGCGGGAAGGTCGACGCCGCGGATGAGGCCGTCGACCTTTACTGTCTGGCGTTCGACACCGTCGACCATGAGCTTCCAGCGTGTCGGATACCAGACCTCGCTCAACACCAGAAACGCCTCGCCCTCGGCACGGACCTTCATCTCGATCGACTCTGAATTCCGGATTGAGGAAAGGATCCTTCCGTCCGAGAAGCGTCTCGTCCCCGTCCATGGCACACCGGTTACCCAAGCAGCGCCGCTCCGGGTCGTGTCGGCCATGACCGCGTCCACAGCCTCGTCATCGCCGGCAACCGCCGTCACCGCCGGAGCGAACCAGGCCCTCGGCCGGGCGCCAGCAAGCCGGTAGACCATGACCGGCACGTCACCCGCAGCGAGTCGGAGCACGCCACTCTTGACGGGGGAGAGTTCGGGATAGTCGAGCGGCGCGGGCGAAACCACGAAGTTGACATTGAGCATCTGCAGGACGCCGATATTGGCCAGGTTCGAGGTTTGCGACAGTACATCGCGGTAGATGCCGAGTTTGGCCGCATGGTAGCCCCCGGTCGACTCGACGCCGGCGATGCTGAACTTGTTTTCCGAAAAGAGGGGCCCGACCGGGTAGATCCTGAAGTCGCCTGGTTGCCTGGAGAGGAACTCCGTGACCTCGTCGGGGCCGAGCGCCCTGCCGACGAGCGACCGGTCGACAAGCGGCGATGAGCGCAGCGTTCGCTCGCCCGGAAAAAGGATCTGGTGGCCGATCAACAGCAGGTCGGCCGCGGAGAGCAGCACGAGCAGCAGGGCGGCATGGACAGCGCCGATCATTTTCCGGGAGACGAGCCACACGAGCCCGGCAGTCAGGCCTGCCGCGATGATGAACATCAAGAGACTCCCCTTCCAGAGGTTCCAGCGGACATTATCCACCATCGAGGCGATCTCGGGGCTCTCCACCCGAACCAACGGGAACCGGGCTCGAAGGAACTGCTCGAGCGTTCCTTCGAAAACAAGAAACAGGAGCGCTGCCAGCGCAATGGCGATCGCGGCGCCGCGAAGCGCCGGTGATCTCTCCGCCGGAGGTTTGTCGATGAACGCCTGCAGTCCGAAGCCGGAGAGCAAGGCGATTGAGAGCGAAACCGAAATGAGCGCCATGGAGGGGACCCTGAAACTTCTGAACAGGGGAGCAAAACGGTAGAACAGGTCGTACACCGGACTGAACCAGTTGCCAAAGGAGAGCAGCAGGAACAGCAGCGCCGCGGAGGCAAAAAAGAGCACCTGCGGGTTTTTCCTGCCGGAAACGAGCCCTGACACTGCCGTGATGAGGACGATCAGCCCCGCATAGTGCGGAAAGTCGGTGAACGGCATGTACCCCCAGTAGGTTGCCCCACCGAACCCGAAGGCTCCGGGCAGGAGCCAGGTCACCATCTCCGCTGGGTGCATGGACCACATGGTCGCATACTTGTAGGCGGCATCGGCGTCGCCTGATGCCGAACGTGCCGACTCGGGAAGGTAATCGAGTGCCGGAAGGTAGATCTGCATGGCAACGGCAACAGCGAGCAGGAGTGCCGCAACGGCCAGCAGCGCAGTTTTTCCACGCCCCTTGCCTGAAGGGGGGGCCGAAAGTAGCCGGAAAAGGAAAAACGGTACGATGAGCAGCCAGGTGTACCAGGCGATCTGGACATGGGCACGCTGCAGCTGGAGCCCCAGCACCAGCGCGAGGAGGCCGGCGTCAGAGAGGCGGGCCCGATCGGCCAGGCCGGCTGCAGCCCAGAGCGCCCAGGGCATATACGCGGAGGTCATGAGCTGGCTTCCATGCCCGTAGGCAAACATGGCGGTCATGAAGGGGTTGAGCATGAAGGCCGATCCGGAGAGGAGCGACGGCAGGTCACCCATGCCGAGTCTTTTCGACAGGGCGAATCCTCCCAAGCCGGCGAACACGAGATGCAGCCACTGGGTGTGCACGCCGTCGAGGCGCAAGAGGTTGAAGAGGCTGTTCGGCAGGTACAGGCCGCTGAGATAACTGAAAGCTTCGACGGTCGGCATACCGGAAAAGGTCCACGGCTGCCAGAGCGGATAGCTTCCCGTGCGGGCTCGCAGTGCGTCGAGTGCGATCGACAGGGCCATGGGCGTGATGCTGTCCGGCGAGCCGGGGACGGAACGGAGCAGCAGCACCTTGCCATAAAGCACCGCACCGAGAAGCATGAACAGTGACACGGCGGCCAGGTATGGCCATGCGGCTTTCTTCACGTGATATCGTTCGTCGTTTTTTTCAGAAAAGGTATGAAGCTGAAAATAACCTCCAGCTCCTCCTCTTCCAATCGAAACATCCCCATAAGCGCAACGTAAAGCATCGAAGCGCATGCCGCCCCTGCGGCGAATGCCGCCAGCGGAGGAAGTGCCGAAAGCGCCGATTTGACCATCACCAGGGCGGCACCGGTCAGGAATGCTGCGAGAAGCGGCTTCCAGAGCTTCCTGGAGAGCACCCCGATACCGAGAAGAAGCCGCATCTCCGCCGCCCTGGCCAGAGAGAGCAGCAGGGTGACGGCAAGCGACGAAATGGCGGCACCGTCCATGCCGTACCGGGGAATCAGGATGAGGTGCAGGCCAACCTGCAGCAACAGCGCCACGGTCTGGTTGACGAGGCTCAGGCGTTCGCCGCCGGCCATGGCGAGCACCGTGCTGCCGAGCCCGAACCACGCCTGCATGAGCGCAGCTACCGTGAGCAGGACAAGCGCCGTCGAACTTTCAGGGAATCCCGCCCCGAATATGGAGAGCGCCTCACGGGAATACAGCGTAAACAGAAGCGCAGGAAGCAGCGACAGCGTCAGGACCCAACGACTGACGAGATCGTAGAGCCTGCGGATGCCGGCGGAGTCGCCCCGTGCGTGGCAGGCCGCGATCATGGGGGCGGCGATCCCCGAAAAGGCCAGGAATACGGAGCGCAGCAACCCTGCGGTCCGTGCCGCAGGCTGGTAGAGGCCGACCGTCCGGGTGTCGGTGAGCAGGCCGAGCATCATGATGTCGATCCAGTGGGAAAACATGCCGAAAAGCGCAACGGCAAGCAGCGGCATGGCGACGGAAAGCATGGCGCGATCAACGGGAGCATGCAGGAGGTCGGCAGATCCGACGCCGGTGGTCCTCCGGAAACCCGGCAGCACCGTGGCAAGGGCCAGCATGGCCGAAGGCACGAACGGCACGATCAGCGCCGCCTCGACACCCGAGAGATATCGTGCCCCGATCATCAGCGCGAGGAGCGCCAGAGGAGCGACCATCTGGGTAGCCACCACCTTGGGCGCCAGATTGCGGAAGGCCTGGGCGGCATGCCCGGCGAGCAGGGTCGTCACCGTCACCGGGATGGCCGCGGCCGCGCTGCACAGGACGAGGCGAAGCAGTTCACCGCCGTGCAGCGCGGCGGCTATCCTGCCCGAGAGCATCAGGAGCAGTGCCGAAACGACGAGCGCCGAGGTCAGCCCCATCTTCATGGCAGAGGCGACGGACCGTTTTCGCGGATCCCCCTCGTGCTGGTTCGCGAAACGCAAGAGGGCTGCGTCGAGTCCTGCGACGGCGACCACCTCGCCGACCTGCATGACCGCGACGACGAGGGCGTAAATGCCGAGGGCATCCGCGCCAAGCAACCTTGCAGCAGCAAGGTTGTAGCCGAACCGGACGACCTGGCCGAAGGCGAAGCCCGCCATCGAGATCCCTGCCTGCCGCGCGATGGTGCGTTCCTGCTTCATCCCCGCCTCCGCTCGAACGCCTGCCGAAGCTCACCGGCCATAACCGATGCGATGGCGTCCCATCCGTGCTCGCGCGCGAAGGCCTGTCTTGACTCCCTTCGCTGGTCAGCCATGGCCTCCGGCACGAGACGCACGAACGCTTCCGGAGTCGACGCTACGGCGACCACCTGCCGGGCCTGCCCTCCCAGGGCGCTGCAGTAGTCGATGGCGAGCACCGGCACGCCTGCCGCGGTATACTCATAGAGCTTGTTGGGGTGGGAGGCGCGTTTCAGGTCGCTCCGCTCGAGCGGCATGAGGGCGAGGTCGAACCGCTGGACCCAGGCCGGCAGCTCATCGTACCCGACCTTGCCGGGGGCATGCACGTTCGGCAGGGCAAGCAGGGCCGCATGCCGTTCTTTCCAGTCCCGTGCGTACGCGGGGCCGACCAGCACGACGCTGCACGCGGGCCAGGCTTTGGCGACCGATTCGAGCAGGTCGGTGTCGAGCCAGTCAAGCGCGCCGGCATAGCCGAGGATGGGCTTCGGCAAGGCGGCCAGTTCCGGCGGCGCCTCAGCTCGCGGGCGGGCGAAGTGCTCGAAATCGACCCCGTTGCCGAGCTCGACGCATCGCACTCCCGGAGGGGGATGCAGCATTTCGCGCAGTTCCGGACTCACATGGAAGAGCAGGTCGGCCGCATCCAGGTAACGCCGGAGGTATCGGCGAAGCCATTGCGGGGCTCCGGTGAAGCCGAGGTGATCGTCGTTGGCGTCGTAGAAACGCACACGGCAGCGCATTGCCGCCGCCCGGCCACCCCAGAATATGTTGCTCAAACCGATGAGCCGGTCTCGCCCCGCGAACCCGAGCACCCTCGTCCAGAATGCAACGACAAGGCTTCCGGCAAACGAAACGAAGCTGCGCAGCGGGGCAAAGTCGAACAGCGGCACCATGCCGGCTGGCACCTGTTTCAGGAAAGGCACGGTCACGACCGTCACCCGTCCCCGCTTCACCGGGAGCCAGTGCTGGCGGCGGCCGAGGGCGAAGGGCTCGACGAACAGGATCCGCCACTCCGCCGGAAAGCGCTGCAGGAGCCGCTGCTTGCGGGTCGAGAGGAAGTCCCACTGGATCTCCGAGAACCAGACGAGCGAGAGCTCGCTGCCGTTGACCTTACGACCTGACGGTGAGCTCATAGACCCTGATCTTTTCAAACAGGCAGCGAAGAAGGGGCCGTATGCCGGTCAGGCAGAACAGAAACGGCCGTAGACGGAACTCGTCAAACCGAACCACCGAAAAACCCGCCCGCTCGAACAGCGATTCGATCGAGCGGCGCGACATCTCGTGGAAGTGGTCCGGACTCTGCAGAAAGCCGGGCTTCCATGCGGGCGTCGAGACGAAAAGCCGGGACGATGCGACAGGCGAAAGCGATTTGCGGAGCTCAAGCAGCAGATGCAGCGGGTTGTAAAGGTGCTCGAGCACCTCGAACGCGGTCGCCACCGGATAGCTCCCCTCGATCGGGTCCACATCCAGGTCGATCGTCGTGTTCTCGAAACGGCATCCGAAGAGCGATTCAAGCATGCCGGTCATGGGCGTGCGGTCGCCGACGTCGAGTCCCGACGCCACCGGCCGGGCGGCCGCGTCCGATCCCCGCAGGAAAACGATCGTCTTTTGCCACCGCAGCGCATGGGCCGGATCGGAACACCACTCACGGTCCACCAGGGTCCTGAACGACTTTTGGGTCATGCCACCCCCCCCTTTCGCGCCGAAGCGCGTCGAATCAGCAGCTGTTTGAGGAGGCTCCCCGCACTCCTGAACGGCAAGAGCAGCGGGTACACCAGCAGTCCGCTCCACATGCGATGCCTCGTCATGATCCTGACGGCGGCACAACTTTTCCGGAGATGCTTGCCGAGGCTCAGCTCTCCGCCGGCCGAAGCCGACACGCGGTGCCAGATCCGGGAGGCCGGTTCGTAGCGGACGGTCCGGCCGGTCTCGCGCACCCGCAGCGAGAGATCGACATCCTCGCCGTACATCGCGAACGCCTCATCAAAGCCGCCGAGCGCCTCGTAATCCCTGCTGCGCATGCAGAAACAGCATCCGGTCGCATACCCGACAGCATCGGGGACGCTGAAACGAGGAGCGTCGGACATCCTGATCCCCCGGTGCGCGATCACTCCGGTTACCTGGTTGACGATGCCCCCGGCGAACCAAATCCGGCCAGGATCGTCCATATAGAGGATCTTCGGGGCGACGATGCCGACCCAGGGGTCCCGAAGGGCATCGACGAGCGGGGAGAGGAAGCCATCGTCCACGACCGTGTCGTTGTTCAGGAAAACGACCGTTTCGAAACCACGCCCCCGGAGCGAAGCGAATCCGGCGTTATTGCCGGCGGCGAAACCAAGGTTGCTCGGGAGTTCGAGCAGTTCGACATCGGGAAAGGCCGAACGGACGAGCCCTGCGGAGCCGTCCGTGGAACCGTTGTCAACGACGAGCGTCGTGAATGCCGGCGTCCGGACCTTCGAGAGCGACACGAGACAGGCGAGCGTGTCGGCAGCCCCGTTCCAGTTCAGCACGATGACGGCAATCCCGGGCTCCATCATGCCTTGCCCTCCGAAACCTGTCGCAGAAAGCCGGTGGTGCCCCGAGCGAACGCGTCCCAGCTCATCGATGCACAGGCCTCTTCGATCCCCTCCCGCAGCAGGGCCGCATCGCTTGAGCGGAAGAAGTCGATGATTCCATCGGCAAGCGCCCCCGCCCCGGGTCGGTCGACGATCCAGCCCGAGCGGCGGTGCCGAACCTGTACGGAGAGTTCCCCGGCGGCACAGGCGATGACCGGCACGCCATGACTGAACGCCAGCGGGACCACTCCTGACTGGGTGGCCGACCGGTATGGCAGCACCACGGCATCGGCTGCGGCAAACAGCATGCCGACCTCGGCGGCCGGCACATACCCCGGCCGGAAATCCACACTGCCTGTTAGCGCAAGCCGAGAGGCCATGGCCCGACAGCGCGCCTCGCTGCCGATGAACTCTCCGGCCACCACCAGCCGCACCGACGGATCCTGTCGCAGCACCCCGACCATGGCCTCCAGCAGGAGGTCGAGCCCCTTGTAAGGGCGTACATAACCGAAAAAGAGCAGCACCCTGGCCGTGGAATCAAGGCCGAGGGCTCGCCGTGCCGCGCTCCGTCCCGGAGCGGAAACCGAGGGTTCGTCGACCGGGTGGAACAGGGAGACGGAGGGCTTGCGGGGCACGAAGGCATCGAGTTGCCGCTGCACGCTGCCGGAAAGGGTAATGAAGGCATCGGCGGACCCGGTCAGCAGGCGCTGGAGCAGGCGCTCTCCGGGAAGCTTTTCGTGCGCATTGAAGTTGTGCAGCAGCACGACGCTCCTGACGCCGCTCACGGCTTTCATTACCGCGCAGAGCGGAGCAAGCAGGGGCGTCCAGCAGGCAATGAGCAGCAAATCGGGTGAGCGCTGCTTCAGGGCAGCAGCTGTCGAATACCAGCTCAAGGGATTCATGAGATCGAGGACGAAGGCGCTGTCAGATGCGAACGGCTGTGAAGGATCCCGGGCTGGCAGGCCCCTGAGCAACCAGCGTGGGTACAGTCGACGGAAGGGAACCGGGAGCACCTCGCAGCCAGCAGCCGGCAATGCGGCTCGAAGCCGGTCGCTGAACCGTGCGATACCGCCCTTCAGCGGAGGAAACGGGCTGATCAGCGCTATACGCAACGGGGTGCATGATGTGCGTCCGGCAGGCAGCTACGCTTCGCCGAACCCCTGTTCGAAAAAATCCACGAGTTGCCGGGCCGCCTCGATTTCGTCATCGCCCTCGAGACGGAGCACCAGACGTGAACCTTTGGGCGCGGCAAGGCTCATGACCCCGATGATGGACTTCGCATTGATTTCGGAGCCATCCATCTCGATGAAAAAATCGGACTTGAACTTTGAGGCGAGTTTCACGACCGCGGCCGCAGGCCTCGTGTGAAGGCCGGCGTTGTTCCTTATGGTCACTTCCTGTACTATCACGTCACTGTGGAGATTTGATGTTGTTACAATTTCCTGACCATGGCGATCTCGTCACAGGCCATGAGCTTCGGACAGTTGGTGCAGTCCCGCCAGATCTTCTGTGGAAAATACTCCTTTTCGATCTCCGAATAACCCATGCTGCTGAAAAATCCAGGATTCAGGGTAAGCACGAACACTTCCCGGACCCCCTCCTCGGTCAGCACCTGCTCGGCTTTCTTGACCAGCAGGCGTCCGATACCGGTTCCCTTGAACTCCTCGAGCACGGCAAGGGAACGGATTTCGGCAAGGCGCACCGTATAGAACGCTATGGCACAGCACCCGATCACGCGCTCCTGGTACTCCGCAACGAAAAAATTACGAATATCCTCGATAATATTCTCAGCCGGACGTTTAAGCATGAGCCCCTGACCGGCATAACCTGCAGTGATATGGGAAATGGCCGATGCATCGGCCAGTCGCGCGTTCCTGACGCGGGTTTCTGCTGACGGCATCTTCAGTCGTTCAACGGTTCTGGTTGCGGTTGCGACGTGACCATTTTCCACAGTTCGTCCTTGAGCGGCTTGAGCCCCTTTCCGGCCACGCTTGAGATCGGAATGACCATGGTGCCGGGCTCCAGTTCTGGAATCCCGAAATCTTCCGGAGCGATGTCCAGCTTGGTGATCACGGCAAGCCTCGGTTTAAGGAGCAGCGTCGGCTCGAACTTTTCGAGCTCCTTGAGCAGCGTCGCGTACTCTGCCGCGATATCGGCCGAGTCAGCCGACACCATGATCAACAGGACCCTGGTCCGTTCGATGTGGCGGAGGAACTGTATCCCGAGCCCTCGTCCTTCGGCGGCCCCTTCGATGATGCCCGGAATATCGGCCATGACAAACGACTTGTAATCGTCGTACCGCACGATACCGAGGTTCGGCACCAGCGTGGTGAACGGGTAGTCGGCAATCTTGGGCCTTGCGGCGCTGAGAACCGAAATAAGGGTCGATTTGCCGGCATTCGGGAATCCGACCAGGCCGACATCGGCCATCAGCTTCAGCTCCATCTCGAGCTCGAACGCCTCTCCCGGTTCGCCTGGCTGGGCGAACCTTGGCGCCTGCCGCGTTGCCGTGGCGAAATGCTGGTTGCCCCATCCGCCCCGGCCACCCTTGGCGATCATCACCTCCTGGCCGTCCTCGATCATGTCACACATGACCTCCCCGGTCGCGGCATTGCGCACGACCGTACCGCAGGGAACGCCGATCACGACGTCACCTCCGTCCCTGCCGGTCTTGCGGGCGCCGAGTCCGTTGGCGCCACGCTCCGCCGCATAGTTTTTCTTATACTTGAAATCAAGCAGTGTCGCCAGCTGCTTGTTGGCCTTCAGGTAAACGTGGCCGCCCCGGCCGCCATCGCCGCCATCGGGCCCTCCCTTGGGCACATATTTCTCCCTTCTGAAACCTACGCATCCGCGTCCACCGTCACCGGCCTGCACAGATACCTTCGCACTGTCGACAAACTTCACGCTGCTCCTCTACCTTTTGAAATAATCGTCATCAATTCCTATGTTTAACTGAACCCGAAACCTGAACCACCGATGCCCTCATCAAAAAAGTCCGCAGAACCGACGACCGTCAATATCGAGGAGCTGATCCGGCGGCTCGAAGAGATCTCCCGCCGCATCGAAAACCCCGAAACCGGGCTCGAAAATTCCATCTCGCTCTACCAGGAGGGCATGGCCCTCGCCGAGGAGTGCCGCCAGCGGCTTCAGGAAACCCGGAAAAAGCTCGAGACGATCAATCCGGAGCTGTCAAGGAACCGCCCAGAAAACGACCTTCCGAAGGACCTGTTCAGCCAGGAGGGCTGAGGGACCTCCCCCTGCCGGGGCTGAAATCCTCCTGAATTTGGGATCGCCCTGTCGCGAAACCGCTTGCCTACCCCTCCAGCATCTGCTTCAATATCTCGTTCACCACCGTCGGATTGGCCTTTCCCTTCATCTTCTGCATGCACTGACCGACAAAGAAGCCAAGCAGCTGCGCCTTCCCGCTGCGATACTGCTCGAGCTGCTTCGGGTTGGCGTCAAGGATCTCCCGGACAGCCGCTTCGATGGCCCCGGAGTCCGATACCTGGCCAAGCCCTTCCCGCTCGACGATCGTTTCGGCCGATGCACCATCCGACTGCATGATCTCGAACACCTGCTTGGCGATGGTGTTGCTGATGGTTCCGCTGCCGATCATGCGGACGAGCCCGCCGAGCCGCACAGGCGAAATACCGAACTCCGCGATATCGAGATACTTCTCCTTCAGGGTGCGCATCACCTCGCCCATGACCCAGTTCGACGAACCCTTGGGGTCACCCGAGACCTTCACCGTCTCTTCGTAGTAGTCGGCCATCTCGCGTTCGACGGTCAGCACCGCGGCATCGTAGGCCGGAATCGCGTACTCGGCCACGAAGCGAGCCGTCCTGTCCTCGGGAAACTCCGGCAGCTCCTGCTTCATGCGGTCAAGCATGTCGTCGTCGACCAGCACGGGCACGAGGTCCGGATCGGGGAAGTAACGGTAGTCGTGCGCAGCCTCCTTGCCCCGCATCGAGCGGGTCTCGAGACGATCGGAGTCCCAGAGGCGCGTCTCCTGCACAATCTTGCCTCCCGCCTCGATCACCTCGATCTGCCGTTTCGCCTCATACTCGATCGCCTTCTCGACACTCTTGAACGAGTTCATGTTCTTGATCTCGGTGCGGGTACCATATTCGGTCGACCCTACCGGCATGACCGACACGTTGGCGTCGCAGCGCAGGCTCCCCTCCTCCATATTGCCATCCGACACCCCAAGATACTTGACGATCTGGCGCAGCTTCTGCAGGTAGGCGGAAGCCTCCTTCGGCGTGCGCATGTCCGGATAGCTGACGATTTCGAGCAGCGGCACGCTGCAGCGGTTCAGGTCGATATAGGTATCGTCGCCGATGTCGTGGATCGACTTGCCGGCATCCTCCTCGATGTGGATCCTGACCAGGCGGACCTCCTTGCGCCCCTCATCGGTCTCGATAGTGATCAGGCCTTCGGAGCAGATCGGTTCTTCGAACTGCGAAATCTGGTAGCCTTTCGGAAGATCGGGATAGAAGTAGTTCTTTCGGGCGAGAATCGAACGGCGCTGAATGGTGCAATTCGTGGCAAGGCCCAGCTTGACGGCGTCCTCGACCACTCGGGCGTTGAGCACCGGCAATGCGCCGGGAAGTGCCAGGCACACCGGGCAGACATTGGTGTTGGCCGCATTGCCGAATTTGGCGGAACAGCCGCAAAATGCCTTGCTTTCCGTGTTCAACTGGCAGTGGACCTCGAGGCCCACGACGATTTCATAATTCATTGATGCTGACTGCGATGGTGATAAAACGTTAGTCGATTGGCTTGTAGCTGAACTTCTGCCCTCCAGCCGATATCTCTGCCATGATGCCACCATTGGGCATGGCGAACACGGCTACGCCGTTCGAGTAATCGGTGTTCGTGGCAATGCCGGTGGTGACGATGACGGCCGCGACCTGGGCATTGAGCTCAAAATTGCCTCTCTTGAAAGTATCAAGGTCACTCTTGTCCTTGAAGAAGATGATCTCCGCGAACGACTGTCCACCGAGCTGTGGTCCAAAATTGACCTGGGTTATCGTCGAGCGCCCGACAATGGCACCGTTCTCGTATACCAGCCCGCGCCCATGACCGCCGCCAAGAAGCATGAAGCCCCCCTTGAAGATCTCGGAGAAGACGACATAGCCGTAGGCCTTCGAAAAGAACCGTTCAAGCGAAGGGTCCTTGGTCCTGAATTTCTCGATCGTTCGCTGGGCATTGGCCTCGTCGGCCGGATCCCAACCTGCCCGGGCGGTCCCGAACAGCATCGTCATTGCGGCAAGCGCGATCAGCAACACCCTGGAGAGTTTCATGGTCTTCATCATGACGTACCTGTTTTTGTTGGTCAAATAAAATCAAACGTGATAAAACATGCAATGAAGCTTCAACCTGTAATGTACGATTTTCCGGATTGAAAACCCGGGAGCACCATTCCATCGGCAAGTCGCAGTCATCCATAAGGTTCGACGCCAGACCGGCCCCGATCTTTCGGCCCTCCCGCCACGCTCATGGACGAAGCTCCCGTTGACTTCCTGAAGTAAACGTCATGCTGCAGAATCCTGAGCATCCCGTTAACAGCCTCGGCCGGACAACGCTCCGTGAAAGCATATTCGTCACGAAGCGAACTGATCACGGGCATGGTCAGGA
>JAAXXR010000048.1 GCA_013334335.1 Chlorobiaceae bacterium
ACCTTTTCACGGGGAATGATCGTGTCGGCCACACCGCAGCTCTCGACGATACCGAGCAGGTTCTGGTAGGAACTGTAGCAGGTGTGGGCGCCCAGCTCCAGCCAGAAGCTGTCGCCGTTGCTTGAATAGTGATGAGAGGCGAACGATCCGCCTACGCTCTTGCCCTTCTCGATCAGGGTGGTTTTCAGGCCGGCCTGCGAACAGTAAAAAGCAAGGCTCAGTCCGCTGATGCCGCCGCCGATAATGACCACATCTTGTTGCGCCATGAGAAGTAATTGGTTTCAGATGATGATAGCCGCCCTCATGCGGGAGGCTCGACCTTACAATCGCTTTCTAATGTAGTGAATTGACCTCAGAACACCACTGGTATTATAAGCGACGACCATACACCGTCACGTGCAGGCAGCGCTCAGCGACCCTCGTACCCGTCTTCCCGGTAATGGGCCACGTAGCGGACATAGTTCTCGGGCGACTCGGCGATGTTCGTCCGCTCGTCGTCGGTGATCGGGCGGATCACCTTGGCCGGCACACCGGCGACCAGCATGCCGGAAGGCACCCTGAACCCCTGTTTGACGAGCGATCCTGCAGCCACCACCGACCAAGGTTCGATCACACAGTGGTCGAGCAGGGTCGCCCCCATACCGATCAGCACATTGTCCTGTACCGTGCAGGCATGCAGGACCGCGCCATGTCCGATCGTGACATTGCTGCCGATCTCAAGCGGACCGGTGTCGTGCGTGACATGCAGGGTAGCATTGTCCTGGACGCTGGTCTTTTCGCCGATCGTTATCGGACAGACGTCGCCCCTGACGACTGCGTTGAACCAGACACTTGAATGTGCTCCGATTTTGACGTCACCGATCACATAGGCGCCTTCGGCGAGGAATACCGTATCGTGAAGCTCCGGGTGCGTCCCCCGGTATGACATAACCTTTCTCATAATCAGAATTGCGTTGGTTTACAGGCAAAATCAAAATCCCCCAATCAATACTTTAGCGCTTTTTTACCCGAGATGAAAACCATTCGGGGCAAAATGATGGTAAAAAGAGTGCCCGCAGTAGGCACGGGGGCGGCACTGGCAACGCAAACAAAAGAGTTGCCGGGGAAAGGACCGCGGTGGTCAGCGTGGTGATGAACGACCGGAGAGGCTCCTGATCGCCTCGGCAAGCTCGACGGGCTTTTCTTCCGCCACGTAATGCCCAGCGTCCTCAAAGCGGACGAGCAAGGCATCCGGAAACACCTGCAACCAGGTATTCATCTCATGTTCCCTGAAGGCGATATCCTTCATGCCCCAGGCCAGAAGAACCTTCTTTTCCCCGAGTGTGCCGATCTGCTTCCAGAGCGAATCGAGCCACGGCGAAGAACCGACGATCTGCTGCGGAAACACCCACATCCCTTTCCGTCCTTCCCTGTTGTCGAACGGATGGATGTACTGCGCATGGAGTTCCTGCGTCAGTTTCGACTTGTTGCCAAACACGAGCGGCATGAAGGTTTTCACGAAAAATCCGAACTCACCGGTAAGCCACCTGCCGACCGGTCCGCCCATGAAACCGCTGAAGGCCTGATAGTACCAATCCGTTTCGACTGACCAGAGCCAGGTATTCGAGATGACGAGATTGGCAATTTTCTCTGGATGGCGGAGCGCATAGGAAAGGCCGATCGGCCCGCCCCAGTCGTTGACGACAAGGGTAATCCGCTTCAGGTCGAGCGATTCGAGCAGCAATTCAAGATTGCCGGCATGATCCTCGGGCAGGTATGACCACCACTGCGGCTTTTCGCTGAGGCCGAACCCGATATGATCCGGTGCGATACACCTGAAATCGTTGCGCAGCGAAGCGATCACGTTCCGGAAAACGAACGACCAGACCGGATTGCCATGGATGAAGACCACCGGATCGCCGCTGCCTTCATCCAGAAAATGCATGTTTCCTGCCGGGGTGCTGAAAAATCTGGACTCGAACGGGTACTCCGTCCGGTCAAGCCATGCCGGTGTTGTGCCGTTGTTCATGGATGTGGGGGATTTTAGTTTGCACTACCTGGAAAAACGGAACCTTACCAAGCATCACGGGAAATGCCGTAAATCTCCCGGTAAGCGACGCAGAGCGCGCAACAGCTTACCGGCATGGAGACCAGGATCCCGACTCCTAACATGAGGAATCCGATGAGGTTCATGCATCCAAGCACGATCATGAGCCAGAAAACAGTAAACCAGTGCTTCGTCACGGTTTTCCGGCTGGTTTCGAGTGCCTGCCAAACCCCAAGGCGACGATCGATGATGAGAAAGACCGCGAAACCGTACCCGATACTGAGATAGAGACCGGGAAGAATAAGGAGCAATGAACCCAGAAAAACAAGAATGCCGGAAAGGATCGACGCGAACACCAGAGTCCAAAAGTACCCGAACCCCCGGAAAAAGTCTCTGATCGCAAGCGTCTGACCCGTCATCAGCCTGAACGCCGCAACGTACAACCCCGCGTTCAGGGGAATGGCAAGGACGGATCCGGCAACAGAAATCAGCCATAACAGGAACAGTTGCGCCCCTGAACTCTCTGCTGACGGAAGGGACGCGATCTGGTAGGGGATCTGCAAAGGCAACAGAATCAGCAGCAGCAGCAACGAGAACCCGATGAACTTTACCGGTTCCTGGCGGAAAAGCGACCAGCCTTCACGCACACATCCCAACACATCGATGCGATAGTCACCGTCTGGCTGAGGCGCCATGAGCTCTCCCCCCGGCTCTCCTGCGCCTGATTCACGAGTGTTCATGATAATTTCCCTATTGTCAGATTGTTTTCGGAGTGCCTGGTGCCCTCCCGTTAACGCAAAGATAAAGACAAACACGACTTGCACCAACAACCCACCGTGAACCACAATGCACCCGGAAAACGTCGGTTAACGTTGATCTTCATCGTCCGCCCGAAAGACAGTGATCAGCCCCTGCGAAGAAACCGGAAGCAGAAAAAAGAGATCGATTACTATATTTAATCACAACTACGGCCGGAAGGTGTCCTGGCAAGGCCGTCAATCATCCCTCGATATCCATGAGCGAAACCATATCAAAAGGTCCGAACGAGAAATTCTGCTCCGAATGCGGGGCCATCATCAATGCCAAAGCTGAAATCTGTCCCAAGTGCGGAGTCCGCCAGACGCCGCCCCCTCCGGCGAACACCCTTGGTGCCGTTGCGCCAAACGGCAAAAACAAACTTGCAGCGGCACTGTTCGCGATATTCCTCGGCAGTATCGGCGTGCACAAGTTCTATCTTGGCCAGATCGGCTGGGGCGTTGTCTATCTGCTCTTCTGCTGGACGGGAGTACCCGCCATAGTCGGAGTCATCGAGGGAATACTCCTTCTGGTGATGAACGACGCAGACTTCAACTGCAAATACGGACAGTGCTGAGTTGTCAGCTGAACAACCACGTGCCGATAACCTAACGAGTGAGATTCCATGACTTCGATTCTAAGCTGTAAAAAGCTTAAAAAGATCTACAATAAACGGGAAGTGGTCAAGAGCTCTACCCTGGAAGTCAAGCAGGGCGAGATCGTCGGCCTGCTCGGGCCGAACGGGGCAGGAAAGACCACGACCTTCTACATGATTGTCGGGCTGATACGACCTGACGACGGCGAGGTGTATCTCGACGGGGAGACAATTACCGGGCTGCCGATGTACCAGCGGGCCCGCAAAGGCATCGGCTACCTGCCGCAGGAGGCCTCGGTCTTCCGCAAGCTGACCGTGGAGGAGAACATCCTCGGGGTGCTCGAATTCACCGGCATGTCGAAAGCCGCCAGACAGGAGAAGACCGACCGCATGCTCGAGGACCTGAACATCTCCCAGATCCGGAAAAGCATGGGATATTCGCTTTCGGGCGGAGAACGCCGCAGGACCGAGATCGCCCGCGCCCTCGCACTCGATCCGAAATTCATTCTGCTCGACGAACCTTTCGCCGGCGTCGATCCGATAGCCGTCGAGGATATCCAGCAGATCGTGGAGGGACTCGTCAAGCGGAACATCGGCGTGCTGATCACGGACCACAACGTTCATGAGACGCTCTCCATCACCCATCACGCCTACCTGCTGTTCGACGGCAGCATCTTCATGCAGGGTACTCCCGAAGAGATCGCTGAAAATCCGGACGCAAGAAAGCTTTACCTCGGAGAGAAGTTCACGCTGGAACGTTACTGAACAACCCAGGCGCGCAGCAGTAACGTCGGATTGAGTTCTACGGTGCCATTACCTGAAACTTAGGAATGCTGGAAATTGTTGTCTCATATGTCCGCACTTCCGGGCAAATCAAGGCGATCTCCACATTGAGCGAGGCAATGACACCATGAACATCCTTCTCATCTATCCCGAATTTCCGGACACCTTCTGGAGTTTCAAGCACGCCCTGAAATTCGTCAAAAAAAAGGCTTCTCTCCCGCCGCTGGGAATCTTGACCATTGCCGCCATGTTGCCGAAAACCTGGCAGAGAAGGCTGGTCGACCTGAACGTCAGGCCGCTGAATAACACAGATATCGAGTGGGCCGACATGGCTTTCATCAGTGCGATGACCGTGCAGCAGGAGTCGGCTCGCATGGTCATCGCCAGCTGCAAGTCGGCTGGCGTGCCAGTCGTGGCAGGGGGCCCGCTCTTCACGACCTCTTTCGACCAGTTTCCCGAGGTGGACCACCTGGTGCTGAACGAGGCAGAGACCACGCTTCCCCTTTTTCTCGAAGACCTTCAGAACGGCGCACCTAAGCACCTCTACACCGCCAGCGAATACCCGGATATCACCAGGACCGTGGCACCGGAATGGGAACTGCTCGACCGGAAAAAATACGCATCCATGGCGATCCAGTTCTCCAGGGGATGCCCTTACCGCTGTGACTTCTGCAACGTCACCGCCCTGTTCGGTCACAAGATCCGGACCAAGACGAGTGCCCAGATCATCGAGGAACTCGAGGGTATCCGACGCATGGGATGGCAGGACAGTATCTTCTTTGTGGACGACAACTTCATCGCGCACCGCGCCTACCTCAAGAAAGAGCTGCTGCCTGCGCTGATCGCCTGGCGGGAGGCGAACGGAGTGACGAACAAGTTCTACACGGAGTGTTCGATCAACCTCGCCGACGACGCCGAGCTGATGGACCAGATGGTACGCGCCGGTTTCAACCAGGTATTCATCGGCATTGAAACGCCTGATGACGCAGGCCTGCAGGAGTGCGGCAAACAGCACAACACGTCGAGAGACATGCTTGAGAACATCCGGCACATCCAGCAAGCGGGCATAGAGGTACAGGGGGGGTTCATCGTCGGGTTCGACACCGACACCCCGTCGATTTTCCAGAAACAGATCGAGTTCATCCAGACAAGCGGCATCGTTACCGCCATGGTGGGCATCCTGCAGGCACTTCCCGGAACGAAGCTGTACGACCGGATGAAAAACGAAGGGCGTCTGTTGAACCACGTCAGCGGCGACAATGCCGACAGCAATACCAACATCGTGCCAATAATGGATCCGGAGCTCCTGCGCAACGGCTACCGGGAGATGATGAACCATCTGTACGCACCGAAGCACTACTACCAGCGCATACGGACGCTGCTGAAGGAGTACCACGCCCCGAAGCTGAAAAGCCGGTTCAGGATGAGCCAGTTCATGGCCTTCGCCCGTTCAACCGTCATACTCGGCGTAATCGGCAAGGAGCGGTTCCAATACTGGAGAATGCTCGGATGGACCTTCATTCACCGTCAGAATTCGCTGCCGCTGGCCGTAACGCTGGCCATCTACGGCCACCATTTCCGGAAAGTCTGCACCCTGCACCTGAGAGACGCACGACACCTGCCCGGATGACCTGATTGCCTCGAATAGTGTTTGGTTCTTTACTTAATAAAGAGTAATATGTCTTTTAAGGCCAAAGGTTGGCCTGAATGCTTTCAAGTGATTTGTGCTTTTGACCACCTGGCAGCTATTCTCTTTTCGATCAAAGCACACTTTCTTTATTCAAGAGCATGAACATTTATATCGGCAATCTCGATTACGACGTCACCGAAGCAGACCTCAGCAAAACTTTTGGTGAATTCGGTACAGTTTCCAGGTCAAACGTCATCACTGACAAATTCACTGGCCGTTCCAAAGGATTCGGCTTCGTTGAAATGCCTAACGACTCAGAGGCTAACGAGGCTATCTCGAATCTGAACGAAAGCGAAATGAACGGCAGGAAGATCAGGGTCAATGAGGCGAAGCCGCGCGAAGAGCGTCCGGTTTCCCGCTCAAGGTACTGATCGCTGCCTTATACGGATGAAAAAAGCTGCAGTCGCAAGTCTGCAGCTTTTTTTTATCCCCTCCTTTTCTCCGCCGAAGACTTTCCTGCGTATCTTGAGATGCATTTGACAACAACCACACGCTCATGATTGCAGAATCGTTTCTCTTCCGCTCCGAAGGCGGATTCATACGTATTCCCATCTGGGGCCACATCCCCCTGAGCGACCCCCTGAAAAAGATCCTTGCCCATCCGTCGTTCCTCAGACTGAAAGGAATCCGTCAGCTCTCTTTTTCTCAGCAGGTCTACCCCGGGGCGACCCATACCCGTTTCGAACACTCGATCGGCGTCTACCACCTGATGAAGCTCATCCTCCAGCGGATGGTGACCAACCCGCTGGCCGTGGAGTTGCAGAACGACAACCTGCGCTTCGACGACGAGACCTGCCGGACATTGCTTTCGACCTGCCTCCTGCACGACATCGGCCACTACCCGCATGCTCATGTACTCGAGGAGATCGCCCTGCCGGGCGCAGAAGACGGCGTGTTCGCCCACCACGAAGCGCTGACCGGCATGTTCGTGAACCAGGAGCACCCCGGCACGCCGTCGATCGCCGCTATCCTGCACGACGACTGGAAGGTCGACCCCGACCGCGTGATCGAGATCATCGCGGGCAAATCAACGCATCGCTTCGGCAAGCTCATCAGCGGGACCCTCGATCCCGACAAGATGGATTACCTGATGCGCGACGCTCACCACTGCAACATCCCCTACGGCGGCATCGACATCGAGCGGCTGGTGGAATCCTTCGTGCCTGACCCCGACCGGGAGCGCTTCGCCATCACCGAAAAGGGGATCGCGCCTCTCGAAAGCCTCATCTTCGCCAAGTACATGATGATGCGCAACGTCTACTGGCACCACACCAGCCGTATCCTGTCGGCGATGCTCCGCCGTCTCCTGCAGGACATCGTGGACGAACACGCCATACCGGTCGACGACCTGAGGAATCTGTTCTATTTCAGCTCGGATGACCGAATCCTCTTTGAACTGGACCGGAAGATCCGGGGAATGGGACTGCCGGCACAGGCGCTTCTCGAGTCCATCATGAACCGGCACGTCTACAAAAGAGCGATGACGATCCGCCCCTACCTCGAGCCATCGTTGGAAGCCGATCCGGTATGGTTCAGCTACAGTTCGGACCATCGGCGGCGCAAGGCCAAGGAGCAGGAGATCTGCGCGCTGATCTCCAGGAAACACCGTATTCCACTGCAAGGCCATGAGGTGCTGATCGACGCCCCTGCAACCAGGGACGTCTTCGATTACGACGACTTCAGGGAGCTGCGGGTCTACCCAACCCGGCAGGAGCACCGACACCTCATGCAAAAGGACGACCACGAAAAGTATGTCCGTTTCGACGATTTCAGGGAATCGGTGTTCGGCTCCGAGTTCATCCTGTCGTTCGAACGCACCACCAAGAAGTTCCGGTTGCTCAGCCGCCCCGACCTCAGCGATCTGCTTTCGGCAGCCGAGAATGAGGTGATGCAAATCTTGCGGGCATAATTTTGTTATATTTTATCGTCAGTTGCTTTTTTACGGCACCTCCGGATATTGTCGTGAGCAGTTCGCTGAACAGTACACGAAGGCGCCCACAACCAAACCTTGCATTCCATGGATAACCAGGACAAGTATTACAAGGGACTCTTTTTCGGTGTAATTCTCGGTGCGGCTGCCGGCACCATCATGGGCCTGCTGTTCGCTCCGCGAAAGGGCGTGGATACCCAGATGATCATTTCAGGCAAAGTCAGGCACGCGCTCGACAAAGCAGCGGAGTACTACGAAGGCACCGAGCACGAAGAGACTTACAGCAACGAAGCCAAACACCGCTCGCAGGAGATCATCGCCAACGCGCAGGATGAGGCTCGCAAGATCCTCGACGAGGCAAACAACATCATCCGCGACATCCGCGGACAGTCAAAAAGCCTCGAAAACTGAACAATGCTGAAATTCGAAGGTAACGCCCGACACAGTGCGGGCACCGTTGTGCTGCTCCATGCCTTTCCACTCTCAGCCGCCATGTGGGGGCCGCAGAGGGCATTGCTCGAAGCAGAGGGATATGGCGTCGTCGCTCCCCACGTTTACGGGTTTGACGGCTCACCATCCATGCCAGGATGGAATATGGACGACTACGCGAGAGACCTCGCGGAACTTCTCGATTCGCTGGGTTGCGAAAGCGTGACCGTCGTCGGACTTTCGATGGGCGGTTACCAGGCATTCTCGTTCTGGAGGCTTTTTCCTGAACGGACAGCGTCGCTCGTGCTCTGCGACACCAGAGCGAATGGCGACACTCCGGAAGCCCGCCAGCAACGCCAGGAGTTCCGTACCGCTGTTGAAACGAAAGGTGCCGTGGAAGCGGCTGACCGGATGGTGCCGAATTTCTTCACCCGGCAAACCTGCGACGCTGATCCGGAAATGCTCTCCATGGTACGCGAGATCATCATTCGCCAAACGGCCACCGACATCAGCGAAGCCATGCGGGCGATCGCCGAGCGGCCTGACTCATCCGGACTGCTTCCCACCATCACCTGCCCCGTGCTGTTTCTCAATGGCGACGCCGATACCGTCACTACGCCTGAGGCGGCCGCATCCATGCACGCGATGACCCCCGGTTCGAAGCTCTCGATCCTGACCGGAGCCGCGCATCTGTCAAACCTCGAGCAGCCGGACCTCTTCAATCGGCTCCTCCTCGAGCACCTGCAAACCCTCTGACCAAAACCAATACTGGGGTCAGGCCTTGCAAAATTTGCATTTTGAAATGCAAATTTTGCAAGGCCTGACCCCAGTTTACGACGATGCTTCCGGAGTTACTGACGGAGCGATTCAATGATCTTGAAGAAGTTGGGGAACGAGACCCCCACGACGTCGCGATCCGACAGCTCGAGCGAGGCGCCCGCCGCTTCGGCCGCGATGGCGAAGCTCATGGCGATACGGTGATCGTCGAAACACTCGATCTGCGCATTTTGCGGCACCACACCGCTCCTGCCCTTGACGACGAAGCCGTCAGGATACTGGTCGCAATCGAAGCCGAGTCGCTGCAGGTTCACCACCAGCGCATCGATGCGGTCGCTCTCCTTTGTCCTGAGCTCGGCGGCGTTGTGCAGCTCGAACTCGCCCGATGCGAATGCCGAAAGCACGGAGAGCATGGGAACCTCGTCGATCACCCCGGCAACCACCGAATGGTCGCTGATCCTGAGCGGCCTGAGGCCTGAACAGCTGCGCACGACGATATCCCCAACCGGCTCGCCGCCTTCGGAACGGGCATTCTCGATAACCAGCCCTGCCCCGGCTTCCTGCAAGAGCTCGATATACGCAACACGCGTCGGGTTGAGGCAGACGTTGCGGATCACGATCTCCGAACGGTCTCCCAGCAGGCCGAGCGCGATCATGAAACAGGCCGCAGATGGGTCGGACGGCACCTTGAACGGTTTGGCATCAAGCGGCCGGCGACCGTCGATGATGATCTCCCTGACGCCGTCCGGACGATCGACGGTCTCGAGGCCGAGCATGAGTTCCGTATGGTCCCGCGAGCGGATCGGTTCAATGATTTTCGACCGGCCGTCAGCGTGCATTGCGGCAAAGGCCACGAGCGACTTGACCTGGGCGGAGGGCACCGGCAGGAGGTACTCGATCGGCCGCAGATCCTTCGTGCCGTCGATCACCACTGGAGCCATACCTTCCGGCGAAAGTGAAATGGCGGCCCCCATCTGGCGCAGCGGCTCCGCGACCCGCTTCATCGGACGCTTCATCAGGGAGGCGTCACCGACAAGTTCGCTCCGGAACGGCTGTGCGGCCATAATGCCGGCCAGCATTCGCATGGTGCTGCCTGAATTGTTGCACATCAGCGGCACTGACGGTTGAGAAAAACTCCACAGGCCACGGGACTCGATGACGACATTCCGGACGATGCGACCATCCGCTACCGGAATCTCCTCCTGGCGCACGGCAATGCCGGCATCCCTCAGCACCGAAAGGGTCGACTGGTTGTCATAACCCCCTGAAAAATTCGCAATTTCCGTCGTCCCTTCGGCGAGGGCCCCGATGAGGGCTGCACGATGGGATATCGACTTGTCTGGTGGCAGGCTGGTAATCTCACCTTGAAAGACGTTCATGGCTTGACCGTAAAGTGTGTTGAATAATACTGTGTGGTACACAGGCGCTGAGCTCATCTGATTCGACGCTCGCCGTCTTCCCGCTTCAGGTATCCTGTCATCCTGAACCGAACCCCGTCGCGTTATCGATCCGGATCCGATGCCGCCTTTTCCCTGTCATTGCAAGCCCGGAAAACCGGGCGGTTCATCCATCCCGAGAGATGCTGTGCGCCGTTCCACGTCGTTCACGACGGGGACGGCCGGTCACACAGGACAGGTCATCCTGTCCGGCGACGAGATGGCTTCTCCAAAAAAAAGCAGCCCCGAGTGGAGCTGCTTGTAGTACTACCCGGAAACATCTCAGGAGTTGCGCTCTTCGTTTGCCCTCTGGGCTCTGCGCTTGCTTCTGGAACGTTTCAGGCGGCCGTCGACCGAAGGCTTAACAAAGTATGCCTTTTTACGAAACTCCTTCAGGACCCCTGCTCTCTCGTATTTCTTTTTGAAACGCTTGAGAAGCTTGTCGATAGATTCGTTTTCATTTACCTGAACACTAACCAATGAAATTCACCCCCTTGCTTGAAGATCAACGTCTTAATTTAAGTTTGATAATATCGGACAGCGATTCAGAGCTTTTCTGCTTGCCCTGTTTCAGCTGTTTGAGCTGAACATTTTCGAGAAGCTGTTTTCTGCCGCTTTTGCAGAATTCAACGATAATCACATGGGCGCCGCTCCCGGTGGCCTGCTTCTCACGAACCACGCCGACCTCGCCGAGCGCTTCGTGGTAAACCGCATCACCCTGCGCGTAGATGCCGTGCGGCGTGTAGAGCTGGCAATCCTCCTGGCTGAGCTCCTCGGGGCTCAGGTCACGGTCGATCTGAATCTGCCACTCCTTCAGGAGATGGACCTGGTTGCAGGCGGAACAGCGAATCCAGTACTGGTTTTCGGAAGCGGACTTATCCTGGCCGGCAGCCGCCCCCTTTTTATCTTTCGATCTTTTTTCATGTGAGCCAAGCAGCAGATCATCCTCTTTCGGCTTGTCGCTGGGTTTCCACTCACCTACGAATGTCTGATCCGTGACGCATCCGCACCCCTCGCAGAAGCCAGGCTTGATTTTGCCTTCAAGAATAGACTGCCGTTTTCTGGACTCTACCTTCATATCCTGTTCCTGTTATTGGAATACACCTGCCCGACCCGTCAAGTGCGACGCATACTAAAAAGGGCGGTATCGATGCCCCATAACCATCCTGTACAAGAATTATCGGCTAACAACCCTGACAAACTTGTGGGAAAGCTGTCGTCAAGCCTCATGTCTGATGAAGGTGAATAGGCGCCTCTGCGGGTACAACTGGCTTGCAGGGCTCCCGTTGGACGGCACCAGAACATGCATGTTCAGGACTGCTTAGATAAAGAAATATCAAAAAAAAAACAACCAGATAATTTCGACGCCCCTCACTTGTGGGTAAGGGCGTCGATAAGGTCCGATTTCGTTATGAGTTGCAGTCGATCATCATTCAAGGTGATGAGCACTCCGGAGGCGTTTTTCTGGAGCTTTTCAGACAGCTCGGAAATGGTTGCGTCAGACTGGCAGACCGGGAAGGGCTTTTCCATGAACGAAACCACCTTGCCATTCATCGCAGCGTCGTTCTCGATCAGGATCGAAAGGATCTTGTTTTCACTGATGCTGCCGATCGGCGAACCGTAAGAGACGATCGGCATCTGGGAGACATCGTTCTGCTTCATCATTTCGAAAACGTCGGACAGGGTCTGCTCCGGAAGGGCGAAGATCAGGTCCTTGCGAACCTTGCGCTGCAGGATGTCCGCGGCGGTGATCTGGTCAAGCGACGACTTCGACCTGCGGTAGTAGCCCTTCTGCCGCATCCATTCGTCGTTGTACATCCGGGAAAGATCGTAGGCACCGAAATCGGTCATCATAACCACCGCGAGCGAACCATCGCCCAGACGCTCCGACTCCCCGAGTGCTGCGGCCATGGCCGCGCCTGAAGCGCCACCGGCAAAAACGGCTTCAGCCCGCAACAGTTCGCGACCGCAATTGAACGCCTCGGCATCATCGACCTGTACGATCCTGTCGATCACGGATGGATCCCAGAATGGCGTCAGATGAACCGCGCCGATATCCTCGAGTTCGAATGCCGAAACCACTCCTGCTGGTCGGCCGGCATGCAGATCATGGTAGGTGGAGCCGACCGGTTCGACGCCGATGATGCTGATCAGGGGGTTCACGGACTTGAGGTGGCGGCCGATGCCGGAAATCATGGCAGCCGACGCCATCGGCACATACACGTGAGTCACCTTGCCCCCGGTCTGCCTGAAAATCTCGGGACCGGTGTTCTGCTCATGGACGTTCAGACTGACGGGATTCTCGTACATGTTGGCAAACCAGGCGTTCGGCAGGGTCCTGACAAGGTTTTCAGCCACGGCGACGCAACTTCGCGGATCACCTGGCAGAGCATCGGAGGGTGTCAACACCATCTCGGCGCCGAGCGCACGAAGCACCTCCTGCTTTTCACGGCAGATCCTGTCGGGAGCGACCAGAAGCAGCTTGTATCCCCGGGTGATGCCCGCCATGGCCAGGGCGATCCCGCTCGTGCCGAAGGTCCAGTCGACCAGCGTCATTCCCGGATGGATCACCCCACGGTCCTCGGCATCCCGAACGATGGCCGAAGCCACCCGGCAATAGTGGGTACAGCAGGGATTCATGTACTCCAGCTTTGCAAAAAAGCGTGCCTTGCTCTGCCGGGCAAGCTGCTTGACGGGAACGAGAGGCGAATTGCCGGAGATATCAAAAATATCGTGGATCATGATGCTCCTCGAATCGGAATGAAGGTTATACCCAAGCCAGGTATAAGGACAAATAAAACAATAATTGCTCATTTTCCGACATCAGCCATCATCTTGCTGAAATGAGCCGACGGGAACTGCAGGGCAACTGCAAAACGGTCACCAGCACGTGCGGAAAATCACCACGCCAGGGACAACCCATGCAACCGTGAACGACATCCGCACATGAACGTATCTGTTGGGCGACACCCGACGACCGCTCTTGTCGATATCGCCCGCACCCATAAACCGGAATGTTCTTCGTGGAATGATCGCCTCAGAACCAAAGCCGTTCCCCACCCTGGCGCACCGGCCTTCACCCGGGCAGTTTCAGGCCATCGCCATTGGAGATAACGGGGGGCTGACTCATCAAAACAATCGCGTAATCAGATCATACAGGCGTCAAATTAGGGAAAAAGAAAAAAATGGGAATAAACAGGGTCGAAAACCCCCTGGTCAAGGTGCTTGTAAAAAAAGATTCCTGGATCGTCCTGTGAAGAACTCGAAATAACATCCTGTGAGTTGGAGAAATGATCATATCACACAGGTTTTTGAAAATGAGCGGTAAAATCTGTTCCTTAGACCATATCGGGTGTTGCGATACGGTCTTGCCATTCCGGACCTGGACCTGTCATGCGGCGCCCTCCATCTAATCCTGCATCGCTGTGACCGC
>JAAXXR010000105.1 GCA_013334335.1 Chlorobiaceae bacterium
TAAATCGAATACATATAAATACGACATTCGAAATATTGAGTCACTAAATAAATCCGGGAGGCATCCGGCTAAATGGGCACCACACAACCCGTTGCCTATGCTTCCCGGATCAACGGAGAAGAAAGAACAGAGATGATCAGAACGTGATGGTTGCGTAGAGCTCGGAACGAAGCCGGTGGTAGTCGTTCGTCGTTGTCGCACTGTCTTTGGAGGTCAGATAGCGCAACGTCGGCTGGATGACCAGTCGGGTTCCGTTGGATTCATAGGCTTTGAACTGGTACTGCGCCCAGACGAAGTTGTTGGTATACGTCTTTGTCGTGGCTGTCGCTTCTGTGGCGAGCTTCGACTTGTCGGTCGCAACGCTGTGGTCGTACCAGGCGAGGAATGGGCCGTATTCGGCCTTGATCCTCAGGAGGTATGCCGTGTAATCGACGTTGGCGTTCCGATTGCCTCCATACCTCGTGGCGTCCGGAGTTGTTCCGTTGGTGATGTTGTAGAAGCCGCTGGCGCCAAGCTTCACCTCTCCGACTTTGCCGCTGAGGTTGAGACCGAAAGTCCATGGCCTGACCCCCTGGTGCCAGGGTGTGCCATAGCTGCTGCTTGTCGACGAGAAGGTCTCCGGGGTGACCGAGTCGAAGCGAGTAATGGCAGTCAGCACCTCCGGCTCGATGGTCACGGAGCCGATATCAGTTTTATAACTGCCGATAAAGGCGTAGCCATCATTCAGCAGCCCGCTGTCGTTACCCTGACTTGAGGAGTAATAGGTATTCAGGTTGTCGAAGACGCCCACCACCAGGTTCAGTTCACCCGGTCCGATCTTGGTGCCGTAGTTGGCGCCGAAGAGTCGATCGTTCTGGAATGTCGCCGTCGGGGTGTCGAGCGGATTTTTCGGGTAAAGGGTGATGTCGAGTATCGGGTTGTTGGTGGCGTTGAGCGGCAGGCGACCGATTGCGTAGTGGCTGTTACCATACCCCCTGCCGAAGTAAGCTTGCGAGAAGCCGATGCTGTAAAGTTCGCTGTTGCCGTAGCCGATCGTCTGCCAGCCACCGCCACCGCCCAGTGCAACCGCGCCGGTACTGGTTTTGTTCGGCGCTTCGTTCGTAACCTGGACCTTAGCGAAGAATCCGTCGCCAAGGTCGGCTGAGCCGTTCAGACGCACGCGGTACTGCCAGTACAGGTCATCTTTTTTATGGTTTGCATGATCATAGGTCTGAGCCCTGACCCTCGTTCCGAGATCTCCGCCGAGGCCGAATGTGACGGCCGATGCCGGGGCTGCATAGGAGATTGCCGCGAAAAGCGCAGCAAGTGAGATGAGTTTTTTCATAATGTTTGTCTTTCGGTTTTGTTTATTAGATGCAATTGGCCGGGTGCCTGACAGGTGCTCCTGAATGCATTCTGTTATGCTCCGGCATGTGTAAAAAATGATACTCAAGCAATACGACAAGCAGAATGTATCAACTTGGTACATATGCCTTGATTTCGATTGCTGAGAAGCTCAGTGAGAATGGAGAGATGCGTCATAATAGTAGATTTTTTATTGGTTGACTGTCTCTACGACAATGGACAATGGCCAATAAAAAGCAATTCCGGCCGATCATCTATCAAATACCCGATAAATACCTTAATTCAGGGGTGGAGAAACGGTTTTATGCAGTATTGAGATGTATAAATGTGCTCGCATTGAAACATCGGACGATACGAAACCGGTTATCGATAATGCACGATAAAAAGCGACTGTCTGAATAGCGTGTGTCAGGCCAAATGCAACCGGAGGTACCGCTATGCATGGAGGGCAAATTTTCCGGGAGTGCCGAGCCCCCGGCCCGGCACTGTCGCCAGAGACGCCTGCTTTTTCATCCGGGGATGTTAACGGCATGACCTCAATGAAACGATGAAACTCTGGCGTTTGTGGTTGGCAGAATCTTTTTCGAGGAGTTGAAAATACCGGAGACGAGAAAATGTCGAAGATGAGAGGAGGTCGGTCAGGAGCTTGGCTTTTCCCGGGTGTAGAAGAAGAGTGAGGAAACGGTTTCCTGGGCATTGGCGGAGACCGTCTTTTTCCATTTGGTTTGCTGTGGTCAGCTCAGGAATCTGGCTCTGTGAAGAGCCAGGAGGTTTATCCGGTCACCTCGGTGCTCCAGGTGAGGTTGCATCCCGAGTTGCGGATCATGGCGGCTACGCTGCAATACTTGTCGATTGAAAGCTCTACGGCCTTCCTGAAATCTCCGGGTGGACAATCGGGGCTCTTGAGCGTGTAGGCGAGGTGGATTGCAGTAAAGACTCGGGGGTGCACGTCAGCCCTTTCCGCCTCGATTTGTGTCCTGATCACCGCAACCGTTTTTTTCTTTTTTCCGAGAATCATGATCACATCCATCAGGGAACATGCAGCCAGAGACTCCAGCAGCACTTCCATTGGAGATGCATGCCTTGCTGGCTCTGAGGGGTCGAGGGTCGCGTCGAACCGGGTCTTTTGCCTCTTGTCGTTGGAGCCGACCAGAGGGAGTTTGCCATTATACGTCACCAAAACATGCATGTGATGTGGATCGTTGGAGTTGATGGATGACAAGTTCCGGAAAAAGGGAACATCTACCGCAAACAGGTGAGGCCGCCCTGGCGGGCGACCTCAGATGTGGTATTCGATGTTGTCGATCAGGCCCGCCTTGATGGCGAACATCATCAGCTCCGGGCTGCTGGTTACCCCGAGCTTGCGGAAGATGTTCTTGCGGTGCGTCATCACCGTGTGGAAGCTGACATGTTTTTTCGTCGCGATCTCCTTGGTCGTCAGGCCGGCCGAGATCAGCCGCACAATCTCGATTTCCGACGAGGTCAAAAGGCACGCATCCTCAACCGGTCCCTCCTGCTTGAGCAGGAGGTCCAGTACGTTTCCCGAATACGCCTTTTTTCCCTTCAAGGCCGATGCGGTCGCGTGTAGCAGTTCCACCCGGTCATCGGTTTTCAGGGCGATGTTCCTCACCCCGGCCTGGTCAAGCTCCCTGATCTGCATTTTACTGATCGCGTTTGAAAGCACCAGGATCGGAGGGCTTGATGGCCGTGCCCCGATCTCTTTGAGGTCATTGATCGACCTGAAATCGAAGAGGATATAGTCCGTCACGATCAGCGACACCTCATGCTCCTCCAGATGGGCAAGCAGATCGTTCCTGCTGGATACGACGGAGACCCGGTAACCGTCTGCAGCGAGAACAGATTTCAGGGCCTCCGTGGTCAGGAATTGCGTGTCCGCAATCAGAATGTCTCCTTTCTGTTTCATGTCGTTACGTGGTACAGATTGATCAGGTCTTCGTCAAATTCCCGCCAGGGCGTCGTCGAGAGCGGAGATGAGGTCGTCGGGATGTTCGAGGCCGACCGAAAGCCGGATGAGGTCGGAGGAGAGTCCGCTGGCGACGCGCTGCTCATCGGTCATCTGGCTG
>JAAXXR010000106.1 GCA_013334335.1 Chlorobiaceae bacterium
GAGCATGTGATCGATGACTTCTGCAGGAGCGGTCGGCGTTTCGACCACGAATTCGCGGAAGAACGGTCCTTCGAACTTCAGTGAGTAACCCGGCAGCGCCGCGATCTTTTCAGCCAGATAGTGCGCTTTCTGCATCGAGCGCATGGCGACTTCACCAATCCCCTCCTTACCAAGCAGCGACATCCATACGACCGCCTGCAGCGCGCAGAGCGCCTGGTTCGAGCAGATGTTCGAGGTCGCCTTCTCGCGGCGGATATGCTGCTCCCTGGTCTGGAGCGTCAGGATGAATCCGTCCTGGCCGTCACGGTCCCGGGTCATGCCGACGAGACGTCCGGGAATCTTGCGCACATGCTGCTGCTTGACGGTGAAGATACCGAGGTAGGGGCCGCCGAAGCTCTGGGCATTGCCCAGCACCTGACCCTCACCGACGGCGATATCCGCGCCGTAGTTGCCGGGAGCCTCGAGTACGCCGAGCGAGACCGGATCGGCCGAGACGATGAACAGGGCCCCGTGCTCACGGGCGATCCGCCCGATCTCTTCGACCTCTTCAAGGCGGCCGTAGAAGTTCGGTTGCTGTACGATGACCGCAGCGGTTTCGCTGGTGACGAGCGACTTGAGCGATTCGACGCTGCCGATGCCATCCTCGATGAGGTTCTGTACGATCGGACGCTCGCAGGAGGCCTCGAGGTAGGTCTCCAGCACCTCGTATCCGTAAGGGTTCAGCTTGCCGGCCACCACGATGCCGTTGCGGCCGGTGATGTTCACGGCCATCAGCGCGGCTTCGGCAAGAGCGGTCGCGCCGTCGTACATCGAGGCGTTGGTCACGTCCATGCCGTAGAGGCGGCAGATCATGCTCTGGTACTCGTAGATGGCCTGCAGGGTGCCCTGCGAGACCTCGGCCTGGTATGGGGTATAGGCCGTGTAGAATTCGCTGCGCGACGAAATCGTCTTGACGGCGGCAGGAATGAAGTGGTCGTAGGCGCCACCGCCGAGGAAACTGACATGGTCGGCGGTACTGGCGTTTTTCATCGACAACTGCTCGAGCAGTCGCTTCACCTCGGGCTCACCCATGGCAGGGAAAAGATCGAGGGCCCGCTTCAGACGGATTTCTACAGGAATGTCGACGACGAGTTCTTCGAAACTCCCGACTCCAATCTGACGGAGCATTTCGGATCTCTCGGCATCGGTATTGACAATGAAAGGCATGTGTGTGGTACTGGATACAGTTGGTAAAGCCTTCAGGATGCCCGTTATTCGCCGATCAGGGTGCGATAGTCAGACGGACTGAGGAGTGCACCCACGGCATCGGGACTGTCGACCTTCAGCTTGACGATCCAGCCATCTTCGTAGGGGCTGCTGTTGACGATCTCGGCCGCATCGAGTGCTTCGTTGACGCCCACGATCTCGCCGCCCACAGGCGCGTACAGGTCAGCGACGGTCTTTACGGCCTCAACGGTGCCGAACACCTCGTGAGCCTCGATCTTCGTTCCGACCGGCTTGGTTTCGACGAACACGATGTCGCCGAGTTCGGACTGGGCGAAATCGGTGATGCCGACCAGGGCGGTGACGCCGTCCTCAAGGAGCAGGATCCATTCATGATCCTTCGTATAGCGGAGATTGTCAGGGAAGTTCATTACGGAATGGATTAAGGATTGTTGGTGCCTGTATTGTCCAGTGAATCTGTGAGCTGAAAGGTAATATTTTTTCGATTTCGGGGAAAGATTGCAGGGACCGGAAACTCTCAAAGTTCCGGTGTCGTTAAGAGTGTTAATTCAGTCGCAACGCCAGCCGCGGTAAACCTGGCGTCGCGTGTCAGACGTGCTGGGATAACTCAAGCCAGCCGTTGTCGCATCGCCTCATAGAGCAACACCCCGGCGGCGACGCTGACATTGAGCGATTCGACGCAGCCGGCCATGGGAATACGCACGACGGCGTCGCAGCGTTTGAGCGCCTCCGAGCCGACGCCACGACCTTCCGCTCCCATCACGAGCACCGTAGGACGGCGCCAGTCGATGTCGGTGTGGTTCGTTTCGGCATCCATGTCGGCGGCGGCGATCTGGAAACCGCGCAGGTGCAGCAGGTCGAGGCTCTTGACCAGGCTCTTCACCTTGCAGACGCGAATGTGCGAAAGCGCGCCGGCCGAGGCCTTGTTCACGGTTGCGTTGACCGGGGCCCCCTTGCCGTCGATCAGGACGACTGCGTCGGCCGCTACGGCCTCGGCCGTCCGGATGATGGCCCCGACGTTGTGGGGATCTTCGAGGCCATCGAGAATCACCAGGAGTGGTTCGGTGTTCCTCGGGGCGGCCAGCACCTCCTCGAGGCCGTAGAAGGTAACGCTGCTGATCAGGGCGCAGACCCCCTGGTTCTTCGCGGTGCCGGAAAGCTCGGTAAGCTTCTCCATACGGGCCTTGCCGCACGGGATCTTCAGGCGCCTGGCCGTGATGACGATCTCCTTGAGCTTGGGGTGGGCGGTGTTGAACTGAAGATAGATCTTCTCGACGGTCTCGGGCCTGGTCTGCAACAGTTCGATCACGGCGTTGCGACCATAAACGATCTGTTCCGGATGCTCCTGGGCCGGGTTGCCGGCATTGCCTGATTTCTCCAAAAAATACCTCCGGATGTGCGTGTTTCGTGCGTTGTGAGGGCCGGCCAAAGGGGCCGACAAAAAGTTAACAGAGTTGAAGTATATCAGTTTTTTTTCTATCTTAAAAAGCACTTCTCGAAGCACTCTTACCAGCGATTGGCACATTCCCGTACCTTCGTGGTTTATCGGTCGAGGAACTCGCAGGTCCCATCAAATCATAATCCAGTTATTGATCTTATGACCCGGACATTCAAGACAATGGAGGGGAATGAAGCTCTTGCTCATGTCGCCTATCAAACCAATGAAGTTATATCCGTTTACCCGATTACTCCGGCCTCTCCCATGGGCGAGTATTCGGATGCATGGGCTGCAACAGACCGCAAGAATATCTGGGGATCAATACCGCTGGTTGACGAGATGCAGAGCGAAGCCGGCGCTGCCGCTGCCGTCCACGGCTCGTTGCAGACCGGTGCGCTGACGACGACCTTCACCGCATCGCAGGGACTTCTGCTGATGATCCCGAACATGTACAAGATTGCCGGCGAACTCACGCCGTGCGTCATCCACGTCTCGGCTCGTTCGCTTGCCGCCCAGGCCCTCTCCATCTTCTGCGACCACGCAGACGTCATGGCGGTCCGCGGTACCGGTTTCGCCCTGCTCGCCTCATGCTCGGTCCAGGAGGTCATGGACATGGCCCTGATCGCACAGGCCGCGACCCTCGAATCGAGAGTGCCCTTCCTGCACTTCTTCGACGGGTTCAGGACCTCGCACGAAA
>JAAXXR010000049.1 GCA_013334335.1 Chlorobiaceae bacterium
AATTTAAGGACGTCCCCTCATTGAAAAAACCGCCGGGATGGCGGTTTTTTCATTTCAGTCAGTAGATCATGGCGGTGGCTTTGGCTGCCTGTGCAATGAAGCGGTCCATCCAATCCTTGCCGGAGTATTTTTCGGCGAGCGCCACGGCGATATGTTTCGGTTCCGCTCCCATGTCGTGGTTGCGGCCGAGTCCCTGCACGCAGGACGGGCAATTGGTGAGCACCGTTGCCGATGCCGTTCCGGCCATCATCTCCCTGAGCGCTTCGCGCTTCCGCTGGAGCATGGAGTCGGTGATGTCCGGCCTCGAAAGGGCAAGGGTGCCGGCCTCGGAGCAACAGTGGGGTACTTCGGTCACCTTGCCGAAGCCGCCGATGTCCCGCAGGAGGTCACGCGCCTTGCCGGAGAGCGAGTCGTGGCAAGGGGCGTGATAGAGGTTGTTTTCACCTCCGCCCGAAAGCCGCATCCCTTTTTCATAGGCGTAGCGGGAGACGTCGACGATCCTGTCGCCGAACAGTTTTGCGGTTTCCATGCTTTCCAGCCCCTCTCGGCAGGTGCCGCAGGAGATGACGCAGGCATCGATGTCGAGATAGGCGAACATCTCCCTGATCTGGCTGAACATCACGGTGTTGCGCAGCACGATCGAGGAGTGCATGTCGGTTTTCGCGTTCACGTTCGACGGGAACCCGCAGCAGAGGAACGGCGGGGGAAGGATAACCCTCGTGCCGGTCTCCAGAAGTATGTGGATCGCCGCCATCGAAATCGTCGAGTGAAGGCGTTCGGAACCGCAGCCGGGGAAATAGAATACGGTCGAGGTCGCCTCGCCCTTCGATGGCTCGAACACCAGCACCTGGTCGTTGTCGCAGGCCGGAAGCACATCGCGCAGGGTCTCTTTGGGCACCGGCGGCACCGGAGAGCGCAAGAGGCGCAACGGCGCTATGGCCATGGCCTCCTCGGTTCCCTGGATCGGGGCGGTCAGTTTCGTCCCGGCTCGCTGGACGGCTCCGCCCAGCCTGAGCACCGTGTTCCGGAACACCTGGTTGAAGAGCGGTGAACGGCTTTCCAGGTACTTCAAACTCAGGTCCGTGATGGCCGGAGAGTTCTTGAAGCCGCGTGCGGACAGAATCTCCCGCTCGAGGATCGAGATCTCGCCGGTATCAATGTCCACCGGACAGGGTTTCAGGCACTTGTGGCAGATGGTGCAGTGGTCGGCCACTTCTTCAAGCCAAGGCAGCAGTTTGAAATCGGTCGAACGATCGCGCTGTGCGTCGTACAGGAGCGCCTCGATGAGCGAACCGATCGCGAGGTTCTTGTTGCGCGGATGGTAGAACATGCCCCGGGCGGGGTAGTAGACGCAGCAGTCGGGCTTGCACTTGCCGCAACGGATGCAGTAGTCGACTTTTTTCGAGAGCGCCTCGAGCTTGCCGCGCTTCAGGATGTGCGCTTCCAGCTCCAGAAGGTTGAACGACGGTGTGAAGATGTGGTTCAGCACTTCGTAATCTTCGAGTTTTCCCGGATTCATAATGCCGTCCGGGTCCACCTCCCGCCGGTAGGCCGAGAGCTCTTCGATGCGCTCGCGCTCCATGTATTTCAGTTTCGTCACGCCGATGCCGTGCTCGCCGGAAACGACGCCACCGAGCGAAATGACCTTTTCCATCACCTGGTCGATCACGTGGTCAGCCCGGTCCAGCATAGGTCGGTCGTTCGACAGCACCGGCACGTTCACGTGCACATTGCCGTCACCGGCATGCATGTGCGTGGCCAGCACAATCCTCCGGTCGCGCACGTTGTTGTACGCCTTCGAGATGGTCTCAAGCGTTTTGGGGTATCCCCGGAACAGTTCGGCGAGCTCCGTTCGGAACTCCTGCATGAGCGTCAGTGAGCGAAGGAGCAGGGGATCGGCCGACTCAAGGCGCTTTCGGATCAGGTCGCACAACCCGAGGCCCGCAGGGATCTTCGCCTCGAAGGGAGAGAGGCTCTCTTTTTCGCTGCTGGCATGGAGGATCTGTTCGATGCGTTCGACATAAAGCTCCTGCGAATAGCGCTCCTCCTCGATGTTCAGGTCGTCGATGAACCGGGCGAAAACGGCAAGCTGTTCGATCGGGATCACGATGTCCTCGTTCAGCTTGAAGGCGTTGGTTCGCCGGGCGATGGCGCCGAGCTTCTTGCGGTCCGTCCAGAAGAGCGTGGCCTCGGCTGCATCGCGGGCCTCGAACATCAGTGTGTTCGGATGCCTGCCGAGGAGTGTCCTGACCCGTTCGACCCCGTTCTCGACCTCTTCGGTGCAATGCCCGGCGATGTCGATCAGCAGGACCGCTTTCGGGGTCTGCGGACGGGTTGCCTTTACCTTGTAGTCGATGGCGCGGATATACTCGTCATCGAAATGTTCCAGTGCAAGAAGGGTTTCCTGGTCGACGTTCTGGTACGGGAACGCTTTGGCGAGCTCCACGATCACCCGGCTCGCTTCGTCCATGTCCGGCCCGAAAAACTCGAGGCAGAGGGTGCGTTTCTCTTCATACTTCGGGTAGAGCACGAAGGTGGCCGAGGTGATCACGCCATCCGTTCCCTCCTTCTGAAGGCCAGGCACGCCGCCCAGCGCCTTGTTGGTGATGTCCTTCCAGAGCCCCTGCTTGCGGATCTCCGTGCCGCGAAGCGCGATCCGTTTCAGGGGGGCGCCGTGCTGGTCGAGCACTTCATAGGTCACGACGTCATCCGGCAGGATTTTCCGCAGCTGGTGGTCCGTGCGGCGAACCGTCCAGAGCTTGCCGCCAGGCATGGCGATGCGCCATTCAAGCAGGTTGTCGATGCAGGTTCCCCAGCGCACGGCCATTTTGCCTCCCGCGTTTTCGGCGATGTTGCCGCCGATGGTGCAGGCCCATTCGCTGGTCGGGTCGGTTGCGAACACCTGCCCATGTTCGTCGGCATGGTGCATGGCTGCCTCGGTGATGACTCCGGCTTCCACCTCGATAACCTGTGCCGAAACCGTGTGCCCGTCCCGCAGGTGGAACTTGCGCTGATGGATGCCTCGAATCCGGTTGAGCTTCTCCGTGTTGATGATGACGCAGTCAGAACGGAGCGGTACGGCTCCGCCCGTCAGGCCGGTTCCTGCTCCCCGGGGGATCACCCGCAACCCGAGCCGTGCGATGGCTCCGATGAGCGGAGCCACCTGCGCCTCATCGTCTGGCGTCACCACGGCGACAGGAAGGTAGAGGCGCCAGTCAGTCGCATCGGTTGCATGGGCTACGATCGAAAAGGGATCGAAAAGCACGTTTTTCGCACCGACGATCGGCGCGAGTTCGCGCTTGATTTTCCGCCGGTAGACCGGGATCAGTTCAATTTCGGCGCGAAACTTTTCGAGTTTCGTCCTCAGGGTTTCGACGATCGACATGACCCGCTTTTCGCCGTTGGCCGACGCGGCGATGGTTTCAAGATCCTTGTGCGCATGTTCGAAGATCCGTTCGCGACGTTGTGCCGAGTCGATCAGCTCCTGGAAAAGGTATGCGTTGCGGCCATGGATCAGGATGTCGCCGAGGATCTGCATGAGCAGGCGGGCAGATCGCCCCGTAACGCGGACGTCCCGCAGCTCTTCGACCTGTTTGAGGAGCTGGTCCCCAAGAATGAACGAGATCGCCTGACGGTCGCCGGCCGATGTATAGTTGTACGGGATTTCACGCCGTGCGGCGGGCACGGCTCGGAAGGCGTCAAGCTCTTTATTGGTAGTCATAGGTAAATATTCGGAACTGCGATTCATATGCTTAACGGCGGTGTTGCCCGGTTGACGGTCGCCGCCAGTCAACCGGACGCCGGAATTCATGAAAATACGTGGAATTTCCGGTCAAGCCCTGTTACTCAATATAACGAAAGTAGGGACAACTCATTTCCATGTTGTTAACCCTCTTAACCATCTGCCGCGGGTGAACATTCCCGCGTGAGGGAAACAGCGGTGGCCAACTTCACCCGGTCGCCGTTCTGTCTGCTGCCGGAGGCGATGACGGAGTTGTCGGTGCGGCTCGTAATCGGGAGCCGGCAAGGGGCTGTGCGCACGAGTCCGTCGCAGGTTCCCTGCGTTCCGGTGGCCGGATGCTTTCCGGATTTACGCAGGGTTGTCCGGTGCGGGGGTGTTCAGGAATGCGTTCGAAAGTTCCAGTGCCTGGTGCACGGCCGTTGTGAAATTTTTGAACGTGAAGGGCTTCTGGATGAAATTGATGCCGGTATCCTTAAGTTCTTCGAAGCCGATCGTTTCCAGGGCATATCCCGACATGAAGAGGACCTTCAGATCGGGCCGTTCCTCCCTGAGTTTGCGGCTCAGTTCGACTCCGCTCTGGCCGGGAAGCACGACGTCGGTCAGCAACAATTCGATCTGGTCGAGGTGCCGCTTCGCCAGTTCGAGAGCACTTTCGGCATCTGCGGCTTCCAGCACCCGGTAGCCGTTTCTTGCGAGGATGATCCTGATGAGCTTGAGAATTTCCGTTTCATCTTCGACGAGCAGGATCAGCCGGTGGTGGTCGCCGACCGGCTTGGACTGGGTGGCGTGGTTGACCGTCTCCGTTTCCGTGGCGTGCACGGGCAGGTAGATGGTGAAGGTGGTGCCTTGGCCCGGAGCCGTCCGGCACTCGATAAATCCATGGTTCTGATTCACGATGCCATAGACCGTCGCCAGGCCGAGGCCAGAGTTCTTTGCGGTCTTTCTGGTGGTGAAATAGGGCTCGAAAATATGCGGCAGCACCGCTTCGTCGATACCGCTTCCCGTGTCGGTCACCGAGAGCGTGGCGTAGATGCCCGGGATCGTGCATGCATGACCGTTTTCGGACTCCTCCCGGGTGACCGTTACGGAGCCTGACTCGACCGTGATGGAGCCGTTTCCGGAGATGGCGTCCCGGGCATTGAGTATCAGGCTGGTGACGATCTGGTCGAGTTGCGAGAGGTCGATGAAAATGTGTGCATGATCGCCGGCGGGGCGCCATTCGTATCGGATGTCCTTGTCGATCATCGTCCGCATCATCGACTGCAGATTGTCGATCGAGTCGTCAAGTTCGATGATCACCGGTGATATGACCTGTTTGCGAGCGAACGCAAGGAGCTGGTGGATCATTTTCGCCGAACGTTCCGACGATGTGCGGATCGATAGAAGATGCGTCACGAATGGGTGGGAATCTTCAAGTTGGCTGAGCAGCAGTTCGGTGTTGCCGAGGATTGCCGCCAGTGCGTTGTTGAAGTCATGGGCGATGCCGCCGGCGAGCTGTCCGACCAGTTCCATTCGTTGCACCTGCTGAAGCTGGGCCTGGAGCTTTTCATGCGCTTCGGCTGTACGGTTCTGTTCGGTGAAGTCGGTGGTCGTTACCAGCATGCATGGGGATCCGTCAATGGTCACGCATTCTGCCGAGCAGAATGCGTCAATGATCTCTCCGCCTTTGGTGCGCAACCGCAGGGGACGATTGACGATTTTGCCATGTTTTTCGAGATCGGTGCTCAGGTGCCCATGGAGTGCCACATCTTCCATAATGCCCAGTTCGGTGGCCGTTCTGCCGAGGACCTCCTCCCTGCGGTATCCGAAGAGCCTGAGCCATGACTCGTTGACGTCGACGAGGCGGGTCTCCCGGATGGTTTCGATGCTGATGGCGAGCGGGGCTGAGTCGAAAATGCTCCTGAACTTCAGCTCGCTCTCCCGAATGGAGAGTTCGGCGCGCTTCATCTCGGTGACGTCCCGCGCCGTCATGACAAATCCGTTCATGCCGCCTTCGGCCATCCGGATGGGGGCGAAGTTGTAGGTGCCGAACCAGGTTTCACCGGTATCCTTTCGTTTCAGGATATACTCGGCATTGGTAAGTTTTTGTCCACCGAACGCCTTCAGAACGCCCCACTGTTCAGACGGCACCGGTTCACCGTCGGCCGTATATACTTCGATCATTTCCGGATATGACCGCAGGGCAATGGCACACGCCTCTTTGCTGTCGAACTTGTGGAATTTTGCGAAAGCTTCGTTGAAATCGACGAAGTTTCCCGAGGAATCGGCAAAGAATACGGCATCGGTCATGCTTTCGAGCACGGCTTCGAGTTTGGCCTTGCCTTCAGAAATGAGCTGCGCGCTCTTTTTCTGCTCAGTGATGATGTCGATGATCGCGACAAAATGATCCTGTTCGCTGCTGTAGACCGAAGTGGAAACCCATTGGTCGATCGGCTTCAGGTAGCGCTCGAAATGTTCGCTTATGCCGGTTTTTGCGACCCTGCAGTGAATCTGGAAGAACTCTTCGTCGGTGTTCCTGATATCCGGCATCAGTTCAAGGAGTCCCTTGCCGGTGACATCTCCGAATCCGGTCATCTTTTCAAATGCGGGGTTGACGGCCAGATGCAGGAAATCCACTGTGGAGTCACCGTCCTTGATGAGTCTGCAGTAAGCAACTCCTTTCGGCATGTTGTCGAACAGCGAACGGTAACGGGCTTCGCTCTGGGTGAGCAGCGTCAGCATCTTCTTGCGTTCGGTGATATCCTGGACGATCCCCGACAGGTGAACCGGAGTGCCCGAACTGTCCAGATGCAGTCCGGCAGTCAACCAGAGCCATCGGACCTGCCCGTCAGGGCGCCGGATGCGGAATTCGATTTCGGAGCTCTCCAGATTCTTGAGTGAATCAACCAGATGGCGTTCGACCCTCGGGCGGTCTTCGGGAAGGACGTGATCGAGCAGCGTTCTGTAGGTCCATTCCGGAAGGGGAGCGTCATAACCGAAAATCCGGTCATATTCGGAGGTCCTGTTGGTCGCGAAGCTCGCCAGATCGAGATCCCACCAGCCGATATGGCTTTTCTCGAGGATAAAGTCCTGGCGGGCCTGGTTTGTTTTGAGCGCCTCTTCAACCTGTTTTCGCTGGGTGATATCGATGATCGTGCCGATATAGCGGACCACTTCACCCTGCAGGTCGAGTATGGGCTTGCCCCGTGAAAAGAGCCAGCTGACGTGGCCATCCGGGTGGAGCGCCCGGTATTCGATGTTCATCTCCAGCCCTTTATCGGTACAGTCGCTGATTGAGGCCATGACCTTCTCCCGGTCATCCGGATGGATGGTAGTCGACCACAGATCGAACGAGGGCGTTCGCTCTTCTTGCCTGAGTCCGAACAGCGACCAGAGTTCGTGGGACCATGTGCTTTCGCCGGTTGCCAGTTCCCACTCCCAAACACCGGCCCGTGCGGCTTCCAGCGCATTGGCAAGACGTTTCCTGTTCTCTGCGAGGGCCTGCTCTGCCTCCTTTCGTTTGTTGATGTCAATGCCAACGATCAGCAGGCACGGCTTGCTGTCGATCGTGATTCTTTTGCCGCTGACCAAACGCCACTGATAGCTTGACCTGGCAGCATGCCAGGAGCGGATCTCGATCGGTTCGACGATGTCATGCTCAAAGGTGCCCGCCAGTGTTGCCCTTAATAGCTCCCGTTCGTCAGGATGAATCGGTTGCAGCACATCGGTGGCAGGCATCGCGTCGTCGGATAGGCCCATGATGATGTCTCGGGCGAAGCTGTTCCATGCGAGAAGTTTTCCGCACGCATCGACTATGAACGCTGAGCCGGGAATTCCCTCGATGAGCATCTGGTGGTGGGCGAGGTCGCTGCAGCGCTGCTCGACTCCGGAGGCTTGTTTTCTCACCATGACGACCAGACGCCCGGCTTCACCTTCCGGTGCCGGAAACGGAATGATGGTGTGGTGGTAACGAGTGCCCTCCCGGATCTCCTCGAACGAGAGTTCCCGGTATGAGCGGAGGGCCTCCTGAGCCTTTTCTGCAAGGCAGGAGGCGATTTCGGGAATGACGAGGCCGGAACTGCCGACGCCAAATGCGTCCAACCCGATGCATCCGGATGCCGGAAAGCCGATGAGGCTGCTGAAGGAGGTATTGGCATCGATGATCGTCCCGTCTGCTCCGATCAGGAAGAGCGGATCCGTGACGGCATTGAACAGGGTATGCAGTGAGATGTCAGGTCGTTGGTGTTCCGGGGGGTCATGTTTCCGCAGTTCTGGCATGGGGCTGAATTGGGATTCGCTGAAGCAAACGGCACGCCAGAGTCAAGGTTGGGTATGCGGGGTGCTGTTTAACAAAAATCATGACTTAATATATTACGCTTTTTTTATTGATATGCGGTACGTCTATCAAGTCGAAACATTCAATTTGTCGTTTATTACAACTCCGATATCGGGGTGTTTTTTTTGTGGGGTCATCCTGGCGTTTCAATCCCGGAGGGGATCGTTCACTGCGTCCTGCTATGGTGAAAACCGCGATTTTTCATCACGGAGTCTTGCCGATTGCAAAGATTCCTGTATAATTACGAATCATCTCAACTGACCGCCCGACAGGCACCCTTCAGCTGGGGGTCTGGGGGGGTCATGTGTACCCTCTTTCGAAGAACTTGCCCGAGCGAAAACGGTTCAGGCAGTCAAACCGAACAATAATTCGTTTCGTTATCATGGAGTCTGAAAAATCAACCTATATCGCCTACGATGAGCTTTGCCAGAATGATCCGGGGCAATCGGATTACCGGTTCTGTGCCACCATACAGCGATGGGCCGCTGAGCGGCGCTCATTCGAGGTCAACTACCTCGATCGGCAGAACAAGGTGTATGCTGTCAGAAAGTCGAGCCTGAGGGCGGCGCTGGCGACGAAGATCAGGGAGCAGCTCGCCCTTTCGAGAAACGTGCTGGTTGTCCTGAGTAGTGATACCAGGAAAAGCGGAAGCCTGCTTGCCTTTGAAATTGAGGAGACGGTTGATACCTTCAACCTGCCGCTGATTCTGGCATACATCGATTTCAAGGCGGTAGCAGACCCCTCGGCTCTCGCCGGTTACTGGCCGGATGCCCTCAGGCAGAGAATCAACAGCGGATCAGCCAGAGCGATCCATATTCCTTTCAACAAACACGCCATACTCGATGCTGCAAGCCAGTTTACGGATACGAACCGTCCACTGACCGGCTTGAACCATTACACCGAATACGCACATCGGAAGTTCAATTGCATCAGCCCTGACATGGCTTTCGGCAACTGCATGAGACAGAAGCGGTTCGTGGCAGGCTCCTGACCGCTCCGATCGCCGGACCATCTTCTCCCGATCCCGCTTCACCGACGCGCTGCCATCCCTCCGCTTTGGCCTGAAATTCCGCATCCCTTTCCGCATGGCAATTCCCGTGCTGCGGGCTGGTTTTTACGGCAAATCACTCCTGACATCATGCGGACGCACGAGCGCTCCGCTTTCTTGCTATGCGGTTTGTGTTTATGCTTGCTGTTTAATATATTGATGAGATTATACAGCTATACGGTTATATAGTTGTATAAGGAGGAGCTCCCATTGTCGCGTTCAGGCAGGCGAACGTGTCATGTTCGTCAATGCGACAATGCTCAACTCAGACCTGGAGTCAGCACTCGCAATCCCCGGCTCCGTTTTCCGGATTCCATCCGTTGCCATTCTAATAAAACGTTAAACAGTTACAGCACTGGAGGCTGGCTTATGTCAAAAAAGATAGTCGTGTTGGGAGCCGGAACCGGCGGAACGATCGTATCGAACAACCTCAGGCGTCATCTTCCGGCGGACTGGGAGATAACCGTTATCGACCGGGATGACCATCACATTTACCAGCCAGGCCTGCTGTTCGTACCGTTCGGTATGCAGAAGCCGGGCACACTCGTCAAGTCGAGGAAAAAGTACCTCATGCCGGGGGTTACGTTTGTAATGGATGAGATCACGCATATCGACCCGGAGAAGCGTGAGGTAAAGACCACGAATCACCGTTTCCCCTACGACTTCCTGGTTATCAGCACCGGATGCCGCGTTTCACCCGAGGAGAACGACGGCCTGATGGATGCGTGGGGAAAGAACGCCTTCAGCTTCTATTTCCTCGATGCGGCCATCCAACTCCAGAAGCGGCTCAAGGAGTTCAACGGCGGCAAGCTGGTCATGAACATCGCCGAACTGCCGTTCAAGTGCCCCGTCGCGCCGATCGAGTTCGTATTTCTTGCCGACTGGTACCTGAAGAACAGGGGCATCCGGGATAAGTCGCAGATCGAGCTGGTCACGCCGCTGCCGATGGCGTTCACGAAGCCGAAGGCTGCCGCGGTCTTTACGGAGTCCGCCAGGGAGAAGAACATCAGGATCACGACGAGTTTCGAGCTGAACATGGTCAACGGCAAGGAGAAGTATATCGAGTCGGTCCAGGGCGACAAGGTCTCCTACGATACGCTGGTCATCGTGCCGACCACCGTTGGCGACAGCGTGATCAGCAACTCCGGGATGGACGACGGAATCGGGTACGTACCCACGCACCAGAATACCCTCAAGGCGTTGAAGCACGAGGGGATTTACGTGCTTGGAGACGCCACCAACGTACCCACCTCGAAAGCCGGGTCGGTCGCCCATTACGAGGCTGACGTCGTGGTGTTCAACATCATGGCCGAAATTCACGGCGTGAAACCCGAAGAGATCTACGATGGGCACTCGACCTGCTTCATCGTCTACTCGAAGGGCACGTCATCCCTCATCGATTTCAACTACAAGATCGAGCCCCTTCCTGGCCAGTACCCCATGCCGAAACTCGGGCCATTCAGCCTGTTGAAGGAGACGAAAATGAACTGGTATGGAAAGCTTGGTTTCGAGGCGCTGTACTGGAACGTATTACTCGCGGGGCGTCACCTCGGAGCACCGCCGACCCTCGTCATGGCAGGCAAGCATGTTGGCTGATCACGAGTTCCGCATTGCGGATTCAGCCCGGATGGAAGCAAGCTTCATCCGGGCTTTTTTTTGCGCTATTTCGACCGTTCGGGCCTGCGGCTCCAGCGTTTGTCCGACGATTTCGCCTGAGGCCTGGTAGGGGAGCCACTTCCGCTCCGTCTTGGCTCGGGTGCGGCAGGTACGGGTTCGGTGTTGAGCATGGGATAGGGATGGCTGTCGATGACCGGGATCGATTTGGCGATGAGTTTCTCGATGTCGCGCAGGTAGGCCTGCTCTTCGGAGTTGCAGAACGAGTAGGCGGTTCCCTTCGATCCTGCCCGGCCGGTGCGCCCGATCCGATGCACGTAGGTTTCCGGGATGTTGGGTATATCGACGTTGATGACATACTCGAGTTCATCGACATCGATGCCACGGGCGGCAATGTCGGTGGCGACGAGCACACGGGTCGTCTGGGCCTTGAAATTGTTCAGCGCCCGCTGGCGTGCGTTCTGGGATTTGTTGCCGTGGATCGCCTCGGCCTTGATGTTGCATCGCTGGAGATGCTTTGCCACCTTGTCGGCGCCATGCTTCGTTCTGGTGAAGACCAGCGCGTTCCTGATGCTCTTGTCCTTGAGCAGGTGAACCAGCAGGCTGTTTTTATTCTCCTTGTCAACGAACAGGATATGCTGGTTGATGATCTCGACCGTCGATGAGACCGGGGTTACGGCAACTTTTTTCGGGTTGTGCAGGATGGAGGCAGCGAGCTTGACGATCTCCGGAGGCATCGTGGCCGAGAAGAACAGCGACTGCCGTTTTTTCGGAAGGGCGGCGAGCACTCGCTTGACATCATGCATGAACCCCATGTCGAGCATCCGGTCCGCTTCGTCGAGCACGAAGTATTCAATGTCGCGCAGGTGCAGGTGTCCCTGGCCCATGAGGTCGAGCAGGCGGCCCGGTGTTGCCACCACGATGTCTACCCCGCGAAGCAGGCGTGCCGTCTGCGGGTTCTGGTTGACGCCGCCAAAAAGCACGGTGTTGGTGACGCCGGTGTACCGGCCATAGTCGGTGAAACTCTCTCCGATCTGAACGGCGAGTTCCCGGGTCGGAGTCAGCACGAGAGCCCGGATTCTGCGTTTTTCTCCGTGCACATGGCTTTCGTGAAGCCGCTGCAGCACGGGTATGGCGAACGCGGCGGTTTTTCCGGTTCCGGTCTGGGCACAGGCGAGCAGATCCTCGCCGTCCAGGACGAATGGAATCGATTCGGCCTGGACGGGAGTCGGATTGGTGTAGCCTTCTTCTTCGAGTGCCCGGAGTATGGGAGTAATGATAGTAAGGGAGGTGAACGGCATGGTTGCGGGTAGGTGATGAAAATTTTTACCTGCTCAATGTACCATCTTGGGGTTTAAACCCCTCCTGTTATTTTTTCCCACCCCAGGGCAGCATTTGCAGCGTTTGTCTCAACGCCCTCAGGTTCAAGGTGTGCAGGCACTCGACAAAACCGCTTAATTATCTTATCTTTTTGCATATTCAAGGCTGACCCAAGCGGCATCGCGACTCGTTGCTCATGCCTTGGCCGTCCGGGAACGGTTCCCCGCAGGAAAATACTGCGGTATGCCGACCTTCTGGCCCGGGGGGAGACGAGCCGGGATGGTCTTGCCCGGCAGATGCTCGCTGTTGCCGGGGTTCAGGAAAACTTGACACGCTAACATGAACAGAAGTATGAACAAATCGATCTGGTGGATGTTTTTGCCGCTGACCGTAGTGCTTGCGGTTTTCGGGGTGTTTTTCGTGCTCTATCCGGAGCGCATCCTGGGCGAATGGGCCCTGTCGGCTTCGGTGACATTGCTGTCGCTGACTGCGGGAGCGGTTGTTTTCAATTCCATGTCTGCGGCCGCCAACGGTTCCCGGACAGGCTGGGCACGCCTGTCAGACATCACCCTGGTAGCGCCGGCCATCCTTCTTCTTGCAGCATCGGGCGCGGTCGGTCTGGCGATCGCCGGAATTGAAAAGGGCGCCATGGCTCTCGATATCGTCATTGTCGCCGGATTCGCCGCGATGTTCATTGTCTTCAGGGCTACATCGGCCAGCGGAGGCAGGCGTTCCGGCAAGAGCAGCCACCTGGACTGGGCAGCGCGTCTCGAAGAGATTGCCCGTGGTTGCGCAATGCCGCAACTCAGGCCGAAACTGCTGAAACTTGCCGGTGAGACCCGCTTTCTGGCGAGCGATATCGATACGCTGGCTGTTGGGGTCAACCAGCGCATTGCCGGAGCGCTCAACATGATCGCCGAAACCGTCCGCTATGGCGATGAACAGGGTGCGGCGCTTCAACTGAAGCGCCTCAGGAACCTGTTTGCCGAGCGGGAGACCGAACTGATGAACCAGAAAAGCCGCATGTGATGCGGGGACG
>JAAXXR010000107.1 GCA_013334335.1 Chlorobiaceae bacterium
GCGCTCCCGGGGAAGAGGGAGATCACGGAAATGGCACGAAACAAAACAGCCCGTTTTGGCGGGCTGTCTTGCTGTAAGGATTCTCAGACTTCGATGCCTTCGAGGCGGTCTTCAAGGTCGGAGTAAATCTCCTGAAGCTTTTCGATCATGTCGGGATCAGCTGACCACATGCCGCGGCCGCTGGCTTCGAGCATGCGCCCGACGATGTTCTTGAAGGCTTTCGGGTTCAGCTTCATCAGCTTGTCGCGCATGGCCGGGTCGAAGGCGTAGGTTTCAGCGGCCTCCTTGTAGACCCAGTCGTCGACACCCTTGGTGACGGCATCCCAGCCCAGCATATAGGTGAAGCGGTTGCTGATCTCGGTAGCGCCACTGTGGCCCTGAGCCAGCATGCCTTCGAACCATTTCGGGTTGAGCAGTTTGGTGCGGAACTCAACCTTCAGCGCCTTTTCGGCGTCGTCAACCTTGATGTCGGCGGTATAGGTTTCGACGTAGTTCAGCTTCACGTTGTCGCCCTTCGGGTTGCGGCGGCGTGCGGAGAGCTGCAGGGCGCCCGACGAGGAGAAGTAGCGGTCGATATCCGAGATGCCGTATTCGGCGGAGTCGACCTGCTGCACGACACGGTCAACGGTGCCGAGCAGATCCTTGAGGATGTCGGTCTGCTGGTCTCCGTAGCGGTTGCCACCGTAGGCAAATCCGGTTCGCTTGACAAACATGTTGTCCAGGTCCTCTTCGCTCTCCCAGGCCGAGTCTTCGACCAGTTCGTCAATCTGTGAGCCGTAGGTGCCGGGTGCCTGTGTGAAGATGCGGGATGTTGCGCTTTCGAAATCCTTGCCCTGGCGTAAGGCTTCGTCCACATGCTTCTTGATGTGGTTCATCTCCACCGGCTCGATGGCTTTGGCCGCGTCCTTGACCAGCTTGTCAAGGTGGTCGACCAGGACGCCGAAGGTGTCGCGGAAGATCGAGCTGATCTGGATCAGTACGTCGATCCTCGGACGGCCAAGCTTTTCGAGCGGCACGAGCCGGTAGTGGCTGATCTTGTTCTGGGCGTCGTAAGCGGGTTCCGCCCCCATCAGGGCGATAATGACGGCAACGGCCTCACCCTTGCTCTTGATGGTATCCAGGCCCCAGAGTACCTGGGCGATGGTTTCAGGGTACTCGCCGTTGTTCTCCTCCTGGTGACGGCGGATGATCGTGTCGGCGATCTGCTTGCCGCGCTTGAAGGCAAGCTCGGAGGGGATTCTCCACGGATCGATGGCATGGATGTTCCGGCCGGTCGGCAGGATGCTCGCACCGTCGCGCACGAGGTCGCCACCCGGACCTGACGGGAGGTACTCGCCGTTCAGGGCCCGGAGGAAGCTCTGCATTTCGTGACCGTTGTCCTGCAGGCCTTTCCTGAGCGCGATACCCTCCTGGAGGGCCGTGTTGATGGCCGTAGCCATCTCCTCGCTCACCTTTCCATTGCCCGTCAGCACGCTGAAGACGCTGCCGGGGTTCGCGTTGCCGAACACCGTCTGTTCAATGAACTCCCTGGTGATCTCGTCCACCTTCTCCCTGAGGGCGAGCGCCTGCGGATCACCCTTTCTGGCCCTGGTGGCCAGCGAGGCGTAGTCGCCCCACGTGCGTTGTTCACCGATGGCCTCGAGCACCACCGATGGGAGCGAGCGGTCGTTGCCGCGCACCTTGAGGTACTCCGAGATCGTGGTGACCTGGTTGGCGAGCGCAGGAGTCTCACCGAAGACGTGCAGGGCGTTCGAGATGAGTCTCCCCTCAAGCTCGAGCAGGTACATGTACAGGCGGCTGATGTAGTCCGAGAAGGCTTCGCCTTCGATCCTCGGGCAGTCGTCCGTCAGGTTGAGGTTCTCGGCTTTTTCGACGATGGCCATTTCGGTCTCGACGTCGACGATCTTTTCCAGGCCGCGCTCACGGTAGTCGTTCAGCATGTCCTTGAAGGCCGGGAGCTCCTTGTAGAGGCCTGCGCGGGAGAGCGGTGGAATGTTGTGCGAAATCATGGTCGCGTAACCACGGCGCTTGGCGATGTTGGCTTCGCTCGGGTTGTTGACCGGATAGATGTAGAAGTGCGGTACCTCACCGAGCAGGGCGTCCGGCCAGCACTCGCCGGTGACGCCGAGCTGGAGGCCTGGCATCCACTCGACGGTTCCGTGCATGCCGACATGCACCATGGCATGGGCACCGAACTCGCGGCTGATCCAGCGGTAGAAGGCGATGTACTGATGGTGCGGCGTATTCTCCTTGTCGAAGAGCAGGCGCATCGGGTCGCCCTGGATGCCGAGTCTCGGCTGTACGCCGATGAATACGTTGCCGAGCGTCACGCCGCCGATGAAGAGCTTGTCGACGCCGACCGGAGCGATATCCCCGGGGAAGCCGCTCCAGCGAACCTCGATGCGTTCGCGCTCGCGGTCCGACGTGATGGCGTTGAACATCTGGCGGTCGATGGCGAAGCAGTTCGCCTCGTGAGCCTGGATTTCGTAATCGGTGGCCCGGTCAAGCATCGAGAGCAGTGCTTCCGGAGATTCCGGGAGCTCGCCCACGTTGTAGCCTTCGCCCTGCATGCGCTGCAGCATCTTATAGAGGCTTTTCGGCACGTCGAGCAGCGCGGCGCTGGCCTTTCTGCCCATGCCCGGCGGATAGTCGTAGACCACGAAGGCGATCTTCTTTTCGCGGTTCGAGGTGTTGCGCAGTTCCGAGAACTTTTTGGCGAGTCCCGACAGGCGGTCGAGCCGGTCGGGTACGGTCTGCAGGCGTCCGTCCTTGATCGCGCCCAGCACAACCGGGCAGACTGCGCCGTCCATTTCCGGAAGGGCGAAGGTCATCGCTGACTGCAGCGGTACGACGCCCTGGGTTTTCCACGAATTGATGTCCTGGATGAAGAGCGGCTGGGAGACGACGTACGGGGCGTTGATCTTGCCGAGGATCTCTTCGCGAGCCGTGGCCGAAGCGCCAGGGGTAGTTGCGCCGGCAGGACCGCCGACGAAGCCGAAGCCCATCATGTTGATGAGCATGTCGATTTTGGTGTGGGCGAACCACTCGCGTGCGGCGACATGGCCTTCGACGCCCATCACAAACACCGGCAGCGGGTTGAGTCCCTTCGACTCGATGGCGCGGATGGTGTTGTCGATATAGTCTTTCTCCTGCAGGAGGTGCTTGCGGAAGAAGAGCAGGCCGATGTTGTGCTGCTTTACGGCGCTCTTGTTCTTCTTGTGCAGCCACTTCTCGTAATGGTGCAGGTCCTTGAGGTACTCCGGAGCATCAGG
>JAAXXR010000108.1 GCA_013334335.1 Chlorobiaceae bacterium
TGTCCGAGATGGCCGCCGCAGGTTGCGCAGACGATCTCCGTGCGTCGCCCGTCGGCATCGCGCACCTCTCTGACCGCACCTGGAAGAGCGTCGTCAAAACTCGGCCATCCGGTGCCCGATTCGAATTTATCATCCGATCGGAACAGGGGTGCGTCACACTGGCGGCAACGGTACTCCCCCTTCTCCTTGTTGAGGTAATAGGCTCCGGTGAACGGACGCTCCGTCCCTTTGTCTATGATGACGGCCCGCTCATCCGGCGTCAAACTTCTGTACGTCATGGAATCCTCCTTGCGGAATGTCGTTGTTCGAGCTGTAACGGCGCTGGGCGGTGGTTCTGCTGAACAGGCCGTCATGATGGACATCGAAAGCATGATCAGCAGGAAAAAGATGTTCACCGTAGCCTCCGACGTCGTGGTTGATATCTGTTGATTCAGCAACTCAAACCCCTGGATGGCGCATTATGTTTCCTGTTTCGTGAACGATCGCGCACAATGCAGGCGTTATATGCGAAAATGAACCCATTACACCCCGACTATGCCGAAACTTCAACAGCCGAACCGGCTCATCCACGAAAAAAGCCCCTATCTCCTGCAGCACGCGTGGAACCCGGTCGACTGGTACCCCTGGGGCGAAGAGGCGTTCGAAAAGGCCCGACAGAAGGGGTGCCCCATTTTCCTCTCCATCGGCTATTCGACCTGCCACTGGTGCCATGTGATGGAGCGCGAATCGTTCGAGGACGAACGAACGGCAGCAATCCTCAACAGCCGCTTCGTACCGGTCAAGGTGGACCGCGAAGAGATGCCCGACCTCGACCACCTGTACATGCTCTTCGTCCAGGCCACCACCGGAAGCGGAGGCTGGCCGATGTCCGTCTGGCTCACTCCGTCGCTAAAACCATTTTACGGTGGTAGCTACTTTCCGCCGGTCGAACGATGGGGACGCCCCTCCTTCAAGGAGATCCTCGAATCGCTCGCCGACATGTGGAAGAACGACCAGCAACGGCTGATCGACTCGTCCGGATCGATCATGCGGCAACTGCCCACCCTCACGCACCGGCCCGAAAGCAACACCGGGCTCAACCACACCCTGTCGGACCGGTGCCAGGAAGATCTGGAACGCAGTTTCGATCCGGTGCATGGAGGGTTTGGCGGAGCACCCAAGTTCCCGCGTCCCTCCGTGCTCCGTTTCCTTTTCAGCCAGGCCTCCCGCACCGGCGACAGCAACGCGCTCCGGATGGCCCTCCTGACGCTCAGAAAAATGTCTGACGGAGGCATACACGACCATCTTGGCCTTGCCGGCAGGGGAGGCGGGGGCTTCTCCCGCTACTCGACCGACGAATTCTGGCATGTGCCCCATTTCGAAAAGATGCTCTACGACAACGCCCAGCTCGCCGACGTCTACCTGAAGGCCTGGCAATGGACGCACGAACCCTTCTTCGCCGACGCCGCCCGCGATATCTTCAACTACGTGCGTGGCGACATGACCCATCCCGACGGAGGGTTCTTCGCCGCCGAGGATGCCGACAGCCTCCCGGCGGAGGGCATTGGCGAACTGCGAGAAGGAGCTTTTTACCTGTGGACGGAAACGGAAATCATCCAATTGCTCGGAAAGCACGATGGTGAGCTCTTTTGCAAAGCCTATGGTGTCAGCAGCGAGGGAAACGCACCGCACGATCCGCATGGGGAGTTCGCCGGCCAAAACATCCTTCTCCGTGCCGGGCAGACGGAGTCGCTGGCGAAAGCTGAGGGAGTAACGCCGCAAGAGGTCGAACGTCGGCTCGAAGCGGCTCGGACGAAGCTGTTCGAAGCAAGGGCACGACGGCCGAGACCCCGTCGCGACGGGAAGGTGATCACCGCCTGGAACGGCCTCATGATTTCGGCGTTCGCCAGAGGAGCGGTCATCCTGCATGACCCGTCGCTGCTCCTGGCCGCGGAACACGCGACTGCCTTTGTGCTCGAACGCCTCTTCGACCAGGGGCGGGGCAGACTGCTACGTCGCTGGTGCGACGGCGAAGCATCGATACCGGGCAAGGCCGCCGACTACGCCTGCATGACGCAAGCGCTGATCGACCTCTACGAAACATCGTTTGAAACCAGGTATCTCCGGACCGCCGTGAAGCTGACCGAAACCCAGATCGAGCTCTTTTACGACCGCTCGCAGGGAGGATTTTTCAGCACGGCATCGGACGACACGCTGGTTCCGCTGCGCCTGAAGGACGGAGAGGACGGCGCGGAGCCTTCAGCCAACTCGATCAGCGCCATGAACCTGTTGCGTCTCGCAGCAATGACCGGGCGCAAAGAGTGGCGCGAACTGGCCTGGAGCACGTTTCGCCACTTCTCCGGAATGCTCGGGCAAGCCCCTGCCGCTTGTCCGCTCATGCTCGCAGCCCTTGACATGGCCCTGCTTCCACCCGTGCAGGTCGTGCTGGCCGGAGACCCGGAAGACACTCGCCTGAAAGCCCTCCATCAGGCTGCATTCCGGCACGACCGCATCGGGCTCGTGCTCATGCAGGCCTCCGGGGCGCCGCCTGAACTCATGCCTGATGCTGCCGTCATCGCCAACACGGGTGAAAAGCCTGCGGCTGCCTTCGTATGCATCGAAGGCAGCTGCAGGCCTCCGGTCCACGATCCGGAAACGCTTGCAACGTTGCTTGAAAAGAGGCTTGAAAACTGAACCTGAAAACGTTTGCAGCAGCTCAGTGTATCTCTTCCCGCTCGATTGATTGCTTCGGCAGGAAAGGGTTCTCCATGCCGGTAACCGCCCCGATCGCCTTGAAGGCGAGCGAGCCGGCCGTAAAGATGCCGAACCCGGCGATCGCCAGGCCAGCCAGACCATGTACTATAGGCATCCCTATCGGGGATAACAGCGCCGCGCCCCCGGCAACTCCGACCGCTGTCTTGACCATGGTATCCGTACCGCCTTGTTCCATAACGACTCTCCTCTAACGGTTTGAATAAATGGTGGCACCAAAGAACCTGTATCCATCCCGGATGCCCCTGGCGCTTGCCAGCGAACACCGTCCCCAAAGTTGACTGGACGGCATCTTCTCCGGTTTCACGGTTTTCAGGCGCCTGAAAATCCAACCTCTTGTCGAAGTTACATCATTTTGCGAACAAAATGTTTTACGGCATTGGAAAAATGGCCGCGAAACCCTATAATAAGTCTCTTTTTTGTATGGACAATTAGCTCAGCTGGTTAGAGCGTTCGCTTCACACGCGAGAGGTCAAAGGTTCGAATCCTTTATTGTCCAC
>JAAXXR010000006.1 GCA_013334335.1 Chlorobiaceae bacterium
ATGACTTCGAAAAAACCGATTCCTACAGGATCCTTTCGGAGATGTACCAGAAGAAATACGGAGAGCCCATCTATGCCACCCTGCCGGAGATCAAACTGAGCAGCCCGAAGTTCACGAGCAGGAACCTGTCCACCAAATGGTATGCGATGCGCGTCAAATCGCACTACATACGTTACATGCGGAGAAAAGTATAGACCCTAACAAGGGCCAGGATTTCCGTAAGCTCTTTAAAGGAATAAAGATACCATTGGAGTTCGCCTGGGAACGCCGAGCTCCAGCTCGGCATGGCGCCGCACGGCGCCTACTTTCTTAACAACTTGGCAGCAACCGGTCTCACCGGTCATGCCCGACGTAGGACATCGGAGTAAAACAAGCTCTTCCGGTAAGAAAATAAGATACCATTGGAGTTCGCCTGGGAGCGCCGAGCTCCAGCTCGGCATGGCGCTGCACGGCGCCGACTATCTTAACAAACTGGCAGCAACCGGTCTCACCGGTCATGCCCGACGTAGGACATCGGAGTAAAACAAGCTCTTCCGGTAAGAAAAAAAGATGCCGAGACGGAGCTCGGCGTTCCCAAGTAAAAACAGCGCAGGAAGCTACAAACCGGTGTTTCCGCCACTCCCCCGGGTTGGAACCCGGGGGTAATGAGCAGTTCAGTCCTGATCGGTCGAGAGCAACAGCGTCAGCGCGTCACCTCAGTCGTCAGCCATGCCTTCCAGGCGATCCTCAAGATCGGCATAGATCTCCTGCAGCTCGTTGATCATGTCCTGATCGGCTTTCCACATGCCCCTGCCGTGGGCTTCGAGCATCCTGCCGACGATGTTCTTGATCGCCTGCGGGTTGAGGTCGGCGAGGCGCTCGCGCATGTTCGGATCGAGTGCGTAGGTTTCGGCGGTCTTCTTGTAGACCCAGTCGTCAACGCTCTTGGTGACGGCGTCCCAGCCGAGCATGTAGGTGACCCGGTTGCTGATCTCGCCCGCGCCGCTGTGGCCGTGCTTGAGCATGCCTTCGAACCACTTCGGGTTCAGCAGCTTGGAACGGTACTCCACGCGAAGCGACTTGTCGGCGTCGTCGAGCTTGATGTCCGAGGTGAACGACTCGACATAGTTGAGCTTGATGTCCGAGGTCTTCGAGTTCCTGCGGCGTGCGGCCAGCTGCAGCGATCCCGACGAGGAGAAGTAGTGGTCGATGTCGGAGATGCCGAATTCGGTGGAGTCCACCTGGTGCACCACGCGGTCCACCGAGCCGAGCAGCTTCTGCAGGATCTCGGACTGCTTTTCACCCTTCCGGTTACCGCCGTAGGCGCAGCTGTTTCTGCGGATGAACAGGTCGTCGAGATCGCTCTCGTTGTCCCATGCCGAATCCTCGATCATGTCGTCCACATAGGTGCCGTAGGCGCCCGGCGCCTGCGTAAACTGACGCGAGGTCGCCGTCTCGAAGTCCGCCCCTTCGGCCATGGCTTCGTCGACATGCTTTTTGATGTAGTTCATCTCATGCGGTTCATCGGCCTTGGCCGCATCCTTCACGAGACGGTCAAGCTGGTCCATCAGGATACCGAAGGCATCCCGGAAGATCGGGCTCAGCTGCATGAGCACGTCGACACGCGGACGTCCCAGCTTGGCGAGCGGCGTGAGGTTGTAATGGCTGATCTTTCCGAAAGCGTCGTAGGCCGGTTCCGCGCCCATGAGCCTGATGCACACGGCAACGGCCTCACCCTTGGTTTTAATGGTGTCGAGACCCCAGATCACCTCGGCGATCGTTTCGGGATACTGGCCATCATTCTCGGCGAGATGCTTTTTGATGAGTCCGTCAGCGATCAGCGAACCGCGCTTGAATGCGGTCTCCGAGGGAATGCGCCACGGGTCGATCGAGTGGATGTTGCGGCCGGAGGGCAGGACGTTCATGCCGTCCCTGACCAGGTCGCCGCCGGGACCTGAGGGGATGTAACCGCCCTTGAGCACCTTGACCAGCGCCTCCATTTCCCCCTTGTTGTCGGAGAGCGCCTGGATCATCTGGCTCCCCTCACGGATGATCTGCTGGATGAAGGGCACGTCTTCCTGGGAAAGCCTCTGGCCACCGGTCAGGGACTCAAACACGGAAGACGGGTTCTTGTGGTCGAACATGACCTGCCTGACAAACTCCCTGCAGGCGTCTTCGGCCCACTCACGCAGCCTGATGGCCTCGTCGTCCCCTTTTCGGGAGAGGCTGGAGAGCTCTTCGTAACTCTCGTAATGCCCGTTCTTTCCCGACGTCGTCAGGAGGATGTAGGGAAGCGTACGGCCGTTCTCCCCTCTGTTCTTGACGGTTTCGGTGATCGTGATGATCTGGGAGTCGATCGGGCTCGACTCGCCGAACACATGCAGCGAGTTGGAGATCAGGCGGTTTTCAAGTTCGAGGATGTAGATGTACAGGCGGCTCACGAAGTCGCTGAACGCCTCGTCTGCCTTTCGCGGGCAGTCGTCGGTCAGGTTGAGCAGTTCGGCCTTGTTCATGATCGCCTCCTGGACGGTATCGATGTCCTCGGCGTCCGCACGGTTCCGCTCACGGTAATCGGTCAGGAGATCCTTGAGCGCCGGCAGCTCCTTGTAGAGGCCTGCCCTGGCCAGAGGAGGAACCACGTGCGACACCATCGTGGCAAGGCCGCGACGCTTGGCAATGGTCGACTCGCTCGGGTTGTTGACCGGGTAGATATAGAAGTGGGGCACCTCGCCGAGCAGGGCGTCGGGCCAGCAGTCGCCGGTCAGGCCAGTCTGGAGGCCTGGCATCCATTCGACCGAGCCGTGCATGCCGACATGCACCAGGGCATGGGCTTCGAACACGCGGCTGATCCAGCGGTAGAAGGAGATATACTGGTGGTGCGGCGTGTTGGCCTTGTCGAAGAGCAGCTTCATGGGGTCGCCCTGCACGCCCATGCGGGGCTGGACGCCGATGAAGACGTTCCCGAAGCGCACGCCGCCGATGAAGACCTCTTCGGAGCCGCACGGCACGATCTCGCCCGGGAATCCCTGCCAGCGCTCTTCGATCCGTTCGCGTTCGCGGTAGGACGCCAGCTCCTGATACTTTTCACGGTTGATCTTGATCGCATCAGGCTTGTTCTGCATGATCTGGTGATCGGTCGCCCGGTCAAGCGCCGCGAACAGCTGTTCAGGCGTCTCCGGAAGAGTTCCGACGTTGTAGCCCTCCTTCTTGAGGCGATTCAGGATCTGCAGCAGCGAGCGGGGCACGTCGAGAAGGGCCGCGCTGGCTTTCTTACCGAGACCGGGAGGATAGTCGTAGACCACGAAGGCGACCTTTTTCTCCTTGTTCGGCGTGGCGCGCAACCGCAACCACTGCTTCGACATATGGGCGAGACGGTCAAGCCGCTCCTGCACGGTTTCGATCTTGCCGTCCTGCAGCGCGCCGAGCACGATCGGCGAAATCGCGCCGTCCATCTCGGGAATCGAGTAGGTGAAGGTGACCTGCATGGGCGACACCCCGAGCTCGTGCCACGACTCGAAGTCCTGGATGAGCAGCGGCTGGGAAACGATATAGGGCACATCGAGTCCGGTGAGGATCTCGTGACGGGCCTCCGCTGCCGTGCCAGGCTTGGTCGATCCTGCCGGTCCGCCGACAAGGCCGAAACCCATCATGTTGACGAGCAGGTCGATGTTCTCCTTCATGAGCCAGTCGCGGACAAGCACGTGGCCCTCGACGCCCATGACGAAGGCGGGAAAAACGCTGAGCCCCTGCTTTTCGAGCGTCCTGATGGTGCTGTCGATATAGCTTTTTTCCTGGAGGAGGTGCTTGCGGAAAAAGAGCAGGGCCAGTTTCTGGGACTTGTCGAAGTTGATGCCGCGTTTCTTGGCCCAGGCCTTGTAGCTCTTGACATCCTTGAAATAGGCGGGAGCGTCGGGATGGTAAAGACCCATGTTGGGGACATCGACAATCGGTTCGACGTGCAGGGGCATATTGAAATACTCGCGGAGAATGAGCCTGAACATGTTGGCGATGTTCTCGGGAGTGGGCTGCAGCCAGTAGGAGTAAACCATCAGCCAGTTCTTGAAATCCTTCGCCTTGTTGGGCACGAGGGGCAGGATGGTCCTCATGATCTTCATGAGCTTCATGTAGCCGTAGAGGGCATCCTCGTCGCGACCCTTGACCAGCATCTTGGCGATCTTCTTGACCATGTCCGGCATGCCGGCCTTGCCATCGCCCACGGCGTAACTCCCTACCTTGGTGAGCGCCATGGCCTCGGGCATCGACTCGAAAATGAAGATCGTCTTTTCGTTGGTGCCCTGGTCGAGCTGCTCCTTGAACCAGTCGATCTGCTCCTTGAAATTGATCATGCTCATGAACACGCAATCCGCATCGCGTATGGCCGCCGCGGCTTCGGGATTCTTTTTTTCAAGATCGACGTCGCTGAGCTGGACAAGATCCGCGTCCTTTTCGAGCATCCCCTTGATTTTCTTCCAGAGGCCGGCATTGTACTGCTCCAGACCTACGATGGCCGTGATTTTACGACGTGTTGACATAACGGTAATTCGGTAATCATTTAATTAACCCCCTCTCCGTTATCAGAAGAAAAACGGAGACTGCATCTGGTTAATGTATAAAAGAAGAAAATAATTCCGAAGAGATGATTCACCGGCCCGGAGAAAGGGCCGGCGAACGAATCAGGATGGTCAGCTCAGGGCAGCTTCGACGATCTGCTCTGCCTTGGCGTTCGGGAGGTAGAAGTAGCGGCCGCCGAGCTGTTGAGCAAGCTTCGGAGCCTCACCCCTGGAAAGGTAGTTCATCTGGGTGTCGACCACGATCGAGGCGATGCCGTCGGCCTGGATGGAGAGCGCAAGCGCTTCGATCTCTTTTTCCAGCTGCTCCTTGGGCGCCTTCTCGGCGTTTGGTTCATAGGCCGCCTGCAGCGGGATGTTGCCCCTGCCGTCGGTAATCAACACGAACATGATCTGCGTGATCCCCTTGGTGCGGGCCTGCTTGGCCGTCTCCCAACCGGTGAAGAGGGCCGAGGCCAAAGGTGTTCCTCCTCCAGTAGGCAGCACATCGAGCTCACGCTTGGCGCGGTCAACGCTCTGCGACGGCGGCAGCAACACTTGGGCCTGCTTGCCACGGAACGAGATCAGGGCGACCTGGTCGCGGTGCACGTAGGCGTTCTGAAGCAGGCTCGACACGGCACCCTTGGCCTGGCGCATGCGGTTCAGCGCCATGGAGCCTGAAGCATCGACCATGAAGATGAAGAGCGTGCCGGATTTATCCCGGAAACGCTTGATTTTGACATCCTCCTTGTTGATGACCAGGGCTCCGGTCTTGATACCCTTCTTCGCCTTCTCCGCCTTGCGGGTGGCCTGCCAGGGCGCGGCCGATATGAGGGTCGGAATCAGGGCGACCTTGCCGCTCTTCATCTCCCCCTGCTGTGCCCGCACGAAGCGGCCCCGCTTGTTGTTCAGCGCCTCTCCGCGGCTACCGGACTTGGCCTTCTTTTTCGAGGCGAGCGAAATATTCAGGATGTTGTCGGGCAGTTCGGTCTCGATTGCGTCCATCATGAGCTCCTCGATCATGTCGGGAGTCTCTTCCTGCTCCTCCTCGGCATCGGCGTCCGGGGTTTCTGCCGGCGCATCCTCGTCCTCCGGCTCCTGCTCGTCCGGCGGAGGAGGCTCATCCTGGGACTGCATCTCCTCATCGGTCGCCTCCCTCTCGGGCATGCGGGTTGCCCTCGGCACCAGCACGAGCTTCATGGCAAGCTTCAGGTCCTCGTCTTCGACCTCGGTGCGCTGATTGAGCGCGGCGTTCGCGATGGCGGCGCGAATGGCGAAGATGTCGACGCGGTTGCCCTCGACGCCAAGGCTGATGGCGGTCTGGATGAGGCCCTTGATCTGCTCACTGGTCATGGAGACCTTGGGCAACTGCTCCTTGGCGGCATTAATCAGCCCCCTGAGCATTCGCAGTTCGTCTTCGGTATCCTCGAGGTCACGAGTGCCCATCACGACGCTGACGATCTGCTTGCGTGCACGGTAGTCGTTCTGGGAAGTGAACGGGACGATGATGCCGATCCGGTCGAGCAGACCCATGCGCACCTCTCCGTCGCTCGGGTCGTAGGTGCCGACCAGCATGAAATCGGCAGGATGCACCTCGCTGAGCCCTTCACGCTCCACGATGACCGCACGGCGTGACATGGCATCCATGACATGCGACACGGCCGAGCTGTCGAGCAGGCTGAGCGAGTCGACGTACAGCACACCCTTGTGCGCCCTGGAGAGCACCCCGTGCTGCACCACTCGCTGGCCTGCGGCCAGGGTCGCCTCGAGATCGACACCGCCGATCAGGCGATCCTCGGTCACGTTCAGCGGCAGCTCGACAAACGGAGTGCCTTCCGGCAGAATACCGGCAAACGCCCTTGCCAGAGTCGACTTTCCGGAGCCTACGGCAGACGGAATGACCACACCGCCAAGGGAGGGATCGACGGCCAGCAGCATCAGCGCCTGCTTGGCCAGATCCATTCCAATGATATCGGTGAATGCTATCATGCTGCTGCTTCGGCTTCTCCCAGTACTTTTGCCAGTTCGCGCTCGATCTTCTCGCCGGCGTCGACCGTCTCGAGAGGATCCTTGCGCAGGCGGTGGCGGAGGCAGAGGCCGGCGATCTTGCGGACGTGATCCATCGTCACCTTCTTGTCGCCCTGCAGCGCAGCATAGGCGTAAGCGGTCCTGGTGATGGTCAGTTCGCCGCGGTGGCCGTCGATGCCGAGGTTCATGCAGAGCCTGGCGATGTCGGTCAGCACCGAGTCGTCCATGCTGACCTCGGTGAGGAATGCCTTGGCAGCCTCGATCTTCTTCTGAAGCTTCTGCTGCTCGCGGGTCGACTTCTTCAGGAACGCGTCCGGATCCTCGTCGTATTCCCGACGGAGCTTGACGATCTGCACCCTCTTGGCCACATCGTTGATCGTGATGATCCGGGCATGGAGGCCAAAGCGGTCAAGCAGCTGCGGACGGAGCTCACCCTCTTCCGGGTTGCCCGAGCCGACCAGCACGAAGCGGGCGGGGTGGCGGATGCTGATACCTTCACGTTCGACGACGTTCTTGCCGCTGGCCGCAACGTCGAGCAGCACGTCGACCAGGTGGTCGTCGAGCAGGTTGACCTCGTCGATGTAGAGGAAGCCGCGGTTGGACTGGGCGAGCAGGCCGGGTTCAAAGGCCTTGACGCCGCTGGTGAGCGCCTTTTCGATGTCGATGGTGCCGCAGACGCGGTCTTCGGTGGCGCCGAGCGGAAGGTCGACGACCGGCACGGGGATCTGCTCAAGCTTGACGTCTTCAGGCTTGATGGCCGCTGCACCCTTCGCGCCGGACTCCATTTCGAGGTACTGCTCGACGGTGCGGTTGTAGATATCGCCCTTGACCCGGTCGATGAACGGCAGCACTTCGGCCAGCGCCCTGACAGTGGTGCTCTTGCCGGTACCACGGTGACCCATGACCAGAACGCCGCCGATCCTCGGATCGATGATGTTCAGGATCAGACTGAGTTTCATCTCCTCCTGGCCGACGATGGCAGTAAAAGGAAATGCCTGTGCCTGCTTCTTCTTGGAGGTCGGCTTCTTCACTGCAGGCGCAGCCTTGGCTTCGGCGGTTACCGCTGCCTTGGCGGAAGAGGTTTTTTTCGCAGCTTTCGCAGTCTGGGTCATAGTGAATTTGGATGGTTAATACCCGGCCCGGGACCTGCAGAACATTTCGACTATCCCGGCTGAGGCGTGCTTGGTTAAGAATAAAATTCAATAATGAACTCTGAATTTATGCTTTTGACTTAGACATAACAAACGGTTTTCAAGAATGTTCCTCGATCCTGGAACGCACCTGCCGCCAGGAATCATCAGGCCGGCGGCAAGGCGTTGAACGCCGCCTCCCGGATGCTCTCCGAAAGGGTCGGATGGGCATGCACCGTGCCGACGAGATCGGTGGCGGTCAGGCCGAAGCGGCAGGCCAGTCCGAGTTCACCGACAAGCTCCACGGCATCATGGCCGACGAGGTGGCCGCCGAGCATTCGGCCGGTCCCTGCGTCAAACACGAGTTTGACCATACCCTCGAGCTGGCCAAAGGCGTTGGCCTTGCCTGAAGCGGCGAACATCGCCCTGCCGACCCGGACTTCATGACCGGCATTCACGGCAGCCTCTTCGGTGAGGCCGATCGAGGCTACCGAAGGCTGGGCATAGACGCATCGGGGAACAAGGGCTTCGGCGAGGGGCTCGGGGGAGGCTCCTGCAATGGCTTCGACCGCGATCGAGGCTTCGGCCGAAGCCTTGTGGGCCAGCAGCATGCCGCCGCGCACGTCTCCGATGGCATAAATACCCTGGACGGAGGTGCGGCACAGGGTATCGGTCACGATGAATCCGCGTTCGACCGCCACTCCGGCCGTTTCAAGCCCCAGGTTGTCGACAGCTCCGGTCACCCCGATGGCCACGAGCAGGTAGTCGGCCTCTGCCATGCGCGACTCCTGACCGTCCTGAAGGATCACGGCCGAAACCCCGGATTCGTCCCGCTGCACGTCGCCGAGCCGTGCACCGCACAGCACCTTGATTCCCGACTTCTCGAAGGAGCGCCGGAGAACTTCGGAGATCTCCGCATCCTCGAGCGGCAGCAGCCGCGGCATCATCTCCACCATCGTCACCTGTGCCCCTGCCTTCGCATAGAACCAGGCCATCTCGACTCCGATAGCGCCACCGCCGACGACGATCATTGATGATGGCACCTCTTTCATAATAAGAGCCTCCCGGCTGGTAATGACCCGCTTACCGTCGGTCTCGAGACCCTGCAGGACCCTTGGCTGCGACCCGGTCGCCACAATGATGTTGCGCGCCTCGAGTCCGGAAGTCGAGCCGTCGGAGGCGGTGACGCTCATCGTCCGCTCCCCGGTCAGCTTCGCCTCCCCCTGCCGCACCTCGACTCCGGCTTTCCGCAGCATGTACTCCACCGCCTTGGAGCTTTTCAGGGCGACATTCCTGCTTCGCTTGACCGCCTGGGCAAGGTCGAAGGAGACTTCGGAGACCGATACGCCGAACAGGGACGGATGTTTCACAAGTTCGTACACCTCGGCGCTCCGGAGCAGCGCCTTGGTCGGAATGCACCCCCAGTTGACGCATATGCCGCCGAGTGCTCCTTTTTCGACCAGGCAGACCTTCATGCCGTGGCGAGCGGCATGGAGGGCAGCCTCGTAACCGCCGGGACCGGAGCCGATAACGACGACATCGAACTGTGTTTGACCGGGAATGACGGGTGGGTGCTGCATAGGGCCTGATGGATTAGAGGTGATGCGGTGGAGCTATTCTTTATTATATTGTATTTCGAATCAGGTGCCCGTCCGATGGGCACTTTTTTTACGTACATGAAAATGCAAAAAGAGCTCCTAAAAAACGAACAGGATGCGCTGGCTCAACCCGAGCCGGAACCGAAGAAAATGACCCTGCAGGTCAGCAGGGTGCAGACGCCGATGCGTATCGACCGGTATCTCGCGCAACAGGTCGAAAACGCCACGCGCAACAAGGTGCAGGAGGCGATCGAGGAGCACCGGGTGCTGGTCAACGGCCACCCGGTCAAATCCAACTACCGGATCAAGTCCTGCGACCTCATCCAGATCACCTTCCTTCGGCCGCCGGCACCTGAAATGGCGCCTGAAGAGATCCCGATCGACATCGTTTACGAGGACGCCGACCTGCTGGTGGTCAACAAGGCTCCCGGCATGGTCGTGCACCCGGCATTCGGGAACTGGACGGGCACGCTGGCCAACGCCATCCTCCACCATATCGGCAAGGAGGCAGACGAGCTCGACAAATCCAGCCTGAGGCCTGGCATCGTGCACCGGCTCGACAAGGATACCTCCGGCCTGATCATCGTCGCCAAGAATCCGACAGCCCTGCACCGGCTCGCCACCCAGTTTGCCAGGCGCCAGGTGGAGAAGGTCTACAAAGCTATCGTCTGGGGAGTGCCCGCTCCTCCATCCGGCACGATCAGGACCAACATCGGACGGTCGAGAAAAAACCGGAAGGTGATGGCCAATTTCCCCTTCGAGGGGCTCGAGGGAAAACATGCCATCACGGACTACGAGCTTGCCGAGGACCTTCGCTACTTCTCCCTGGTCAGCCTCACGCTGCACACGGGTCGAACGCACCAGATCAGGGTGCATCTCCAGCACCTCGGCCACCCGATACTCGGCGACGTAACCTATGGCGGAGGCAACCCTCGAACCCTCGACTTCAGCAAAAGCGAACCGTTCACGAAAAACCTTCTGGAAACGATGCCCCGCCAGGCGCTCCATGCCGAAACGCTCAGGTTCAGGCAACCCACCACCGGTGAGCAACTCTCCCTTACCGCCCCCCTCCCCGATGACATGCAGGCCGCACTGGACAAGATCAGAAACATCGCGTCCGGGTCGCACATCATGCATTGAGCGGGTGACGTGGTTCACTGGCCATTTGTTCTCCAGCCGTTTTGTATATTGAGCTCTGTCGCCGTTGCTTCACCATGCCTCTCCCCAGGCGCTGCAAGGGCCATGTCCGGAAGCCCCCCATGATCAGATGCAGAGTATAGTTGTAACCATTCGCAGGATACCATGAATAAAAGAACCTTCTTTACCACCGCCCTGATGGCCGCCACCATGTGGCCGATCGGGCAGGAGGCCTCAGCTGGGGTCAACATTGACATCAATATCGGCCAGCCCGCCCCCGTCATCGTCGCGCCGATGCCTCCCCGGCATGCCCCGCACCGAATCGTTGTCGAACGCCGGCCACGATTCATGTATACCCCGTCCCTCGGGTTCTATGTCTCGGTGGACAGCCCTTATGACATCGTTTACTACGGCAGCCGGTACTACGTCTACGACGATGGAGGCTGGTACTGGGCGCGCTCCTACGACGGCCCGTGGGTTTTCGTGGAGGGGCACCGCCTTCCGCACCGGATCAGCCGGTTCCGGCACGAAGAGATCCGTCGCCATCGAGACGAGGAGTTCCGCCGTTATCCCGACGACCGGGATCGTCAGGACCGCGGTCGAGGCCGTGGCCATGACCGCTGGCACTGAACCATGAATCCTGAACCATGAAACAGCTGAAAGTCATCGGCATCAACGGAAGCCCGCGCCGCGAGGGCAATACCTCCCGCATGCTCGGGGTTCTCTTTGAGACGCTTCGCCAGGAGGGTATCGATACCGAAACGGTGCAGGTCGGTGGCACCGACATCAGGGGCTGCCTCTCCTGCTACGCCTGCATCCGGAACAAAGACCGGCAGTGCTCGTCGAAAAAGGACTGCTTCAACGGCATTTTTGAAAAGATGATCGCCGCTGACGGCATGGTGCTTGCTTCACCGACCTATTTCGCAGACATCACCCCCGAGCTCAAAGCCCTGATCGACCGGGCAGGGTTCGTGTCGAGGGCCAATGGCGGCCTGTTCCGCCACAAAACCGGCGCAGCGGTCATCAGCCTGAGGCGGGGCGGAGGCATCCATGCCTACGACAGCATCAACCACCTTTTCCAGATCTGCCAGATGTTCATCGTTGGATCAACCTACTGGAACCTCGGGTTTGGCGGTCGTGAAGGGGACGAAGTGCTCAGGGACGAGGAGGGGCTGGAAAACATGCGCGACCTCGGCAGATCGATGGCATACCTGCTCCGGAAGCTCCATGGCAACTGAACAAGAACGCGTTACGTTAACGATCCCAGACCGTATTGCCACATGAAGGACCGATACCTGCCCCTCTGCCGAATTCTGGCCCTGCTGTTCCTTTCGTCCATCACCGTTGTGTCAGCATCTGAGGCATCTGAGGAGGAACATCCGGCCCGTATCGAGCCGCCGGAAAGCCGTATTGCCGAGACCGTATGCGGCAGGAGCATCCCCGACCCGTACCGGCCTCTCGAAAACCTTCAGCACCCGATCGTCAGGAGATGGTTCCGCCAGGAGTCCGACCGGGCACGCACCGTGCTCGACGCCATCCCGGGTCGGGAGGGGCTGGTCCACATGATGAACGAATTTGACCGGCGGAGAGCCGCCAAGGTGTACGATCTGTCCATCACGGACAATGACCGGTACTTCTATCTGAAACAGACCCCGTCGGACGAAACCGGAAGACTTTTTTTCAGGAAAGGTTTCAAGGGCACTGAACGTGAGCTGTTCAACCCCGCCGACTTGTCGGGAAACAAGGAGGTCAGCTATGTCATCAGCAGCGCAACTCCGAACATCGACGGCACGAAAGTCGCCCTGACGGTCTCTCCGAACGGCTCCGAAAACTCGTTGCTGCTCATCCTCGACGTAGAGAACGGACGGCTTTACCCGGAGAGGATTGACCGCTGCTGGTTCGCCTCGCCGTCATGGCTGCCGGACGGCAAGTCGTTCCTCTATAACCGGCTGAACCCAGGCGCATTGCACGACATCGAGCGTGAAAAAAACAGCCGCATCTTCCTGCACGTAGCCGGCAGCGATCCGGCGACCGACCGTGAGGTCTTTTCACGGTCGACAAACCCCGAACTGGGCATCAGCCCGGATGATATCCCCGCACTCCACTTCGACAGGAAAAGCGGAAAACTCTTCGCGTTCACTGAAAACGTCGACCCGAGGCTGAACGGCTGGTATGCTTCCATCGACGAGCTTTCCCGGCCAAAAATCTCCTGGAAGCGACTCTTCAGGCCGGAAGACGAGGTGTACGATTTCGCTGCCACGAAAAGCGAGCTTTATCTGTATACACCGAAGAACGCACCACGATACCGGCTGCTCAAAACCCCGCTCGACTCCCCGGATATCCGGAACGCGGAGACCGTGATCCCAGAGCGGCCCGACGCCGCCCTGACCGGATTCGCCATGACCAGTGACGGCGTCTTTTATACCCTCTCGTTCAACGGGGTCAGGGAGGAGCTGCACCTGAAAGGGTATGGCAACGCTCCGGATGAACAGATCCCGCTGCCGTTCGAAGCCGGTACGGCGAACCTCTCATCGAAGGGATTCGACCAGCCGGAACTGTGGGCTGTCATCGCAGGCTGGAACCACGATTTCCGCCGCTACCGTTACGACAGGAAGGAGAAGCGTTTCCTCAATGAAACCCTCTCTTCCCCTGCAGAATATCCGGAATACCGTGACCTGGTGGTCGAAGAGGTGATGGTTCCGTCTCATGACGGCGTCATGGTCCCCCTGTCGATCATCCACGGCAGGGAGATTGCCAGGAACGGGAAGAACCCGGTTCTGATTTACGGCTACGGCGCCTATGGTAAACCGGTCACCCCGTTTTTCAGCCCTTCGATGCTGCTCTGGACCCTCAAGGGTGGTGTTTTTGCCGTTGCACACGTCCGGGGAGGCGGTGAGATGGGAGACGCATGGCACAAGCAGGGCATGAAAACCACCAAACCGAACACCTGGAAAGACCTGATCGCCTGCGCGGAATATCTCATCCGTGAACGCTACACGTCACCGCAGCACATCGCCATCAACGCAGCGAGCGCCGGCGGCATCCTGGTCGGCAGGGCCATGACCGAGCGCCCGGAACTCTTCGCCGCCGTCATGCCACAGGTCGGCGTCATGAATCCGCTGCGCGGAGAACAGACCCCCAATGGCCCGGTGAATGTCCCCGAATTCGGTACCGTCAGAAACCCTGTCGAGTGCCGGGCACTCATCGAAATGGATGCGTACCTGCATCTGCGCAAAGGTGTCAGTTATCCGGCTGCACTGGTTACGGCGGGTATGAACGACCCGAGGGTCATCGCCTGGCAGCCGGCAAAATTCGCCGCGCGCATGCAGGCGTCGACTTCATCCGGCAAACCGGTCCTCCTCTTCACCGACGACAAGGCGGGACATGGCATCGGTGACAAAAAAAGCAAACAGTTCGAATCCCTGGCCGACATCCTCAGTTTCGGCCTCTGGCAGACCGGACACCCTGAATTCCAGTTGAAGGATACTGCTCCTCAGTGATCCTGAGCCGCCGCCTGATCACTGAGACGCTTCCGGCTCGATCGTCGTACGTGCCAGCTTGAGGGAAACTTCTGGACACTTCGCCTGACTTCTCGACCCTCAAGCTTGCTCACAATGAGACTGCTCAGCTGTCCCATGGTGGGTTATTAGCACGCCATCGAAAATAGCACCCCCGGCAAATTCTTTTTAAACCATTATTTTAGATATATTTAAGTAAATACGCCGCCCCAACCCCTTACTCTGGCACGAATATTGATGAATGATTAATCGACAAGGGAACAAGACCGGAACGAAGCAGACCGAAAGCACGATCCGGATTTGTAAATTATGATGTTCGACAGCAAATGGACCGCGGCCCGAGTTTAGACAGAAAAAGAGATTCAAAACCTGAATCAACAAAAGGAATCCGAACTGCCCGACACGAGGTGATATAATTTTTTTATAAATTATTGAGTCACGGAACCGTATATATGTAAAAGATATTCTTTTCGTACCTTTGTGGAGACAGTGCTGAAACTGACGGCCTTTCCCGGAGATCATCGAAAAACGTTGGTGCATTTCGTCCTGAATAGTAGATCTGGTTCATAAGGTTATTGGAAAAGAATTGCCGAAAAGGCTCATATTTTTCTCAACAAGCATTATTTCAAAAAAAGATCAGGGGCTGTTATCATGAACATAGCGATCAAGCGTATCATCTCTACCGTTGCCATCACCCAGGTTCTGGCACTTTCAACACTTCAGGTTGATGCAATTGCAGCGCCGCCATTCGATGCTCTCAATGCACCGGCCCCTGCATCGACAAGCTCGGCGCCAGCAGGATCACCTTCTGCACCGATCCATACGGCGTCTTATTTCACGGACAGTTATGGGAATATCCTCATGAATGTCAACATTTGGGGAAACGTCCTGCGCTCTGGCCCGATAGCAGTCCCCGAGGGTGCGGATATCGGCACGGCCATTTCACTGGCAGGCGGACCCGCCAATGCCGCCAATCTGAAAAAAGTGCGTGTCAATCGGGCGTCTCCTGATGAAAACGGCAAAATCACCTATGAGGTCAATCTCGCTGAGTATGCAAAAAAAGGGGATCAGTCCGTGCTTCTCGAATTGAGACCAAACGATACGATTATTGTTCCCGAGAGCAAGAGTATACGTTTCCTTGAGGCGATCGGCTTGATCGCAACGGGCGCCACGGTTTATTCAGTCACCCGCTAAGTCTTTTGAATTTATAATGATGTCACTTTCTCTCATACTCTCATTCTAATATCAACAAGGAGTCTTAAATGGTTGACTTGAATCAACAGGCCCCGCCAGACAACAATCTTAAGGATATGTTGAATACCCTCTGGAAAGGCAAGTTCATTATCGCTGCTGTTGCGATACTCGCAACTGCCGGAGCTCTTGCTCATTACTATATTTCGATGCCGTCCTATAAAGCCCAGGCACTGATTATGGTCAAGTCTCCTGTGAAGGAGAAATTCATGAGCGAGACCGAAAGCCGCACCGCAGAGTACGAACTGCCCACAAGCATCGAACTGCTGAAGTCTTACCCGCTCGCAGAAACGGCCGTAAAAACCCTCCTGGACAGCGCCTCGGGGAACCAACTCGAACTGTTTGGCACCCGGGGGACAAAAGGCGGCTCGTCAGGATCCGCACTGAAAGCGCCTGACAGCACGAAAACCCGGAAATATGCGGAAATTCTTCAGCACCGGATTAAAACCGATAATATCCGGGGTACGAACCTGGTCGAAATATCGGTGACGAGCCCCTACCCCGACGAGGCGGCCCTCTTGACCAATACCGTCTGCGAAACCTATCAGAGGAAAAACGCTGAGTGGAACGCAGCTATGGATATTTCGGTCAGCAAGACCATTGAACAGCAGATCACCGAACAGGAAGAAAAAGTCAGGCAGGCAGAAGCCGCGTTGCGGGATTTCATGCAGTCCAATGAAGTCTATGAAGCCACAGGCAATGTCCTGGACCTCCAGAAAACATATGCGTCTGCGTCATCAGAGTACGATGCGAATCGTGTGCAATACGAAATCCTGAGGAAGCAGCTGGCGTTCATCGAACAGACCCTCTCCGATGATGAGCGGACATTCAGCAGGAATCTCCAGCAGAACATTGGGACGCAGCTTCGGTCGATGCGCGAAACGATCAGGGAGAAGGAAAATGCCTATATCGCGCTGGCGATACAGAAAGGCCCCAACGCACCTGAGGTCCAGGCCGCCCAGAACAGTCTCACGAATCTGAAGACACAGTATGAGCAGGTCAACCGGACAAAATTGGCCGGGGAAATCGCAAACTCGACCAATGCCCAGAAATACCGTTTCGACCTCCTTGCCTCGAAAATGCAGGCGAACGTCCGCCTGGCTGAACTGGACAATAGCGCACGCGAATACCAGAGGCTCAAAGACTATTACCAGGGACAGTTGAACGCACTGCCGGCCAAGCAGATCACCTATTCGAAGCTGGCCTTGGACAGCGACATCGCCAAGAAAACCTATGCGTTCCTTAAAGAAAAACTTGACGAATCCCGAATCAAAACCGCATCGAACAGCGGAGGCGTGGTGATCATCAAGAAAGCTTTTGTGCCTTTGGCTCCTGAATCTCCGAATCTGCTGCAGAATCTCGCGATCGGTATTGGTGGAGGCTTGCTCATCGGTATGCTCGCGGTCATCATGAAGGAAAAAATGGTCTGATGATCTTGGCCAGGAACTGATTGGATCAACATCGCCTCATTTCAGCAGTGCACAGCCGGCAGACCCGCAAATCGCATGAACTGCCGGCTGGATTGCACTTCCCCCTGAAGCCTGTTCTCTGATCGTTTCCAGACAGTCTGAATCCCATAAGTCTCACGGTTTCTTTCTCATTTAATTTTCTCATCCGAGCCCCCATCTGACACCGCCGATCATTTCCCTTGAAGAGGACGTTGACGGTGATGCCGGGGGCATTGCCTGGAAAAGCCGCTAACCGCTTAACCTATGCGTGAACAGTTTGCCGCTTTAATGTAACTCTATCACTTTGACAACTCGTGGAACAGATCATCAGGGATATTACTCCCCATATCCATTTTCGCCTGGTCGACACGAATGACACGGAATTCATTCTGTCGTTACGTACTGATCCGCAGAAAAGCCGCTTCATTTCCCACGTCAGAAATGACCTCGATGCGCAGATCCGATGGATAAACGATTACAAGGAACGGGAGCAACAGGGCACTGAATATTACTTCATCATCGAAGACACCCACGCAGTAAAAATCGGAACCATCCGGCTCTACGACTTCAGAGGGGACTCTTTCTGCTGGGGGAGCTGGATCCTGAAAGACGATGCGCCGGCCTATGCCGCCATCGAATCAGTCCTGTTCGTCTATGAAATAGGATTGTACCGTCTTGGATTCATGCAGTCGCATACCGACGTCAGAAAAGACAATCATACCGTTGTCACATTCCTGAAAAACTTCGGCGCGGTGATCACCCACGAAGACGAACTCAACTACTATTTCAGGATGACCCGTGATATCTACGAAACCACAAAGGCGCGCTACCGGAGATTCCTGAAGTCTCCGATGGTCCCGGCTGGAACCCCAGCCTGAAACCTGCGCCACTCAGAACTCTAACCAAATTATAATGTGCGGTATTGCCGGCTGGTTTAACGCTCCCCCAGACAGGGATCGCCTGAATAACATGCTTCGAAGCATCAGGCATCGCGGACCTGAAGGAAGCGGAATCCATGAAAGCGAATTCGTAAATTTTGGCAATACACGGCTTGCATTCGTGGATCTCGAACAGGGTCAGCAGCCACTTTGCAACGAAACCGGATCCCTTTGGCTCACGTGCAACGGCGAGATTTTCAACCACACCGAGCTCCGCGCCAGGCTGGCGGGCAAGCACACCTTCAGGACTGAATGCGATGTCGAAGTCATCCTGCACCTTTACGAAGAGTATGGGGTCGACGGCTTCCAGCATCTGAACGGCCAGTATGCGTTCGCCCTCTGGGACAGTTCCCTGCAACGCTTCATTCTGTGCAGGGACCGACTCGGCATCTGCCCTTTTTTCTATACATTCAGCGGAAACACGCTCTACTTCGCCTCTGAAATCAAAGCGCTGCTCACGGTTCCGGATATTTCGAGGGAACCAGACCTGTCGGTTCTCCGTGACATCTGGACATTCTGGACGCCGCTTCCCGGCACCACACCGTTCAAGAACATCTTCGAGGTGCTGCCAGCCCACCATTATTCCATTACGCCCGGGAACACGCAATTCAGCAAGGCGTGCTACTGGCAGCTGGATTTCACGCAGAAGGCCTGGCGCGAAGAGGATGCCATGGAGGCATTCGAAGAGATATTCGACGATGCCGTGAGCATTCGCCTGAAGGCCGACGTCCCGATCGCATCTTACCTCAGTGGCGGTGTGGACTCATCGTTGATCGGGGCTTTCGCCAATCGCCATGCCTCCGAACTTCATACGTTCTCGATCGCGTTCCAGCACCCCGACTACGATGAAAGCGCCCAGCAGTTGCAGGTAGCCCACCACCTCAACACAAAACACCATGTAACCAGATGCACGGCAGACGATCTTGCTTCGTCTTTGCGCAAAATGGTGTGGCATACCGAGGTACCTCAGCTCCGGGCTGGTCCGGTATCCATGCTGCCGTTGTCCGAAAATGTCAACAAACATGGCCTCAAAGCCGTACTGACGGGAGAGGGGGCTGACGAGTTTTTCATGGGTTACGACCTGTTCAAGGAAACAGCAGTCCGGAGGTTCATGGCAAAAGACCCTGACTCGAGCATGCGTCGAGCTCTCGTCCAGCGCCTCTACCCCTACCTTCCCGGCAGGGACAAGTTCAGAAGCCTCGAACTCGCCATGCAGGAGGGCCTCGACCAGAGTGACCACCCGCTTTTCAGCCATCTGTTCAGATGGAACAACACCGCTCGGCTACTTGGCTATTTCCATCCCGATGTGCGCCAAACTTTCCTGCCGAGCCCCTACGAAAAACGGCTTGAAGGAATCCTGCCGGAAGGCTTCATAAGCTGGAGCTCACCGTCGAGGGCTCAAACTCTTGAGATCCTGACGTTCATGAGCCCATACCTGCTCTCGTCACAGGGTGACCGGGTCGCCATGGCGAACGCCATCGAAGGGCGGTTCCCCTTCCTCGACCACCGACTGGTGGAGTTCGCCAACTCACTTCCGCAGCATCTCAAGCTCAGAAGCCTCAGACAGGACAAATACATCGTCCGCAAAACAGCGGAAAAAATGTTGCCGAAGGAGATCGCCTGCAGGACAAAATTCCCTTACCGGGCTCCGATCCATGACATTTTCAAAAGCGAGGCGTTCAGGGAAACCTTGGAGTTGCTCTCAGAAGAAAACCTGCGGAAAACAGGTATTTTCTCACCGGGTCCAGCCATGAAACTGCTCGCCAAAGCCCGGAATGAGGCGTCGAGCAGCGAAATGGAGCAGATGGCACTCATGGGTATCGTCACGACCCAACTCTGGTATTATCTTTTTATTCAGAACAATTATCAATGACAACGAACATGACAATGAACACTGGTTTTAATCCCGTTGCTGAAGCAGGACGACTGGTCGAGTGGGTCAGAACGACCTGTATCTCTACCCTTAAACGTGAAGGTGGCGTCATCGGGGTCAGCGGTGGAATCGACTCCGCAACCGTGTTGCAGCTCGCCGTAAACGCCCTCGGCCCCGACAAGGTTATCGTGCTGATGCTTCCCGACAGGGATTCAAGCCCGGACAGCGCCGTGCTCGCCGAAGAGATGGCCCGCAAGCTCGGCGTGAAAGCATTCGTCCGGGACATCACCCCGGCGCTCGAAGGTTTCGGCTGCTACGAGAGCCGTGACCTCGCCGTCAAGTCGGCCGTTCCGGAGTTCGATCCTGCGACGGACAAGTTCAAGATCGTCCTGCCGCAGAACCTCCTTGGCGAGGCCTCGCTGAACATCTTCAGCGCCGTCGTGATCAAGCCGGACGGAAGGCAGATCCGCCGCAGGCTGAGCCCGACACAGGTCAACGAGATCGTTGCTGCATCAAACCTGAAACAGCGTGCGAGAATGATGACCCTCTACCACGAGGCTGAACGCCGGAACTATGCCGTCATTGGAACAGGCAACAAAAACGAGCATGATCTTGGATTCTTCGTCAAATATGGTGATGGCGGAGTCGACATGCAACCGATCAGACACCTGTTCAAGACCCAGGTCTATGCAATCGCCAGAGAGATCGGCGTCCCCGAAGAGATCATCAAACGACCGCCGACAACTGACACCTACCCGGCTGACACCACCCAGGAAGAGTTCTTCTACCGGTTGCCGTTTGAACTTCTTGACGGCATCTGGGAAGCCTTTGAAAAGGAGGTGCCCGCAGAGAAGATCGCCTCCACGTTCAATTTGCAGGTTGGGCAGGTCAATAATGTCATTGCCGACCTCAAGGACAAACAGCGCACGACGGAGTACCTCCGGCTTGCCCCACTCGTACCCTGAAAATCTTAGACAACAAAATGGAGCCTCTATCATGACCATACCGACTACCGATACCATACGAGAACATATTGTCGGCTACCTCGCCGAATCGTTCCCCTTGTTCATGTCTGACACTGCCGACGATACCCCTCTTGCTGATCAGGGCGTCGATTCCCTCGGCATGACCAACATCGTCGTGTATCTTGAGCAACAGTTCCAGATCGCCATTGACGACGCAGAGATCACCCGGAAAAATCTTGGTTCAGTACAGGGGATCGTCAATTTCGTCAACAACAAACTCAGCGTCTGAACCAGACAGACCCACCCGGTTCAGCCACTGAACCGGGTGATCCGCTCATGAACAGCAACCAGAACGATGAATCTGTTCGATTTCCTCTCAGCATCTGCAGACCGGAACAGGATTGCCATCATCCAGGACGGCAAGGAGTTCACCTATGACGATGTCCTTCGACTGGCTGACAACATTGCCGGGCAACTGATCGCCAGCGGCGCCGCATTTCAGAAACCGGTTGGCATACTTGCCGAAAACTCGCCCTTCTGGGTATCCAGTTACCTCGCCATCATCAAGATAGGAGCTGTCGCCGCGCCACTGCCGTCACGACTCACGTCCGGAGAGCTCTGGCACTACATCCGGACACTCAACCTGTCGACGCTTTGCGTTGACGACCGATTGTTGCCCAGATACCGTGATCTCGTGAATGAAATAGAACATCTCGTCCTGAAAAGCAAAACCGCTCCAGCTGCGGGAAGCGGTGAGAACGATCTTGCCGGAAGTGAAGCGGTTGATGAAATGCACGACCTCGCAGCCCTGATGTTCACTTCCGGTTCGACCGGATCGCCAAACGCCGTTAAGGTGACACACCGGAACATCATGGCCAACACGAACGCCATCATCTCCTATGTGGGCCTGTCAGCGGATGACCGAATGATGGTGATCCTGCCCTTTCATTACTGTTTCGGGACCTCCCTGCTGCACACGCATCTCCGGATGGGCGCCTCCCTCGTCCTGAACAACTATTTCCAGTACGTCGAAGATGTGCTTGAGGAGATGGAGGCATGTGCATGCACCGGGTTTGCCGGTGTACCAAGCACCTACCAGAGCCTGCTGAACAACAGAAGTTTCAGGAGCCGCCACTTCCCCTCCCTTCGCCACATGCAGCAGGCAGGCGGACGGCTCGCCGACCGTTACATCCGGGAACTTCGAGCCATTCTTCCCCCACAGGTTAACCTGCTGGTCGGCTATGGGCAGACCGAAGCTACGGCAAGACTATCCTGCCTTCCCCCCGGGATGCTCGACCTGAAGAGCGGATCCATTGGGAAGGGCATTTCCGGAGTCACCCTGAAGATCTTGGACGAAAACGGTCATCTGGCACCACAAGGTCAAGTCGGCGAAATAGTCGCAGAAGGCGACAACGTCACTTCTGGGTACCTGCTGCCTGATCCGGCAAAAGATCCGTTCAGGGAGGGAAAGCTCTTCACGGGTGACCTTGCCTACGCGGACGAAGACGGCTACCTCTATATTGTCGGAAGGGCGAAAGATTTCATCAAACCCAACGGCTATAAGGTCATGACCGCAAGCATCGAACAGGTGTTGCTCGAACTGCCGGAGATTGCGGAAGCAGCCGTCATCGGTGTGCCACACGACCAGCTTGGTGAAGCCGCAAAGGCATGGGTCGTCCTGCAAGAAGGTGCTGAGCTGCCCGCATCACTGATCCTTGAGCAGTGTCGGGCCAAGCTCCCGGCATATGCCGTACCTTGCAGTATTGAATACAGCAAGGCTCTGCCGAAGAACATGGCGGGCAAAATCATGAAGCAAGCCCTGAAACAACAGGAAGAGAGCTGAACTGACGGAAATCCTGAGCTTATGCATATCATGGTTACCGGCAGTGGCGGTCAGCTCGGGTCTGAATTCCGGGCCATCGCTGACAGATATCCTTGCTCTCAACTCTTTTTTTTCGATCACGGAGAGCTTGATATCGCCTCAGAAAGCGCTGTGGAAGCGGCGATGCGAAGGTGTTGCGCAGACGTGGTGGTCAACTGCGCGGCGTTTACCTCGGTAGACAGGGCAGAAACCGATCCAGACGCCGCATTCCGGGCCAACCGGGATGGCGCGGGAGTCCTGGCGAGGAGCGCCAGGCGCCATGACGCCCTTCTCGTCCATTTTTCCACCTATTATGTGTTTGACGGCCGCTCACCGAAACCTTACCGGGAAGACGATCCCGCGTCTCCAGACAGCGTCTACGGAAAATCCAAGCTGCAGGGTGAAGCGCTGGTCCGCCAGGTCAACCCATCCCACCTGATCATCAGGACAGGATGGCTGTATTCGAGGTTCGGGGAGAATTTCGTCAAAACCATGCTCCGGCTCGGTCGTGAACGCGACCAGCTCGATGTGGTCTCTGACCGGATCGGTTCCCCGACCCATGCAGAAGGCCTGGCCTCCGCCGTAATGCGAATCATCGAACAGTCGGGATCACTGGCGGGTCTGGCGGCAACCTGCCACTATTGCGACGAAGGGGTTGCATCATGGTTTGACCTCGCCGTAGCCGTCATGGCCAAAGCAAATCTGCCCTGCAACGTGCGTCCAGTCGAAAGCTCGGCGTTTCCGGTTCATGGACCAAGGCCATGGTACAGCGTCATGGGTAAGCAGATACTCAAAAGCCAATGGGGCATCGAAACGCCCCATTGGCAATCAGCTCTCGGCGCCATGCTTGACCGGCGCATCGATTGACCGGAGGGAGGTTCTTCTGCCGACTCCCCACCCCGGCAAACCTCCAGGCTCTCTATTCCCCGTGCAGTAGCCCGTTCACCGTCAGCGCGATAAAGGAGACATCTTCACTGGTCATCCTCGAATACATCGGAAGCGTGATCAGGCGATCAGCCACGCTTTCGGTAACCGGTAACGGCACTGAATAGCCGGTGAAAATGGAGAACCGGTGAACTGGCGGATAGTGCATGCTGGTCTGTATGCCCGCCTTGTGCAGGTTGTCCCGTATTTCATCGCGCCGGTGACCATGGGCCTCGTCGAGAACCACGGCAAAAATGTAGTTCGAAACGAACCCTTCGTGCGCCCTGAATGGAACGATCACTCCGGGGACCTCAGCAAAAGCATCTTCATACCAACGCCTGACCTGGGATCGTCGCCTCAGGTCCAGCTCGAGCTTGTCGAGCTGGACGATGCCGATGGATGCACGGATATCGTCCATACGATAGTTGTACCCTGATTCAACAACGTCGTATCCGGTGCTGTGGCCTTTGGAACGCTCGTAGGAGAGCGTCGTCATGCCATGGGAGCGCAACAGTTTTGCATGATCATATAACCGGTCGTCACCGGTCACCAGCATGCCCCCTTCTCCGGTGCTGATATTCTTGTTGGAGAAAAAGCTGAAACACCCTACATCCCCTATGGTCCCGAGCTTTTGCCCGAGGTATTCCGACAACGGGCCATGACAGGCATCCTCGACCACCTTGAGCCCATGTTCATGCGCAATCTTCATGATTTCATCCATAGCACAGGGAAAGCCGGCATAATGCATGACGATGATGGCCCTGGTGCGGCTGGTGATCTTGCGCCGGATATCGACCGGGTCAATCGTCAGGTCCGACTCGCCGACAATATCCGCGAATACCGGCACGGCATCAACATAGCGGATGGCGTTGACCGTGGCGACAAAAGTCAGGGAGGGACAGATCACCTCATCGCCGGGGCCGATGCCGAGAATTTTCATGGCCAGGTGCAGGGCAACCGTGCAATTGGACACTGCCAGGGCATGGCCGGCTCCGAGCATTGCCGAAAATTTTTCTTCGAACGCCGTGTTCTTCGGACCAGTGGAGATCCATTTGCTGCGAAGGGTTTCCAGGACCGCCTGCTCCTCCTCGACACCGAAATTCAGATCGAATAATGGAATCTTGAACATGATTGATGAATTCAGCTGTTTCTGTACTCGTTGGTGTCCGGGTTCGAGATGAAACCGTCCTGCACCACCTGGATGATCTGCCTGATACCATCGGGAACCGTCTTGGTGATCCTGAAACCCAGACGCTCCCTGATCTTTTCGAACGTCACCCGGTAATCCCTCGGATCTTCATTTTTAGAGACGTAACGAATCGTGCTCTCGGGCAACTGTTTGAGAATTTCATCGACGATCATCTGCTTCTGGTAGTTTTCGGAGGTGTCGCCGACGTTGAAGACGTCGAATGCAACCTTCTCTTCTTCGGCCTCAAGCACGGCAAGTACCGAACGGCAGAGATCGACAACATGGCAATAGGGACGCCAGAACTGCTCGCCGAACACAACGAGCTCACGGCCGAGAGCGAGCTCTTTGGTGAACTCGTTGACCGTCAGGTCGAACCGGGGCCTCGGAGAGAGTCCATACACCGTCGAGAAACGTAACGATGTCGGCTTGCAAGGATTGGTCTTGGGCTGCGAAAGCAGATACTGTTCCACAGCCACCTTCGTTTCGGCATACAGGGAGACCGGCGCCAGCGCCGACTGTTCATTGACGAAAGAATCGGGATCCTCCATCTTTCCATAGTTGCTGCAGGTCGATGCAAACACAAACCGCTTCAACCCGAGCTCGTTGGCAACAGCATACATCCTCTTGCTTCCCTCAAGATTGACCTCACGGGCCAGTTCAGGCTGTTTGGCGCAGGCCGGATCGCCGACGATGGCCGCCAGGTGAACGACATGATCCATCCCCTGCAACGCCCGGCGGATATCCTCCTCGTTGCGGACATCACCTTTGACAAACTCGAAATCATCGTTATTCAGCAAATCGATAATGGGCACTCCCCCGAACGACAGGTTGTCCATCACCCTGACCCGGTATCCATTTTCAAGCATCAGCCTTACCAGTACGGAGCCGATATATCCGGCGCCACCGCTTACCAGCACATGTTCCTTCATGAGATTCGATTTTATGTTATTCGATATAATGGTCGACAATATGGGCAGCAATGGCCAGCGATGCCGTTGCTCCCGGAGAAGGTGCATTGAGGACATGGATCTGACTTCCATGCCTCAAAATCCTGAAATCCATGACCAGGCTTCCATCCGCAGCGACTGCCTGCGCTCTGACTCCCGCCGTGCCGGGCACGAGCTGATCGAGAGAGATCTCGGGAATCATTTTCCTGGCCTTACCGAGAAATGCCTGGTCAGAAAGGGAGCTGGCGAACTCGCCAGCCGTAAAACGCAGGTTTTTTGACACGAACCGGAGGAATCCGGGATAGGCAAGCGCATCAATGGTATCCGGCAGCGAAATGTCGCTTTTGCGGTACCCTTCCCGCTTGAGCGCCAGAACGGCGTTGGGCCCGATTTCACGGCCACCATGCACGAGACGCGTGAAATGCACCCCAAGGAAGGGATACTGGGGGTCGGGAACCGGATAGACCAGATGGTTGACCATTTTTTCAGCTTCGGGACGAAGCATGCGATACTCACCGCGAAACGGAACAATTCTCAACGGAGGTCTCAAACCGGTACACTGTCGATAGAGCCTGTCTGCGTGAAGACCTGCACAACAAACCATGAGATCAACAGGATACTCCCCAAGTAAGGTGGCAACAACTGCCCCCTCGGCACCGTGAGCGGATTTCTGCCCGGTCACGCGGCTGCCATAGAAGATCGAACCGCCCCGGTTCATGATGAGCGTTGCAAGCGTATTCATGACCGCCTGATAATCGACAATACCCTCTTCCGGAACAAGCAGTGATGCCGCAGCACGAACGAAGGGCTCCCTGCGCCTCAGCGCAGCCTGATCGAGAAACGCGAGCCCCTGGAGACCGTTGGCGGCTCCCCGCCCGGCAAGGTCGTCGAGAAAACGCCGTTCACGCTCATCAGAAGCCACGACCACTTTGCCGCATACCTCGTGGGGAATGTCATGCTGACGACAGAATCCGATCATGGAACGAATGCCGTCAACGGCAAGACGAGCCTTCAGTGAGCCTGGCTGATAATAGAGTCCACAGTGCAGCACTCCGCTGTTGTGACTGCTCTGATGACGTCCCGGGCCGGGCTCTTTCTCGAAAACCATGACCTGCGCTCGAGGAAAGCGCTCCTGAAGCTTCCACGCCACCGCAAGCCCCAGTATTCCCGATCCGACGACTCCTATTCGCTGTTTCAACCAATCGCCCCGTTTTACTTCGAACTATTGAAGTGGCTGTTGTAATCGCTCTGCGCGGTATAATAGTCGTCAATCCGGCCGATATCCAGCCAGTAGTCCTTCAGGTCGAATTTCGAAATAACCTCCCCCTGGTCAAGCATCGACTTGATCAACATGTCCATGCCAAAAAACTTGTTTTCGGGAAAGAAGCGGAAGATTTCGGGCTTCATGACATAGATGCCCGCAAGGATGTACATGACAATGTCCGGCTTCTCCTCGATGCCGGTCACCCGGTTCCCGTCAAAAAAAATGTTGCCGAAATCGAACGGAGTGATCTCTTTTTTTATGGTCAGCGTCAGCAGCGAATCCTGAGAGCATGCGAAATCATAGAGGTTTCCGAAATCAATCAGGCTCAGAATGTCGCCATTCATGACGACGAAAGGCGAGTCGAGCTGATCCCTGAGCAGATGCAATGGCCCTGCGGTCCCGAGAGGCGTCTCCTCCCTGCTGATCTTCAGGCTGACACCGAAATCTGATCCGTCTCCGAAAAAACGCTCGATATATTCAGACTTGTAGTTGGTAGCAAGAAAAATCTCCTTGAACCCGTATTTCGCCAGCCGCTCGATCTGGATCTGCAGCATGGACTTCTCCCCGATAGGAAGAAGTGGTTTTGGAATGACCTGGGTGAATGGCTTCAGACGCAACCCTAAGCCCCCGGCGAGAATGACAGCTTTCATGATTTTGCTCTCTATGGAAGAATTAAAACCCCGACTGAGCCAATTCAGGACAGGAGGCGAACTACCTCAGCCTGATTGCCACATGTGATCGTCAGCGCAATGAGTTGTTGTTTTCAGAAAATGCATCATGTCCCGATTTTCCTTGTCAGCAGCAACTCCTTGAAAATCCACAGGAACGGCTTGACAACCCGCTGGACGTTACGAGGCTGCTGCATCAGCCTGAACACACCTTCCAGACCAGTTCTCTGCATCCATACCGGAGCCCTGGTCACCGTGCCTGCGATATACTCGAACGCGAGTCCGACCCCTGCAGAGACGGTCGCCACTAACTTCGGCTGCAGCATGGCCATCAGTCGCTCCTGTTTGGGGGCACCAAGGCCGCACCAGAAAAAAGTGGGCCGGATCCTGTTCAGTTCCTCCGCAAGAACATCGACATCAAACGCTTCGAGAGGTTGGAACGGAGGCGATACTATTCCAGCAATTTGTATGCCAGGATATCTGGCCACGAGATTTTTTTCGATGCGGCTTATCGTTTCGGGTGTACTTCCAAAAAAATAGTGTGAATATCCTTCGCGGACCGATACCGAAAACACCAGATCCATGAAATCCTTTCCGGACATTTTCCTGAGCTGATGGTGTCCTGAACGTCTCGCGAACCAGATCATCGAAATACCGTCCGGAAAGGTCAACAGCGAATGATTCTGGATGTCACCGTACTCCCGGTCATGATTAGCCATATAGGCGGTCCTGCTTTCCAGAAAACACAGATAACCCGGCTTGCCGACTCTTATTGACTCCCCGATCACCGCAAGAGCATCCGGCCCGGATACCATACTGACATTCACTTCACCGATTCGGAAGCTGTTTTCATTTCTTTTTGCCTCTGTCACCATTTTTTCAATATTGTTGACAAACCATAATCTGCGACCAGAGCGCTTCAGCGAAGAGCCTGATGACCGAAATTAATCTCAAGATGTGGACGAGCCCGTCTCATATGCTGCTCCATATTGAGATACTGGGCTTTCAAACCGCACCCGTGCCCGATGCGATACCCCTTCGGGCAAGACCGGACACGATGGACATGTAAAGTTGGTACCAGACCTCACTGTTGTATTCAGCCAGCAGGATCTCCCGTCCTTTCTCGCCATACCTTACTGCACGAAGCGGCTCTGATTCAAATGCCCTGATTGTCTCGGCAAGGGCTTCCGGATTTCCGGGTGAAAACAGGCTGCCATTGATGCCGTCCCTGACAATCTCAGGGTATCCTGCCATATCAGGCGCTATTACCGGCAAGGACTGCTGCATGGCTTCAAGGAATACCATCGGAAAACCTTCGTATGACTGACTTGCAAACAACAGGGCTCTTGCCTGCTGTAACGCTTCGGTCTTCTCCTTCTCACCGATCACGCCAAGCCATTTGACGTTCGGCGGCAACGACCCGGTATCGATAAATGACGTGTCGACCGAACCGGCAAACCTGAATGGAATGTCGGGGCAAAGGCGTGCGGCATTAACGATCACATCGATGCCTTTCTGGCGGTTAAGGCGGCCGATAAACAGAAATCCCTTCCGCTGGTGACGCGTATCACTGCCACAGGCAGGCGTATCCTCAGTTTCAATGAAATTAGGCAGGACATGGCAACGGCTGGCAGGAAAACCATTCTCCACCAGTTTCCGTTTCTGAAATTCGGTAAGGCAGAGATAGGCATCGACGTTACGGATGTAGTACCCTGCGACTCTTGCCCATGCGTTGCGCAAGGCATATCCGAGACTCTTCGGGATGGACTCTTCGCAATTCATGAACACGCAGTTCCACTCCCTGCCACCAGAACAATGCTCACATATCCCCTGCTTGTTGTAGAACAATCCGTTGGGGCAGACCAGGCGATAGTTATGCACCGTCATGACGACAGGAATTCCCGCCCGGCGAATTTCAGGAAGGACCGACGGCGAAAGAAACGGATACATATTATGAATATGGACGACATCAGGTTTATGCTGCTGCAGTATCATGCGCACCTTGCTGATTGAAGATGGGCTGTACAGTGCAGAAAAAAAAGCCGTTGCTTTGCCCGACTTCATATCATTCATTTCAACGCTGCTTCGGGTGTATGCCACCACTTCATGTCCATTTTTCTCAAGCAAAGCATGATGTACGTCGAGTACCGTCGACTCACCTGAATGACTGCCGTAATGGTTATGCAGTTGAAGAATCTTCATATCATGTCGGACAATAGCGCCCGTTCCAGTAGTTAACAATGTTGCGCCCAGCCAATGTCCCTTTTCGTTTCCCATGAGACTGTGCGAAGGAGACGGCATCCCACATGCCCTGGCAGAAACGCTCCAGCCCCCAATCATCAATGAGTCTTCGGGAAGCGTTGCCCATGTCCACTCGTGAATCGACATCAAGTAAAAAAAACTTCAACAGGGTCTGCTCGATCGACCGGATATTGTCCGGATCGAACAGAAATCCGTTCACTCCATCCCGAACCAGGGTTTCAGAACTGCCGCATTTTCTGCTGACCAGCACCGGGATTCCGGATGCCATCGCTTCGTTGACGACCAACCCCCAGGTTTCCCCATAAAGACTTGGCAGCACGAGGGCCGCGGCTGCATGGTAATAATACACCAGCTCCTCCTGGGTTTTGAACGGGAGAAAGTGTACCCGCTGATCAAGCAGATCACCCGCAATCCCGAGCAGGGCCTCATGTTCCGGTCCGTCTCCGAGAAACACCATTGACCATCCGCTCGCCTCGGTATGTCCGGCAATGTTTCTGAACGCTTCGAGCAACTGCTTCCAGTTTTTTTTGGGGATCTGCCGTCCGACGCAAAGCAGGCATCGGCTTGCCTTGAAAAAGTCCGGTAAACAGGGTGCGGCGGCGGCATCAGGAGAGGCAAAAAAGTGGTTATCAATGACATTGACACCGTAAAAAAGCTGCTGTTGCCCCAATCCGAAATAACGGTAGGTCGAATCATGTGAGGCGGCAGGAATGACCATGGCATCAACCTGGCTGTATACCTGTTTCTTGATCCAGTCGATGTACCATGGGCGAGGTACGTCGTCAAGCCGTGCATCATCAAACACGACGAGCGGCTTCCCGTTTCGGGAGCACCATCGTGTCGACGCTGCTCCTGAAGGAAACGCTATCGGTCCTGAAATAACCACATCCGGGGCAAGATCGTCAAGTTTGTCGCAAACTGCCCTGACGGCTTCGGCAGCATCAATCTCTTCCATCCGATGATCACGGAATATCCGGGTCCATGCAATACCCGAGTCGTCAACAGAACCACCGGCAAAACTGTAGGGCGATCCTTGACCTGATACTTCAACGACAAACAGGGTGATCCCTTTCCGTGCCAGAAAGTCACTCAACGACCTGAGCCTCGATGGCCAATACAGCCTGAAATCTGTATGGACAATGGCAATGCGTGCAATCATCTGGTCCTATGAACGTCCGAATTTTTTGAAGATGTCCCTGGTCAACACAGAGGGAGTGGCGCACAACAGCAGATAGATATACAGCTTGCTGTTCGACGGCTGCGCGAGCAACCCTTTGAGGATTTCCCGTATCGCACGCATCCTCAGCCCAAGCCTTAAAAAAATGGAAGCGCGCATCTTGTACCACATCGACAGATAACTGTCGATATCATTGACCAGAGCACCAGGCGTCTGCTTCAAGCCGGCGATCGCTTTTCCTACAGGATCCCCCGACTCTGGCTCTCGGTTAGGTTTGTCATCGTAGGTGTGTGCCTTATCCTGCCAGAATGTAGCCAGGGGCCGTATACTGTATACCGGATGTTTCCTGACGGCAAGGCGTGCCCAGGTGAGAAGGTCCTCACCTGAACGGATACCCAGGGGAAACCCGCCGATCTGGCGTAATGCCTCCTTGCTGATGCATACGGCAGAAGACCAGATCGGAGGAGCGGAACATGCACCAACCTCGAAATAATTGTCCAATATGCCCTGCTCACCATCAAACCGAATCCGGTTCAGGATAATGTTCCTCTTCTCTCCGAGATAGTCGCCGGCATAGTAAGCGGTGGCATAAACTTCATGCCCGGGATACGCCTCGTGCATCCTGACGATCGTACGGAGAAAATCAGGATCCCACTCGTCGTCGCCGTCAAGGAATGCCACCCAATCACAAACTGCGCTCTCTATTCCTTTGTTGCGGGCAGCTGCAACGCCCTGATTTGTCTGATCAATCAGGCGAAGACCCTGACGGGCTATCGCCTGTACGACTTTCTCAGATCCATCTCGTGAACCATCATTGACAACAACAATCTCATGCGCCCCATAACTCTGCCTACAGACGGAATCGATAGCCCGTTCAATGGTATCCCGTTTGTTATACAATGGGATGACGACAGAGATCTTCATAGCGATGTCTCATTGGCTTTCTTGACAAAAGACAAGCCGATCAGAGCAAAAAACATATCGGGGAAAAATATCGTATACTTGAGAATGTTGTCCGAATACATAAACAGCAAAAATGGTATAAAAAGGGTGGCCGCCACCGACGATATCAAAAATCCATAGTTGTCGCCGGATTTTCTATATTCAAGAACCTTCATGTATAAACTTGCAAATGTCCCAACTACACCAAACAGAAACAGGGACAATCCCACATAACCATAATTGTATACAACTGACAAATAATCGTTATGGGCGTCATTCAAAGATGAAAACGACTGCATAACATGATAGTCTGCACGCGGCCCGTTCCCCAACAGAGGCGACTCCTTCAGGCCTCTTTCAAAATGCTTATAAAAATTCACCCTTCCACTGGTATTCATGGTGGGGCTCTCTTCATAATAGTTCAAAGAGATATCAGAAATCTCTCCCTGTCCGCCAAAAAAGGTTTTTTCCTGAAATTCCCTCGAATTGAATACCACCACCATCATAAGAAGAGCAAAAACAAGATAATATATCCTCAAGAAAAACCTCCGGTTCGCAAAATGCAACAGCAACATCGCAACATAAGCAAACACGCCCATCCTGGTTACATTCATGAATGGTATAGCAAAAAACACGCCATAGGCAATCAGATACCATAAGCTTCCGGATATAAAGTAAATCCCCAGGGCCATACTCGCCGTTATCGTGATAAACATTGAAGACGCAGCCCACTGACCTGAAAGAAAACCTATACCAAGCCGTTCAAGAATAAACGTCATCAGCAGAACAACCGAAACAAGGAAGAGATATCTGTAAAACCATTTCACTGAAGCAGCATCATACTGCATGTTGGAGGCCACGACCCCGATAAGTATCGGCAATATATACTGCAAGGTAAGCTGCACACCGAAAAAGGTCATGTCAAACACCATATAAATCAACAAGTATACAACCCATGGCAACCAGTACTGGTAAGGGAAATTGCCTGCGCCCTGTTTTATCAGATAGTATATCGTAACCGCGTACATGGTAATCCAGGACCATCCCGTCGTATTGAACCCGCCAATAGTGTTGGGAATAAACGGCATCAATACCGAAACATAGGGCAATGAAAACGTGATCAACAGCCACGAAAAATAGTAATAAAATGTTTTATCTTTCTTCATAGCAAAACTCCATATAGTTCTTTGATTTTTCTATTGTAAATTCCCGTATCGAAATCCATTGCCCTTTTTTTTGCATTTTCAGAAAGAACAGCACGAAAAGGTCCGTCCGTATATATTGAAATCATCGCCCGAGCAAGTTCATCGATGTTTCCGTTTTCAAAAAGAATGCCGGATTGTTTATTTTGCACAACCTCTTTAAGACCTCCCGCATCACTCGCAATCACGGGAATCGACGCGGACATCGCCTCTATCGCCACAAGACCGAACCCCTCAAATCGTGATGGCACGATCAATACATCCATCAATCCATAATATTTTACGGCCTGCTCCCATGTCTTGCCACCAACAAACACAATTCTGTCCCAGCACTTTTCGTTTTTATATTTATCAACGATATTCACCTTATCCGGGCCATCACCAACAACCAGCAGACGTACCTCGGGATTTTTTTCACTCACCATCCTGAACGCATCGACAAGAATATCAAATCCCTTCTCATAACGCAACCGGCCTACGTAACCAAAAACAAAATCCGAGCCCAGCAACCCTCCAAGACTTGTATAATGCTCCTCTTTGGCTGCCTCATTTTGTAAAAAGGTAATCTGTTTGACATCAACGGTATTGTGCAAAGTAAAATGCCTCACCTTCTTTTTGCCAATCAACTCTATATTAAAATCATTGGTACTGCCGAACCAGGACAGTTCAGCGACAGATGATACCGATATAAAATAATCGGACAACAGTGATGCGGCCCTCAACAGAACTTTCGCATGTACTCCATGTTCATCCGTATAGGGCTGATGAACCGTAGCCAATATATTTCTCACCCCGGCAAGTCGTGCTGCAGCGACAGCCATTGCTCCAGGAGCCATATACTGCACATGGATCACATCAGGCGTCCTCACCAGGAATGCTTGTTTGAGGGTCATTATTTTTCTCAAAAATCCTACACTTCTGTCGACACCAAGTAAAGACACAGCACAGCCGGCAGCCTCAAATTCCCGCACAACGTCCGGAGAAAACTCGAAATAGCATACGATCTCAACAGAATGATGCGCAGTCACCAATGCCTTAGCAAGGTAGAGCGTTTGAATTTCAGTCCCGCCCTGCAAAAGGCAGGGTATCGCAATGATAACTTTCAATTTTATTCCAATACGATTCTTTATGAATGATCATCAATATTTTCATCGATCCTGTACTGACATGTAAACATATAAAACAGCCTGTTCGTCGACCTTGAAATCATACACCAGGAATACGTGTTAAAAAATCAGGACTTAAGCTTCTCCATCGCTAAAAACGCCTGCTGCCGGAGCCGGCTGTCAATCCGCCCGGACTCCCGGGCATAACGATAAAGTTGTATTTCCTTATCCGTCCAGCTGCCCTTGTAATCATGTGCTCCCCTGAGAAAATCGAAAATACGCAACCCCTGAGCGAAGCTGTCCTTGATAAGATAAGACAAATGGATTTTACCGGGCGAATAATTCTTGTATGCCTCGTCTTCGGACAGCGCCGGGATATAATGATAGAACCTTGATTTGAACGCAAATCCTAAATGCCAGCTGATTGCCAATCCATTGAACCTGAGCTCGGAGAAGTGCACCACATCCGTGGCAAGGGCGCTCTTGAGTATGTTTTCATGCAACCCGGGCGCTTTGTAGGCTTTTGGCCATCGCTTGCGGTGGGCGTCGAGAAATGAAGGCAAGGCAGCCAACGCCTGATCAAGCTCATCTGCCCCATAGCGCTTGAATTCAATCAAACCTTTTTCGGACATTCTTCGCTCACGTCTCCCGAGGTCCTGTCTCAGTCCACCTTTCAGCTGGCTGAAATAGGCCTGATGATCCTTAAAGAGGCTCAAGTCGATATATGGACACGCATCGACATCGGCATCCCACTGGCTACTCTTGCCGGGTATATGCATGCCAGGAAGCGACACCTCATCGTAACTGTTATTATTATCAATAAATACGTATTTCTCAACAGCATCCCAGAACGCGCAGATCTCTTCCCTGGTCGCAAGGCCGGTTATGATGGGATCATGGTAATCAAAATCGGAAAAACCTGCGGGAACAATCATTCTCAGGAATGCGTTCTTCCAGTTTCTTTTCCACAGAATCAGCGGGAGAAAAAAAGTCAGGTCACCCGAACAGGCAACGACATACCATGGTTGAATGTCCTGGAGTGTTCGGTACGTATCCGTCCAGGCCTTCAGTATTGAGGGATGATAAAACGCATGTCCTTCCGGCGCTGCTTCGATCCATCTCGACCACTGGTCGAGAAATGCCTTGCCATCAACCTCATCCCAGGACCGATAGATTTGAAATTTCCATGATTTGCTCATATGGACTTGCTTCCGTTATGCGGTAATCGCGCTGATTATTCAATGCTTCGGATATACACCCGATGAAAAAAATCGCCATGACAAAAACAATCTCACCGTCCGGCCTTGCCCTGATTCCCGGAATCATTCCGGTGCCCATTACATGACCCTGCAAAAACCGATCCTCAAGCGTGGTACTTCATACACTTTTTTTCGACAGTATGGCCTTCCGCCACCTTGAGCTGTTCAGAACCGTTCCGTCACTTCAAAAGGGTACATGAATGGCCTGGTCATGGCATGCGGCAAAACGCCACTCCATGGCCTCCCGTTGGGGGCCTGTGGCGTCAGATAGATACCCATCAGTTCCCGCTTCTTCTGAAGCTCTTCATGCACGGGAATCCGAACTATCCCTCGCCAGCCCAGTTTAGGCAACTGCCGAAGCGGCATGGAGTACCAGAGCCACACCCAGTAACCATAGAGGTCGCATGGCGAAGACGAGCGTTTCAAGGCTTCCGAAACGATATCGAATGCTGCAACATGATCATATGGCCAGGTCTCCTGGGGATGCGTGACAAACATCGCGTCAGGATCGACCTCCCTGGCAATAGCGGCAATCCGGTCAACAGCTGCATCAAAACCCTGAGCGCCCCGCCCCGGCACAGCACCATCCGGGAAACCACACCAAACTGCCAGTCCGGATGCCAGCCCAAGCTCCTCCTGAACGGCGGCCCCCAATCTGCGCCGCTGTTCGGCGACAATCTCGGGTGCGATCTCCTCAAGGCTTTTCTCTCCATTCGTCAGATAGACAAGGACCACCCGACATCCAAGTGCGAGTTGCCTTATCAGATATCCCCCAAGTCCCAGTATTTCATCATCGGGATGGGGAGCGACGACCATGATGGTCCGATAACCCGGCAAAACCGATAATGGTCTCGTCGCAAGCCAAAGGCGAAGCGAGAGGCGTTTTGACCACAAATAGAGCGGTTTGACCAGTTTGCGCAGTCCCATCATTCACATGTTTTCAAGATAGAAATCAACATACGTTCGAGCTGTCTTTTCCCAGGTAAAACGGGCGGCATGACTGTACGAACGTTCGACAAGCTCATCGTATCGGCTGAAACCCCGGTCAAATGTGATCATGAGCTCCGCCATTGCATCGACATCATCAGGCTCGACATAGAGCGCAGCGTCGCCTCCCACCTCGGAGAGTGAGCTGTTCCTGCACGTCACGACCGGCGTTCCGCAAGCCATGGATTCAAGCACCGGGAGCCCAAAACCCTCGTATCGGGAGGGAAACCAGCTGACGGTTGAGGCGCCATACAATTGCCGGAGCAGGGTGTCATCCACATGAGCGACAAAATGAATTCTCCCTGCGTTAATTTCGGATGCGAATTCATTGAGATACTCGGCAGGCGGATTTCCCCATACGAGCACAAGATCATGCTCCAGGCCACGCTTCAGGGCAATACGGTACGCCTGTAAGAGCGCAATGGTGTTTTTCCGGCCTATATCGCATGATACCGAGACGTAAAACGGCCGCTCAAGGCCCAATCCTGCTGCCAGGGCACTCCGCGCCGCTGCTTTGTCGACCTTGAAAAAAACCTCACGGTTGACACCCCAGAGCGCCACCGTGACCTTCTCCGGAGGGATTCCCATATAGTGAACGATGTCGTCTTTGGAATTCCTGGAACAGGTTATGATGGCTTTACACGATTTGGCAATGCGAGGATAATGGGATATGGCAAAATCGTGCCCGAGAAACTGCTCCGGATAACTGAAAAACAGGGTATCATGAATCGTTACCAGGGTCTTCTCAGGCCGGTGCACCGGAGCGTAATTGTGCGGGATATGCAGCACATCATGCCGAACGGCAATATCGAGAATCGGATATTTCTGCATCAACGCATCAGATATCTGGCCGGAAAACATGGGGAAATTCACATTCCGGAATGGCAGCCTGCCCTCAGGCATCCTTCCCCGGATACGCTGCGTGAACATGACCACCTCGAACGGAAGGGGGCCGAGTCTGGCCAGAGCGCTCAAAAGATCCCTCGTTGTCCTGCCAATCCCTGCAAGGTGAGTCATGCCGCGGCGCAATACCATGGAATTGCAATCTATGACGACCCTTTTGTTCATCTTGATTTATTGTCTTTGAGCAGAGTGGAGCCCGATATCCAAAATCTCAGAGCAGCTTCTTCATGTAAGCAATTACCGCCTTTTCATTCGCGATCGCCATTCTGAAATACGCCCTCGTCTTCTTGCCAAACAGCAGATACTTGATCCAGGCTGTCGCCAGGACGATACGAGACATGATAATGGATGTTCTCAGTCCTACCGTATGCTGCTGCAACGTACTATACCGCCTCATGGCACCGACCTGATCATGCAAAAAAGGTGCATACTCCTGTCCGCTTGATTTTCCGCCGAGATGGACTATCGTGGCATCATGCACCAACCACGTTTCATAACCTTTCCGGTCAAGCCTCATGCAGAACTCAGGCTCCTCGCCATAAAACTCAAGCGCTTCGTTCAGGCCCCCAAAAGCCTTGTAGACATCGCTCCTGATCAGCATGCAGCATCCGGAAATCCAGCCCACCTGATGGTCGGCTTCATAGAGGCCAGGAATTCCTGCAGGCAGCACTCTTCTGGCAATGAAGCGCGGCAGCAAACGGTTCAGATACAGCACCATGGAGATTCTTTCAGCAATGGAGGGAAGGGCGTATCCGGCACTCTGCCGGCTCTTGTCATCGTTCAGGACAACCGGCCCGACACAGGCTATCTTTGATGGCGCATCATCGAGGAAGCGAACCAGCTTTTCAATATTTCCCCTGTCTACGAGTGTATCGCTGTTCAGCAGGAGCAAATACTCGCCGCTCGCCAAATCCGCTCCCTGATTGTTTGCCGCTGCAAACAGCTTGTTCTGGTCATTGGCAACAAGCATGAGATCAGGATATTCCTCTCTGACCATCTCGCAAGAGCCGTCGATCGAGTTGTTGTCGACGATGATGATCTCATAATTGAATCCAAGTTCCGCACGCCGGATAGAGACCAGACAATCCCTGAGAATCTCCCTCGCATTGAACGACACAATGATAATTGAAACCTTGACCGCTCCCCCGTTCATGCGCCATGCCTCCTTATCGCTTTGTCGATCATTTTGAGAAGATCCTCCACATGCTCCTGCATCGAAACCACGCCACTGGCAGCAACGGCCTTCATCCCAGCCACAAGCTCAGGCTCTTCGATGCACCTCTCCATCGCTCCCCTCAACGCAAGGGCACTGTCCGGATCGACCAGAAACCCGTTGACACCATCCCTGATCTGCATCTCCGGACCGCCAGAGCGGGTCGCAATAACCGGTTTTCCAGCAGCGAGCGCCTCGGCTATGTTCAGACCGAACACCTCCAGACAAATCGTTGGGTGAACCATAACGTCATATCCTTTGGTCAACTCATACAGCCGGTCGTTCTCGATTTTCCCATGCCAGAAAACCCTCGGATCATCGCGACAGGTCTGTTTCAAACGGTCCTGGTAACGATGTTCCGCATGGCTCGAGGGTTCACCGACAATATGCAGCTCCGCACTGCCAGCAGAGATTCCCGAAAATGCTTCGACGAGCCGGTGCACGCCCTTGACATGACAAATGCGTCCGACAAAATAAAAACGGACTTTTCCAGAACGGGCTGCATCTGCAACCGCAAGAGCATTCGGAAGCGGAATACCATGTGACAAGACCTTCACCTGCTCTGGTTTCGCGCCGTTGCGCACCAGGCATTCAGCCATTGCCTGCGATGGCGACACGAGCAGGGTAGCATAACTGCTGATCGCTGCCCAGGCATCCAACGTATTCCGTATCGACAGGGCTGCCGTGACCACCGGAGTGAAATAGATGACAAATGGCAACCGAAGCATCAAGTTTGCGGCACCGATCAGCACGCCAGTAGGGATATAACGAAATAAATACCATGACACGATGCCGCCCCTTACATTTTTGAGGACACAAGGCAGGCATTCCCGGTCACTTGCCGCAACACGGCAAATACGGTCCTGATGATTCAAAAGAGCCCCGGCCGGGCAGAGTATTCCGCCATGATGCACCGTAACCACACACGGAGTGCCGGCCTCATGGCAGGCGATGGCAAACGCCGCCTTGTCGCCATGGACATGCACGACATCCGGCTTGACAAGCCGAAGTAATGACCCAGGACTCCCCTTACCTTGACCGATTGCGGAAGGGTCATAGACATGAACAGGAACACCGCGATACTGAGCTGTAGCCGTCGTCCGACCGTCAATGCTTACCGGCATGGCGATGACAATATCCGCCCCCCGACCGATAAGCTCGTCGACAAGGTTTTTGACATATATCTGGCCACCACCGAAGGTTGAAAAAAAATCTCCAGATGAGACAATCAGGATCTTCATGTCTGCCCCTCCCCGGCATGATCTGTACCGGTGAAAAGCGGCATCAACAGATGCCCTGGTACCGCTTTTGGCTGTAAATCAGGACAGCCGTGCTCGGGCAGCGAATGTTTCATGCTCAATGTCCATCTTTGCTCAACAGTTTTCGAAAAGCCATGCCATAATAGACTGGAGAGAGCAATGACAAGGTGGTTCGAGCCAGCCGGGCGCCAAATCCGCCATCCTTCGGAAACTTCCTTCTGAGAGAGACAACCTGGAAATGCCAGTACTGGAGATACATCCTGTTTTTCAGTAGCAGACCTGGTATTACTTCGTCACGAAACTGTTGTGATGAATCTGAAAAACTGCTGTTGAAGCTGAGTGAAACATTGCTGTCGTGTACTCGATAACGGACCAATGAGCTGTTCAGGAAATGGACCCGATAACCCTGGCTGTATATTTTGACAAAGATCGGGTAATCCTCGATCAAACGATACCGTTCATCGAACCCGCCAAGGCTTTTTATGATATCGAGATTGAAAAACACCGATGGCCCAAGAATGAAATTGCCCTTGGTCAACAGGTGCTGGAACTGCTTCCTCTGTGGAAGTGCAAAAATCCCCTCATCAACCGACACCAGCCCACACTTCTCTTCGTCGTCACTGAACACCGTCACCCGGGCGGAGACGAAATTGATGTCGGAACCTGAAGCGATGAAGTCCATGTATCCGGCCACACACCCTTGCTCAAGTATGTCGTCGCCAGCGATCATTTTCGTCCATGATGCTTTCGCGGCATTCACACCTCTGTTGCAGTTGGCAGGAATACCGGTATTGACCCCGACAGTCAGCAGTTCAGCACGTTGAAAGCGCTCGCGGTTTTCTTCGATCCATCTGTTACACAACGCAACCGTATCATCCTTTGAACCATCGTCGCTTACGATCAATTCAAGATGGTCATACGTTTGCGCCTTGATGCTCTCGAGAGTTTCGAGTACGTATTTCGCAGAGTTATAGGTAATGACAATGACCGACACCAACGGCAACTCTCGTGTACTATGCGCCATGTTCCGAATCTCCCTGTTTGACAAACCGGTTTTTCACCTTGTTGACGATCTGCTTCAAGTCTATCCGCTGATCCATCTCCCTGATCGAATAAAGGGTCGATGCGACGATCAGAAGGATACCGGCGACATATGGCCAGAATGACGGCAGGATTTTTACGCTCACGAAACAAAGCAACCCGGCAAGCAACTGCACCATGTAAATCGTGAAAAACCCGGAACTGAAAGAAAAACCATATCTTGACCTGGCAAGCAGAAACACCTGAATAAGATAGAGGACATACCCCGCAAGGAAAGCGATTCCCAGGCCGTCGAGCCCGGCTAGCCTGTAGCCGATCAGGCTCAGGGCCAGCGTATAAACGTTGGCAAACAGTTCGTTCCAGAAAAAAATCTTCGATTCGCCTTTGGCGAGCAGAATGAACGCAACGGACCAACTCGCCGCCTTGAAATACATGCCGAGCGCCGCCCAGTGAATCATGCCGTTCACCGCAATGAACTTTGTCGAGTATAGCAGAACGACCACCCAATCGATGAATATCAAAAAAACTGAAAGAATGGGCGCCAGAATCAGGATTGCAACCTCCGCCTGCTGGTTGATCAGGAGATTTGCCTGTTGATCGTCATGAGCAACCCCCGACAGCCTGGGATAGTAATCAGTGCCCATCGATGAAAAGACAAGTCCGGTGTAGGTGTTGATGATCGCAAAGCCAGCGTTGTACAACCCGACCTCGGAAACCCCTCCATGGGCACCGATATATACTCTGATGACATATGAGCTGAGGGTGGTGATCAGACCGCTGACCGTCAGCATGAATCCCATCTGGAGCATCTCCCGGCCTTCAACCATGAGCGTAGTCAGACTGACGGGCACCTGCCGGACCGGAATCCTCCGGCCGTAATACCATTCAAGAAACAACCCGAGGGCCGAACTGATGATCAATGCCGGAACAATGGCGTCCACGCGCCAGAAATAATACATCGGTGCTGAGAACACGAGGCTTACCAGTGCGCCGATCATGCTTGCTGAGGCCAGATACTGCAGCTTCCTCATCGACTGGAGCATGACATTCTGGCCGATACTCAACTGGTTGAAAAGGAGCGTTATCGAGAGCCAGACAAACCCCATGGTATATTGCCGGCTTCCGAATGTCAACTCGCTCAGCCAGGGGCTGAAAACAAGAACCACCAACGCACCGATCAGGCCGGTTAGCCAGACAAGGCGGCGAAACACCGACACGACGAGTTCGACCCGTGCCTGGTCACCCGATGCCTCTGCTGCCGAAATATTTTTAATCGCACTTGTCCCAAGCCCCATACCGGTGAAACCGGCAATGAGTGAGGTCGTCGATGTGAACAGGCCTGATATGCCCATGCCAGCCGGACCGAGCAGCACGGCAATGATTTTGGAACGGACAATGCTGATCAGGATCTGGAATACCTGGACACCGCCAAACAGCGAGGTTGCCTTGAGAATCTGTCGAAAAGATGACTTTTGGTCGCTCATGCTTGAAGGCCCTGGGATATGGAAAACGAGTGCGCGGAATAGTTGTTAACTGCTGAAACGACCCTCTCGACTTCGATGTCGGTCATCACAGGACTAATTGGCAGACTGAGCACCGTCTCATGCATCCGATCGGTCACCGGAAGGCTCAGCGCTGCCATCTCGCTGAACGCTCCCTGACGATGAGGAGGAATAGGATAATGGATGAGCGTCTGCACCCCCTCGGCTTCGAGGTGACGACGCAGCAAATCCCGCGCCTCTGAACGAATGACAAACAGGTGCCAAACGTGCTCTTCTTCATCGAAAACAGCCGCGTGGCCACGCCCAGCCGGAAGGACGATGGCCGAATTGTCGATAAACCGGCAATATGCATTGGCGATTTCCCGCCTTCGGCGATTTTCGATGTCAAGATACTTCAGTTTAACATCAAGAAACGCTGCCTGAATTTCGTCGAGGCGGCTATTGAGACCCTTGAATTCATTGACATACTTGACCCGGGAACCGTAATTTGCAAGAGCCCTGACGACGTCAGCGAGCTCGGCATCATCCGTGGCCACCGCACCGGAATCACCCAAGGCACCAAGATTTTTGCCGGGATAAAAACTGAAACCGGCAGCATCGCCAAGGGAGCCGGTTTTTCTTCCTCTCCATGACGCACCAATAGCCTGTGCATTGTCCTCGATAACCCTGAGGTTGTATTGCGCTGCAAGTGACTCAAGCCCTTCCGACCAGCAAACCCGTCCATAGAGATGAACCACCATGATTGCCCTGGTCCTGGAGGTAATATGACGTTCGAGCTGAGAAAGATCGAGATTATAGGTATTGGTGTCCGGTTCGACCAAAACCGGCTTCAAGCCATTGTCGGCGATGGCCAGGATGGTCGCGATATAGGTATTCGCCGGCACGAGGACCTCGTCTCCAACGGCCATCACCCCCAGCTCGATATACCCTCTGAGAATGAGTCGCAAAGCATCCAGACCGTTTCCGACCCCGATGGCATGTTCGACTCCAACGTATTTCGAGAGATTACTCTCGAATTTCGAGACTCTTTCACCGAGCAAGTACCATCCTGACGCGATGACATCTCGCGCGGCCTGGCTGAGTTCCTCGAGGTATTGCTGGTTGATCTGTTTCAGGTTGAGGAATGAAATCATACTGGCAACATTAAGCAATTATCGAATAGCATGTTTTCAGCGAATCGCGCTCCTTGACACATGACACTGAACAAGAAGCCCGGGATATATCTGATCAGGGAGAGTTTGGATCCAACCTCGCAACCAAGGCTATCCTTGAAGTCGCACAACCCGTAGTTCGGGATCGAATGTTCGGACGAGGGACCCACGTCGACCATTTTCTTTCCTGCGCTCTTGTAGAAATCGAAAAGCCGGAAGGCCAGGAAATTTACCGATCTCAAGTGGCTGTATTCCGGGAGGTTGCCCCAATAAATCACCTGGACGATCGTGTCCGTGACATGAAAAACAATAGCCGACGCAACTGGCGAACCGGATTCGTTCCTGACCAGGAAAAAGTCCGACTCGATGATATCGGCGGTATTCATCACATCAGCCATCGACATTTTCAGCGGATATCCCTTTGCCGCCCGGTTTTGCCTGATGATCTCATAGGCAAGAACCTTCTCCTCCCGTTGCTGGCAGCGGGAGAACTGCAGGTTGTGGTCATGGGCTTTTTTCAGGTTCTTTCGGGCACTGTGGTGCATGACCCTGTCGTAATCACCAACAAACGCATCCATTGACAGATAATAGTTCAAATCGATATGAGCGATACTGAACCCATTTCTCAACAGGCTGTTGGTGACCTTCGAAATGACCGTCTCCTGATAAATGAATGGCGGCATCACGATCTTGATCTGATCCATGCCCTGACATTTCACCCAATCGACAAACAGGGAAATCGCCTCGTCGACATAAGCCATATGCATATGCTCCCCTGAAAATACAAACCCACCGAAAGGAGCTGAAAACGGTGAAGCGAACACGCTACCCAACTTTCCACCAACGATCCCGAGTCTGAACTTCTTGCTTCTTGCGCAGAGGTAATACACCTTCTCACATTTTCCGGCGTTCAGCAGATTGAACTGATGAGCACCGTAAACAAAGGAGGCTTCCTGGAAAATTCCGGCATACGCTTCAGCACTCATTTCCATAAATTCCATAATCATTCCATAGCTAAGGTTCGTCGTATTGAACGCACAGAGAGCACCCTAAGCGAACACCTCGGAAATCCGATAGTGGTTTCCTGTTTCGACATCAAAAAACTTCTGGACATACGAGCGAGCACCGAACCCCTCCTTCCACGACAGGAGGCCATGATTGATGCGCATCCCGTTCTCGGTGTTCGAATTGCCGAAATCTAAATAGTTCTTGTCCTTGAAAAACTCGCTTATCAGCCTGTAGACGAGGTAATCCAGAGAACCGTTGGCTCTTCCCTCGTCGCATCCGGAAAAATACTGCACCTTGGCTACCCTGCCGACATCAAAAATCGTACATCCGGCCATTATCCGCCCCTTATGCAGCGCGTTGAACTGCCGTATCCTGCCTTTATTGGCTTCGCACAGGCTCCGGATCTCATCAACGGTATGCACCGGGGCCGCCGAATGTCGCAGTTCGAGGTTAGGGATGAGAATGGATGACCAGAACTCCTGGAAATCAGATGTCTCAACCACCTCGATTTCGTTCTGCTCTGCGGTCCTTATGCCCGTTTTTCTTCTTCGCTGCAGCGGCAACCTGTTGCCGAGATCGATCGCAGAGTTCAGGTTGACACGGAAAACCGATGCTCCCGCGAGAAAAAGGGCATAATTCATTTCATCACAAGGAACCGTTGCGTAAAACGCGGGCATCTGTCGCAACACCAGCCGATCGAAACCGGATTCATGATAGTATTTCAAAACGGCCGCCAGATATCTGATGGTTTGATCCGAGTACTCCTCAGTCCTGACCAGCAACCCCCCATAGGAAAGCCCTTCATGCGAAGAGACGACATCGTCGTTCCTGATGCATGCCGGAAACAAGGCGACAAGACGGTCGTGGCAATAGATCATGAGGGAAACATCCCTGAACCGATCCTGGTGGTAATCCATGTAACTTCTCAAGAACAGGAAGGAAGAATTTCGGCACATGGGCACGAACGAATTCCACTCGTGGCGAAATTCAGGACGATATTGCACGATATGTATCACGAGGCTAATTTCATGGATTCATTATCACCGTTGCGAGCCGAGATCACTACCGGAAAGATCATCAGTATTCATCTGCCATTCCGCCGGCATCGAGAAAATGGCTGATCGAAAAAAAACCGTGTATACTTGAGCCGTTCAGCAGCAGTTCTGTCTGCTTGTTTACTGGCAATACCATCCTTCTTCGAACGTTTAACTGTTCTTTTGCCGGCTCAAGCCCACCCTGCACCTGTCGGAACGAGAGGCCGGTTTTATGCATCATGCGCATGTTCATGGACCTTTTTTCCGGAGCATCCGCACCTATCGTGACCGGGGCAGGCATAGGGGCGTTCGACCCTATGCCTGCCCCGGTCCTGACGCTTGAACCCATGCTGGAGATCAGCTGCGCTTTGGGGCGAAGAACCAGGGATAACGCAGGCCTGTCCGTCATCCTTCTGTTGAACCCGTGAACGCCCTGAATTCCCCAAACTCTTTATAGTCCCTGATGTAATCCTGTTCATCATATTTCTCTGATGCCAGAACGAGGCAGATTGCCCCGGATGAAAAATCGATGATTTCGCGCCATATCCCGGGAACGATATGCAGGCCGATATATGGTCGATCAAGCCGAACAATCTTCTTGTTCGTTCCATCGTCGAGCAATACATCAAAAGCCCCGCTCACAGAAACGATAAACTGCTGCAAATTCCGGTGCGCGTGCCCACCTCTGTCTGCACCTCCGGGAACGTCGTAGAGGTAATACACTCGATTCACGCTGAACGGGATTGTCTTTCCGTTTTCAAGCGCCGTTATATTTCCCGTCCGATTGTGAACTTTCGGCAGATGGACAATACTGCAATCGTATACCGATGACGTAACTGAAATCTTCTCCATCAACAATCACCTCACTTTTGCATTGTTTTTTTATAGAGAAGATAGTCATCGAAGTCCCTGATATAATCGTGCTCATCGTAATATGTCGATGAAAGCACCAACGCCGTTGAATTGGTACTGAAATTATCAAAATGACGCCAGAGGCCATTCGGGATATACAACCCATAATAGGATCTGTTCAGATGGATTCTCTGCGAGCCGAGCCCATGTTTCACTTCGACATCAAAACTGCCGCTGAGGGCTACGATCAGTTCCTCTTGCTCCCTGAACGCATGCCCGCCTCTGGCCTGTCCACCCGGCACGTCATAGATCCAGTAAACCCTTTTGATCTCAAAAGGGATATGCATCTCTGCTTCAATGAACGTAAGGTTGCCGCGCGGATCTTCGATCTTGGGAAGATGGATCAGTTCTGGGAGAAGATTTTTCATGAGTTTGTTCTTTACATGATGCGATCACGAGGCGTAGAATCGGTACATCCTTGAGATACCCTCTTCAAGTTCTACGGTATGGTGCCAACCGAGCTGTGCCAACCGGTCGACATTCTGGAGCTTTCTGGGTGTTCCATCCGGCTTGGTCGCGTCGAACGCAACGCCGCCCCGGAACCCGACCACCCGCATGACCGTTTCGGCCAGATCGCGGATCGAAAGGTCTTTTCCGCTGCCGATGTTGATCTGAGTGTTTCGCACCTCTCTGCTCCCCTTCTCGAACGTATCGGCAAACCTGACGTTTTCCATGATGAAAACACAGGCATCAGCGAGATCATCACTGTACAGGAACTCACGTCGGGGGGTGCCCGAGCCCCAAAGCGTCACGGTGACGGGGACTGGCGCTTCAGCGCCGGCCGGATCGATGGCCACGCCATATCTCGCAAGTACTGAAAGAAGATCGGATTCGGAAGCGTCACCACGCAACCCGTCGACTGGACGCCGGTCGAAATCTTTTCGCAGGGACTCCCAGTCGCCTTCCATCAGGCACTTGCCGAGATGAAATTTCCGCAGCATCGCGGGCAGGACATGTGATTTTTCAAGATCGAAATTGTCGTTCGGGCCGTAAAGGTTGGTCGGCATGACCGAAAGGTAATTCGTACCGTACTGCAGGTTGTAGCTTTCACAGAGTTTGATACCGGCGATCTTGGCGATCGCATACGGTTCGTTCGTATATTCGAGTTCGCCAGTGAGAAGACATGACTCAGGCATCGGCTGGGGGGCCTGTTTCGGGTAGATGCAGGATGAGCCCAGAAACAGCAGGTTCCTTACCCCGGCGAGCCATGACCCATGGATCAGGTTGGTTTCAATGACCAGATTTTCATAGATGAATTCGGCCCTGTAGGTATTGTTTGCAAGGATACCTCCGACTTTGGCCGCAGCGATGACCACATAGTCCGGCTTGTGACGGCCCAGGAAAGAAAAAACCGATTGCTGATCTGCAAGATCCAGATCGAATCGGTCGGCTGTAAGCAGATTGGTATAACCAGAGGATACGAGTTTTCTTACAATAGCAGAACCAACCATTCCATTATGTCCCGCCACATATATTACTCCATCACGATTGAGCATCAGGTAAACGATTAGTCTGGCTTATAGGTAATTCAACAGTAAAAACGACCGTACTTCTTCTTCACCGCCTCATAATCATACCGGTTGTATTCAAGATAATAATTGAGGTCATCCTCTCCGGTAATCTTGCTACCAAAGCGAAGGTGATTATTTAAAACAGAATGATTTCCTTTTCTGACATCTCCATGGGAACGCGTGAAACCAAGCTGATAAAAGCCTATTTCCAATGCCATAAGCAAAGACTCTATAGCCATGTAGTAGGGACTGCCATCTTTCATGATCCAGCTTCCCCAACAAAAGGAATCCTCCCTGAAATCATAAATCCTGAGCGTGCCGTACTTTTCAGCCTTGTTGTCCTCGATTATATAATAGTACTCAAGCCCCTTGTCCTGTCGCTCCAGATAAGACGCAATCCATTTCCGTTGAACGTCAACATCATTGTCGGTGTAAGAAATGTAACGGGATTTGGATGGAGAGGTCCGTAAAGAAACTATGAATTCAGCATCATCAATTTCAACCAAACGAAAACACACATGCCTTACGATATTAGCGATCACAGTGCTCTTCATAAATTGAACCCCCGTATTTATTTAAGGACAGTGATGCCCATCATTAAAAAACACCATTCCCGACATAATTCCTATTACTCCCGTGTGTTCAAAATCCCCGTTTTTGAACTTTTTCCCAGTCTGACTTCGCCATCAGCCTGACAAGCTCTTCAAACTTGACCTTTGGCTCCCAGCCCAGTTGGTCTTTCGCCTTTTGCGGATTACCGATCAGCAGATCGACCTCGGTAGGGCGATAATACGCCGGATCGATGGCGACAAGCACCTTGCCGGTCGCATTGTCGACGCCCTTGGTGTCGGCGCCCTCGCCCTGCCACTCGAGATCTATGCCGAGTTCCCTGAAGGTCAGCTCCACGAACTCCCTGACGGTATGGGTTTCCCCGGTGGCAAGCACATAATCGTCGGGCTCCGGTTGCTGCAACATGCGCCACATCCCCTCGACAAACTCCGGAGCATAACCCCAGTCACGCTTGGCATCGAGATTACCGAGAAGCAGGTCCTCCTGAAGCCCCTCCTTGATCCTTGCTGCAGCGCGGGTGATCTTGCGGGTCACGAACGTCTCGCCTCTGCGGGGGGACTCGTGATTGAACAGGATCCCGTTGCATGCGTAAAGGTTATAGGCCTCACGATAGTTGACCATGATCCAGTATGCGTACAGCTTGGCGACGCCATAGGGCGAACGGGGGTAGAAAGGTGTCTTTTCCGTTTGCGGGATCTCCTGCACCTTGCCGAACAGCTCACTGGTGGATGCCTGGTAGAACCGGGTATTGATATGGGTTTCCCTGATGGCGTCAAGAAACCGGAGCGTACCAAGGGCATCGACCTGGGCGGTATAGTCCGGCATGTCGAAAGAGACCTTCACATGGCTCTGGGCGGCAAGATTGTAGATTTCGTCCGGCTGGATCTTCTCAAGCAGGCGATTCAGGTTGCTCGCATCGGTGAGGTCACCGTGGTGGAAGAAAAATCGATCTTCAGCTTCCCGGTCATGGATGATGTGGTCAATCCTCCCGGTGTTGAAACTGCTGCTCCTGCGGATGATACCATGAACCTCATAATTCTTTTCAAGCAAGAGTTCGGCGAGGTAAGAGCCGTCCTGACCAGTAACACCCGTGATAAGAGCTTTTTTCATGAAATGAGCAAGGGGAGGTTGACAAGTTTATACAGAAAATAAATATACGGAATGAAATACATATTTACCCCGCCGATCGGCTTTGTTTTTCGCAACGTCAATCATTGTGGTGCTTTAGTGACAAAGAGCAAAAAGACTTCACACCGCTGCACCGCATCCTGTCGATACTCGAAGCACTCGGCATGGTTGAAACGACGACAGACTTGCAGGACAAAAGAGAGGAATCTGGCATCAATAATGACCGATGAACCAGAAAAACAGGAAAAACCCGGAAAGAGCCGTACAGACCCTTTCCGGGCGCAGTTCAGGAGTCCTTATTTTCCAGCAGGCAGAACTTCAGTGCAAGCGATGACATGATGCCGCTGCAACCACTCGATCCCGCTGAAAAGACCCTTTCTGGTTGTCGAAGAGACGAAGTAGAACACAAACCAGCTGGCGAAGAGACCGAACAGGATGTAGTCGGGAATATGCAGCACGGTGGCGGCAATCGCGAACAGTGAAAACAGGGTGGCAATGCTCATGATAATGATCACGACACCTGCGTGGTTGAACCCCATATCCCTGAGGATGTGGTGGAAATGGGTCTTGTCCGGCGAGAACGGGCTCTTACCTGACAGGATCCTCTTGGTCATGACGGTCACCGTGTCAGTCACCGGAACGGCAAGCACGATCAGCACGGCGACTGGGGAGATAATACCGTCAGGCTTCTGGCTCAGCTCGATCGAGAAAAATGCCAGGACAAATCCCAGAGTCATGCTGCCGGCATCACCCATGAAGAGCCTGGAGGGATACCAGTTGAATCGCAGGAATGCGGCAAGCGCACCGGCGAAGGCAAGGCTCAGGAGCATGAAGGAGCCCATATCGTTTATCCAGGCGAGAACCGCGAATGTGGTGAAGGCGATAAGCGACGTGGTGCCTGCAAGACCGTCGAGACCGTCGATCATGTTGATGGCGTTCATCACGCCGAGTGCGCAGAACACCGTGACCGGAATAACCAGCATACCGGTGTAGACCTCTCCGAGCCCGAACAGATTACCGAAGGAGAGCAGGTGCATACCGGGGAAATAGTTCATGGTGATGACGGTCGCGGTGACCTGGACGACAAGGCGAATCTTGAAACTGATGTCGAAGCGGTCATCGATGGCCCCCATGATCAGCACCATCAGGATCGAAATGATAAGGCTCAGGTATTTGTCGACCGGGAAGAACATCACCATGGTAACCAGAACACCGGCAACGATGCCGAGTCCGCCGACCAGCGGCTTGGCCACCGTATGGACCTTGCGGTTGTTGTCAGGCCTGTCGACCAGGTTCAGCTTTTCAGCAACCGAAGAGAGCGCCCAGATGGAGAGATGGGCCACGAAAAGCGAAACGATATAGACTCTTCCGTGATCAAGGGAGGCGGTGAAGAAATCAGACCATGAAGAGGAATCACCGTTGCCAAAAACAAGCTGACCATCGGTAGCTCCAAAAGCGAGGTGGCCCGTTGCCGAAAGTCCGGCAAGGAAAAGGCCAAGCAGTAAAATCAAAATATTGTGTGACATGAGTGTGTTCCTGGTAAGCTTGTCGGTCGATCTCCGACATACTTAAGGCAACAATCATGCCATAACATCTAACTACATATTATATAATATTTTAAATCATATTAAAAGTCGCACTTCCAGGACATGAAACAGCTATGGAATCAAAATGACACAACGGAACCGTCTCACCTTAAGACAGGTTGATCACCGTCTCACCCGCAAACCCTCTCAAACCGGACGTTTCTGGGCATTGCCGGTTCAGGCAAGAACCGCTGGAAAGGAGGGTGAACGGGAAAGTAAACCGGGCGTGACGGGGAGGGGGCAATGCCTCACCTGCGTGAGGAGCAGCTCGGGTGGAAAACGGAAAAACAGGGTGGAAACAGGGCGTGGACCGAGGGTCAGAACGCGGAGGTAAGCGACTCAAGCAACAGAGCCCTTCAGGCGACGCAAGCGGTTCGGCTGCCGACTCTAGACAAGCCCCTTCAGATACGCCTGCCGGCGGCCTGCTTCAAAACGTTCGATAGCGTAACGAAGCATGACTCTCGGCATCTGCCGGTAATTGCGTTCGAGAAACGCCTCCAGGACGGCGCGGTCACGCTTGCCGACCTCACGCAGCATCCAGCCACAGGCCTTGTGGATGAGCTCTTCGGAGTCACCAAGCAGCATGCCGCAGATGGAGAGGGTATCGTCAAACTCGCTCTGCCGGATGAAATGGAACGTGGACACGATGGCGATGCGCCGTTCCCAGATGTTTGCCGAACTGGCGAAGCGGTACAGCGGGGAGCGGTCAAGGCCGGAGAGGTGACGGCCGGGAATGTTCGGAGCAGAGAGGTCGACCAGGTCCCAGTTGTTGATTCTCGAGGTGTGCGAACAGTAGAGCTCGTAGATCGCCTGGCGACCGGCCTGGTTCATGGAGTCGTACTGGACGACCAGCAGGAGAAGGCCGAGTAACCGATCCTCGTGCCATGGCGAGGCGAGCAGCCCGGCAGCTGTTCCCGGGCCGCAATGGGCAAATTCGCGGCAGAGCCTGCGGAGCACCGGCACCCGTATCCCCCTGAAACGGTCACCCTCGCCGTACTCACCCGGTCCGGTTTTGAAAAACCGCATCAGAACGGTTGCGGTCGCATCGTCCGAAAGGGCTTCGAGCCGTGCAAGAATGGTTGCCGTCATGACGGATGTCCGGTTATGCAGATGATCTTCAGGCGATCTCGGCCAGTTCTGACCAACGCGCCATGTCTCTGTCGTGTTTTGCCTGCAGTTCGTGCAACTCGGCGCTCAGTTCCTGGACACGCTGGAAATCCGATCCTGCTGCCGCAAGCCTTGCCCCGATATCGGCCTGCCGGGCTTCTGCCGTGGCGATCGCCTGTTCGAGCTGCTCCATCTCCTTCTTCTCCCTGCTGTTGAGTTTCCTCTGATTCGATGGTGGCGGCAAGGCCGGTTTCAGTGCCTCGGGCACCTTTTTGGGCGGCACAACCTCCTCTTTGGATGCCGCCGCCTTCATTTCGAGATAAACGCTGTAGTTGCCGGGATAGCGCTTGATGACGCCGTCGCCTTCGAATACAAAGACATGTTCGACCGTCCGGTCAAGGAAATAGCGGTCGTGGCTTACCACGATGAGGCATCCGCTGTAGGAGTCCAGGTAATCCTCGAGTACCCGCAGCGTCGGAATGTCGAGGTCGTTGGTCGGCTCGTCGAGCAGGAGGACGTTCGGAGAGGCGATCAGCTGTCTGAGGAGGTACAATCTGCGACGCTCGCCCCCCGAGAGGGTTCGGATGTAGTTGTACTGGGCAGCAGGTGAGAACAGGAACCGTTCGAGCATCTTCGACGCCGAGACCTGGGATCCGTCCTTCGTCGTGATCTGCTCGGCGATCTCCTTGATATACTCGATCACCCGTTTTGAATCGTCGAGTTCACGGCTCTCCTGATCGTAATAACCGAGCCTTACGGTCGATCCGATCTCGACCCGGCCGCTGTCAGGCATGACCCGTCCGGCGATCATGTCGAACAGCGTTGTCTTGCCTGAACCATTCGGGCCAATGATGCCGATCCGGTCCCCCTTTTCCAGGAGGTACTCGAAATTGTGCAGCAATCGCCTTGCGCCGTAGGATTTCGAAACCCGGTGAAACTCCACGATCCGGTTGCCGAGCCGTTCCGAGCCGAAACCGATCTCGAGCTCCTGTTTCTTCTCTTTGCCGGGGGCGTACACCAGCGACTCGGCCCGCTGCATCCTCGCTTTCTGCTTGGTCGTTCTCGCCTTGGCTCCGGTGCGCATCCACTCCAGTTCCTGACGGGTGAGCGCGTTGCGCTTGCGCTCGTCCCTGGCCTCCTGCTCCTCCATTTCAGCCTTCTGCACAAGGTAACTCGCATAGCCACCGGAAAAGGTCAGCGCCGTCTTTCCATCGAGTTCGATCATCCGCGTCGCCACCCTATCCAGGAAATAACGGTCGTGCGTGATCAGCAGCACCGCGCCTGAGTAGCGCCGGATATAGTTTTCCAGCCATTCGACGCTGTCGGCATCGAGATGGTTCGTCGGTTCGTCGAGAATCAGCGCATCGCTCGGCACCACCAGCGCGTGCGCGAGAGCCACGCGTTTGCGCTGCCCACCCGACAGCGTCCCCATGCGGGCCGTCAGATCGTTGAGGCCCAGTTTGCCAAGCACCACCTTGGCGTTTGACTCGAGCTCCCACCCCCCGCAGGCGTCGATTTCGTGGGAAAGATAGCTCATCCGCTCGATCAGGGCCATATGGTCGCACTCAGCGTCCTCCAGCTTCGTGCAGACAAGTTCGTACTCGCAGATCAGCTCCATGGTACGGTCACTTGACTTCAGCACTGCTTCCAGAACGGTGTCCTCAGGTTCAAATATTGAATCCTGAGGAAGATAGACGATCCGTTTCTCTTTCGAGACCATCACCTTGCCGCTGTCGGTCGTTTCGATGCCGGCCAGAATCTTGAGCAGGGTACTCTTACCGCTGCCGTTGGCGCCGATGACGCCGATCTTGTCGCTATCGTCGATACCGAACGACACCTCCCCGAAAAGCCTCTTCAGACCGTAGGTCTTGCTTATCCCTTCAACCGTCAGAAGCACCATAACCGCTCCGCCCTCATATGATTATTACCTGAAAAGCACCAATATATGCCATCCCCCTGCATTTGAAAGGGTTTTACTTCCGTATCAGAGATATTTTCAATAAAATGGACTTTTATCACCCGGAGCGTCAATACCAGTGATGCAAGGTTCGCGGAAAGGCTGGACCGAGTGCGGAACCCCGGCTGTTCAGCATGACTGAATGTGCGGCACCAGTAGGGCCTCTGACCAGTTGGCACCTATTATTAAAATCAGTTAACGAGACCCCAACAAGACCCGCATCGCATGAGCATACTTGAAGAATCGCTCGCCTGGACCGGCGTACCTGTTCCCCTGACCCTGAAAGAGCTCGGCCTCGACGAGCAGCAGACGATCGCAGAGTATACCAGGGCCGTGGTCGACAAAAAGACCGACGGTTTGGACGACCTCTACCACGCCATCGGTACGATCGTCAGGTACATCCCGCATTTCATCGTCATTCCCCTCATGGTGGAGCACATCAGACCGCAGATCTCAGCCGGCGTCTGCAATAAAATGGGCGTGGAGCAGGCGGTCCACTACGCCAACGACCTGCCTGTCGACTATTTCAGTGAGGTCTCGAAGCATATCGACAACGAAACGATGGCCCGCATCCTTGAAAAGATGAAACGGCACCATGCGGAAAAAGTCGTCCAGTACGAGCTTCGGCATCACCTGATCCACATGCTCGACATCGCGGCCCACCTCGACCATCACCTGCTCAAGTTCATTGCCGGCCAGGTCACGCTGCCGGAACATCCTGAGGAGCTCGACAACCATCCCCAGCGCGAGATCATCGAAAAGATCCGCGGCTTTCAGCGAAAGTGATCCGCCCCCTGTTGTTCACGACAGTCCCTGCGCCACACCCCGGTCAGCAAACCTCTTCGATAAGGTCGCTGTCGATGGCATCGAAACAGAGTGTGACGGTCTCCCCTGCCGTCATGGCATCCTTAAGCCTGGCAAGCATCCCGACATAGTCTGCATTGCCCTTCTGGAGTCGGTAAAACCTTGCCGACTCCAGAAACAGGACTTCGACCACCTCCCCTTCTTCAGGGAATCGGATATCGGCAACCGTCATCTCACGGCAGTAACGCCTTTGCCCGGAGTGGTTCTGCTCATCCCTCATGGCATGCCCCGGTATTCCGGAATACGCACCGGACCGGAGCATCGCCCCGATGTCCCGATCCGGAGGAGAGCGTCGGCTTAAGGACAGGTATGCAGGTTTTTATAGGCGACCAGCGTAGCATCGGTTGAGGTGTAATTGTTGTCTGTCGAGAATTGTGTGCCTGCATAGTTGGCCGGACTGTAAGCAGAACCCGGCTGGATCGCATACATGGAAACATGGGCATTGGGCGAGCAGCTCTTGACGGCCTGCGCCGAAAGCCAGGTGCTGAGCGCTACCGGCTGGTTGAACATTCCCGGGTCGATCACCATCGCCCTGATCATGCTGAACTTGCCGAGCGGGACCTTGACCCGGATGAGCGGAGCGACATGGTACCACCAGGTGACGCAGCATCCACCCCACTTTGTCGCCTGGACCGCAAGGGTATCCATGTTGCTGTTGGCGAAACTGAAGACCTTTTCACAGCAGTAACCGTACTTGGTGGTGATGATCCAGCGCATCTTGTGCGCCCTCGCATAGCATCCGTCCCTGACGTACTGGAACGGAATGCACGGATTGATATCGAAAGGTCCGGGAAGCGAGCAGGTCTGGTTCGCGCAATAATCGAAAATGCTCTTCGCCTTCGCATAGTTGGGAAGAATCTTGGTGCAGAGCGCAAAAACCGGAAACTTGAGATAATGGTCGACGATGTCGAAGGTGGTGTGATCGATCTTGTCAAGGTCGATCTTCCTGGGCTTTTGCGGGTTTTCAAGCCTGGGCCGCAGGGCTGCGAACTCCTTCACCTCAGTATCGCTCGGAGCCATGATCTTGCTGACCACTCCCCGTGCCGAATCGATTTCAAGCTTGATCGGCCGTTTCCTGTCGAATGCTTCGTTGATCCGCGAAACGTTCTGGGCAGCCTCGGCGCGCATATCCCCAAGCCTGAAGACCGACGGGCTCTCGTTGAACAGATACTCCCTGACCTTGCCGTCCGGTGAAGTGCGGATGGCGGCAACCGTGAAAAGATTCCGTGATGACATGATGATCTTCCTCCCTGAAAGTTAAGTCGCTTGACTTCTTGCCTTGATGGGGTACAACACTGCAAAGTGGCAGGAACGGTAACTCCGGGTGACGGACAGGTGGCCCCGATTGACAATCCTCCGGCCTGGCAGGCTGGAACATGACACGGAAGCAGCGCATGCAACAACCTGCCGGACTACCGGAATAAGCGGGACATTCCGTCCCTGACTACTGAAAAAAAAGAGTGATCACGTACTTGGGGGTACGTTACAGAAAGGATGGCGACAGCCATATCGACCTGAACAGCAAGAGCAAGTTACCACCCGGGGGCGAGAGACTCAAGGGTTTTTTTTCTGCCCGATGGCTTCGGAACCGTTCATGGGACAGCACGGAACCGGAGTGTCGAAGTACTATTCAAGATCGCGCTTCTCGGAGCTCGACACCAGCTTGTGCAGGATACCGATAACCATGAGCGAAGCCAGAAGCAGGCCGTAATGCCAGGCGTTGAACACTTGCTCCGGGGTCTGGCCCGCGGTGGCCACCTTGACCGGTTCGACGATCAGCTGCCGGAGTAGCGTGATCATGGCCACCTCGATGAACACCACCAGATGGAACACGCCGTTCTGCACATAGTTGATTTCGGCCGAAATCAGGCTCGACAGGGTCCAGACGATGAAGAGCGTGCCGAGCGCCTGCAGGAACCCGTGAGAGAGCTGGTTCTTCTGGACGGCATGCACTACGGCCATGACAAATTCCCACAGCACCATCATGCTCGCCATGACGAGCGCGATGGCCAGGAGCACGTGGAGAAAATGGTTGAATCCGCGAAGCGCTCTGACCAGACGATCCTCGAACAACTCTTTCATTTAAAGAATATTCTTGGGTTGATGGAGCATGCGCCTGAAGAAGTGAGTATTTCTCATTATCCTGCCAGCAGCGACCGTATATAAGCAATGTCGATAAAGCGATCTTCACGGACAAGAATTAAAAAGGCAAAATAGCGCCGGCAGCCTCCCGAGCGGCAAAGATCGCACAAGAATCGGTTATATTCCGGTCGCATCGAAAGACAATAACCTCATCTCCGATCGACAACGCATGAGCAGCGAAAACAAGAGAAAGGTAATGATCATTACCGGCGCCTCAACCGGCATCGGTGAAGCGACCGCCATGCGGGCCGTCGAATCCGGCTGGAACGTGGTACTTGCAGCGCGTTCAGCCGAAAAGCTCCGCAGGGTTGCCTCCGCCCTCGGCAGCGATCGCGCCTTTGCCGTCACCTGTGACGTTTCGGACTGGCAATCGCAGCGGGAACTGCTCCGGAGATCAATCGAGCGTTTTGGAAGAATCGACGCGGCATTCGCCAATGCCGGATTTTCAAAAGGTTCGACCTTTTACGGCGGAGAGGACAAACCGGAGGAGTGGCGTGAGATGATCCTGACGAACGTCTATGGCGCCGCGGCCACGGCACGGCTCACGTTACCGGAACTGGTGAGGACAAAGGGGCACTTCCTCCTGACCGGTTCGGTCGTCGGCCGCGTCACCTCGATCCGGAACCTCTACTCGGCGACGAAATGGGCGGTCACCGGCATGGCCCAGGCGATCCGCAACGAAATGTCCGGCACCGGCGTGCGGGTCACGCTCGTCGAACCGGGCGTGGTCGACACACCGTTCTGGGAACATCTGCAAAAACCCTGCGAAGCCGAGCTCCAGCCGGACGATATCGCCCGCGCCGTTATCTTCGCCATCAGCCAGCCGCCGCATGTCGACGTGAACGAGATCCTGATCCGCCCCACAGGCCAGCCGCTCTGAGGGGACGTCCTTAAATTGCTTAAGTAACGCGGTTACTTAAGCAATTTAAGGACGTCCCCCTCAACTCACCACCGCCGACCTTTGGAGAACCCTCGTCCCTCCTTCATTTTGAGCAGGGTATTGACCTGTTTCCGGTCAAGCACCAAAGAGAGCTGCTTCAGATGGCGGCTTTCGAGCATTGCCAGCTTCACATGCTGCTGGCCGATCTGACCTGCAAGATCGTCAATCCGCTTCTCATCGGGTCGTTTTTGCACCGATTCGGCCGCAAGCTCTCCTCTCAGGCGGAAAAGGTCCTGACGCAGGGGTTGTACTTCCCGGAAATGGCTCTGCCGCATTTCATCAAGACGGCTCGCCTGTTTGTCGCTCAGACCCAGGGCCTGCTGCATGGGAAAGCATCCAGGCCTCATGCCGTCGTTCATATAACCCTGCCTGAACCCTGCGGCCGCAGGCGGGGGACCGGGTGGCACGGGAGCGGAAGATGTCTCAATAGCGGTGGCCGTCAAACTTCCGGCACAAAGAAACCCGGCAGTAAGGGCCGAGGCAATAAATCTGTTCATCGTTTCTTTCGTTTTCATGTTTAAGCGTCAATCAAGCCAGCGAACATCACTGTCCCGAGGCCTGTTCATTCATTGTGACGCTCTGCGGAATCAAAACCTGCGGAGGAAAACGAAAGATAAAATACGGAAAAGTCCAGAGGGCAGCTGGCGGGTGTGCTGCAGGTCGAGGCACGGTTCACGGAGGAGTCACGTGTCACGTCTCTCCCCCTCTCGTCATTTGCCGCTGCTTGCTTAAAATGTGGAGCCTTCGGCTTCCCCGGGAACGCCGATCTCCAGGTCGGCAATTCTCTTGTTTTTCCTGATGCGCTATCTCAATGAGGCATCATCATGAGCGACTCGTCGATAAAATGTGGAGCCTT